>CAZHMP010000009.1:0-57292 GCA_964533595.1 uncultured Acidimicrobiales bacterium | reverse complement strand
AATCGTCGTTGCTCGGGACCGCCGTGGCAATACCGGCCATGGCCATTGCTGCCACCAACCACCCAGCGATAGCTGCCCTCAATCTCATTCCAGACCTCCACCCTCCGAGCGCTCGCTGTGACATATTCAGCAAACGTCAAACTCCACTCACGCACGGTAACCAGGCGCGGCCGCACTCTACAAGTTGGCTGGACGAGAATGGTAAGTATTACCTATCGCCCCGGAAAGCTCAGATTCGCACTACGCGTGTCAATTCGTGCTTTCCGTCCCACCGTACGTGCCTTTCGAAGGCCGCGCTCGCCAACTCGCGAATTTCCACGGCAACCAAAACGACTGAGATCCCCACCGCAGCAGGGATCTCACATCAGTCGGGCTGAGAGGATTTGAACCTCCGACCTTCGGTCCCCCAGACCGACGCGCTAACCAAGCTGCGCCACAGCCCGTGACGACCCCCGATGGTAGCGCCGCAAGGGTTATCTCACACCGGATATCGGTGGCCCACCACCGTCGAATCTCTCAGAAAATCCAGAAGACCAACTGGATCAATCGGTAGGTGAGATAGATCGAGATCACGCCCACCATCAACCAGAAGTGCCACGGGATCTTGCGAGGCTCGTGGTCGACCCCGGGCGTCGACTCGACATGATCACCGCACTGCGGGCAGGTGCCGTCGGCATTCAATGACGTCGGGGTCCAGCTTTTCTCGCATGCTTCACACCATGGCATGAGAAGTCTCCTAGTCGCGCCGAACGACGAGTATCGCCGTGTCGTCGTCGATCACGCCACCGGCAAAATCCTTGGCGGCGTCCAGCAGCGTCTTGCAAAGCACTCCAGGCGTTGCATTGAGATCTCGCTCAGCGGTCTTGATGATCCTGTCCTCGCCGAACAGTTGCGTGTCCTCGCGAGCCTCAGCCAAACCGTCTGTGTACATGACGACGGTGTCGCCGCTCTCCATCGGGATCTCTCTAGAAAAAAACTGAGCCTTTGGATCAAGCATCAGAAGCGGTCCGGTCGAACGCAACGGAGCCACTCCCTCCTCTTGGAACAAGAATGCCGCCGGATGGCCAGCCGACGCGTATCGAAGGGTGCCGGCCTCCGTGTCGAACACCACCACGACCGCAGAAATGAACTCCTCGTCGCGGTCGCCTGCCGACAACTGCGCGTTCAGTTCCTCGAAGGCCTGGGCCGGGTCTCGGAATTGCCGAAGAAAGACCCTCAGCAGATATTTTGCCTGGAATGCCGTGATCGAGGATTCGATCCCGTGACCGGCAACGTCGCCAATCACGGCGGCAACTCGCGTGGGACCAACGCGGTGGACATCGAAGAAATCACCGGCCATCAGACCGGAGCCGGCCTCATAGACGCGGCCGATCTCAAAACCGCTGAAATCGGGGAGTTCGTGAGGGGCCAGACGTGCCGCCCACGCTTTCGGCGCAAGCTGCTCCTGCTCGAGGGCCTCATCAGCACGGCGTTCGATGTCGTATCGATTACGGGCCATGCGGGCTTCGCGGCCCGACAGCCGCGACCACCAGAGCGAGGCCAAAGCCGGAGCGGCGAGTATGGCCATCACCAGAACGATCTTGCTGGTCTGATCGGTGGCCAACACACCCGAAGCAATCGCCAAGAGGAAGTAGACGCCTGCGGAATGCGCCTCCTTGCGGAACGACGCGAAGGCCACAGAATGTGCCTCGACGCCTGAACCCACGTCGGCCTCGACCAGCCTGACTATGCGCAGTCTGAGTCGAGCGGACCTGGCGTAGAGAACGGACGACGCCAGGCAAATACCTGCGAGAACGCCAAGAACTATTGCTGTCATCTGGCTCTCCTGGGTGATTCCCGGAACACGGAATGATAGCGGTAGAGCACGCTTCAGTCGCTTCGTCTGCGAACACGCATCTTGATTGGTGTGGTTCCCATGTCGAATGTTTCACGCAAGAACCGCTCCAAATAGCGCAGATACGTCCTCGGAACTTCGCGGTTGGCGAACAAGGTGAACGTGGGCGGGTCGGTAGCGACCTGGGTGGCGTAAAGAACCCTTGCGCCGTGCGGTGCGGGTTGCGCTGACTGCGCGGCCCGGATGGCCTTGTTGACGTCACGAGTCGGTATGCGAGTCCGATACTCACCAACCGCGGTCTGCAACGACGGCCACAATCGGTCGACTCCTTTGCCGGTGAGTGCGCTGATTCTGAGCACGGGAGCACCGCCCAGAAATGCCAGCTTTCGCTCCACCTCGCCGGCGATCTTCTCTCGGTGTTCGGTGTCGAGGAGCTCCCATTTGTTGAGAAGAATCACGATGGGGCATCCTGCGCCATCGACTCGTTCCGCGAGGCGTTGGTCTTGATGGGTTATCCCTGCCGTCGCGTCGATCACCAAGAACGCCACATCTGATTTGTCGACGGCATTGAGCGCCCGCACCAGCGAGTAGTACTCGGTATCGGCGTCGATGCGTGATTTCCGGCGCATTCCAGCCGTGTCGACGAATCGGATGGGGCCAGTGTCGGTCTCGACGACCGTGTCGATCGCGTCGCGAGTAGTGCCCGGCATGTCGTGGACCACCGCTCGCTCCTCGCCAATCAGCCGATTGAAGAGTGTCGATTTTCCGACGTTGGGGCGACCCACAAGCGACACCGAGAACATTCTCTCATCGGTGCCCGGTTCGTCGATGAAGTCTTCGTCGCTGTCGGGCAACTCGCTGATAACAGCGTCGAGAAGGTCGCCGGTGCCCAAGCCGTGGAGCGCACTCACCGGATATGGATCTCCGAGCCCCAGCCCCATCAGATCCCAGATTCCGATCTCGTGAACCTTGTCGTCGCATTTGTTCGCCACCACCAACACCGGAGTATCGAGCCGGCGCAGAAGCATCGACACCTTCTCGTCGTCGGGCGTGGCACCAACTATGGCATCGACCACCAAAAGCACGAGATCAGATTCAACGATCGCCTTCTCGGCTTGCCGGCTCACCTTCTCGTCGAGATCGTTTCCGCTGTCCATCCAGCCGCCGGTGTCGACCAGAGTGAACCGATGCCCGAGCCACTCCCCCTCGACTCGCTTGCGGTCGCGCGTCACTCCGGGACGCTGCTCGACTATGGCCTCGCGGCGGCCGATAATTCGGTTGACCAAAGTCGACTTACCGACGTTGGGTCGACCCACCACAGCTACTACCGGCAAACTCATGACCCCTCCAGGGCGGCACGCAAGGCTGAACCATCTGTTGCCGTGACTTCCACGGGCCTCGGCAATTCCGCAATGGTCATCCCGTCGAGGAAGGTCCCCCGGCTCAGGCACACGTCGGGAAGAAGATATCGGTGCCCATCGGGCTCTGCCATCAGGACATTTGACACATCAGCTCCGACCATGAGTCCGCTCACGCCAATGTTCCCTCCGAAATACTCATTGGGCACCTCAACCACCCGTACGTCGCTGCGGTTTAGCGAATCCACCAGCGGGGCAATGACTCCCGCCCCGAGCGTGCCGGTGAGTATTGCCACCGGAGCATCGAGACGAGGCCTCAGCGTGACCGAAACCGACGACTGATGTGCGGATCCCGTGGACACAAGTTCGCCGGGGGAATCAACCCGTGGTGCCCTGTAGCCATCTGCCGGGGCGCCATCCACCCAGGCGAAGAACCCTGACCGGGTGCTGGTCGGTTCAGACGCGGCTCCGGTGAACTCGAGTTCGAGCGTGCGGGCCATGCCAATGCCGTCCTCATGCATGGGAAACCCCTCATACGTTTCGGCATCAGGGAACGGGCGGCCGGCCATCAGGTAGTACTCATCGGCGGCAAACACCATGCGTCGTCCCAGAGCTTCGAGAAAGGTGCCCTGCCAGAGCGCGACAGAGTCGACCACCCGGGCGGCCTCCGCCTTCGTGTGGGGGCGCATTCGAGCCTGGGTGTTGAATGCCGATACCCCGAGAGGCACCACACACACCGACTGCAATTCAGGAAACCGCTCGAGTACGCCCGCCAGCGTGTCGTCGAGGACGTCGGCGTCGTTGATACCCGGACACACCACCACCTGACCATGAATCTCGATGTCGTTGTCGAGCAACATCCTCAGCCAACGCAACGAAACCGCTCCTCTGCGATTCTTCAGAATGTCGGCGCGGACATCGGGGTCGGTGGCGTGGATGCTCACGTGCAGGGGCGAGAGCCTCTCGGTGATCACTCGCTCGAGGTCAAGCTCGGTGAATCGTGTGAGCGTCGTGAAATTCCCGTAGAGGAACGACAGCCGGTAGTCGTCGTCCTTGAGGTACAACGAACGTCGCATTCCCTTTGGAAGCTGGTGGATGAAACAGAATTCACAATGGTTGTCGCAGGTTTGCACCCGGTCGAACACTGCGGCGTGAACCTCTGCTCCGAGTGGCTCGCCATCGCGCTTGTTCACGACAATGCCGTGGTCCAGGCCGTTGCGATCGACCACGAACTCCACTTCGGACGCGTCGGTCATGAGTTGCCAGCGAATGACATCTCGGGGAACTTCACCACCGATGCTGCGTATCTCGTCTCCCGCGACGAGCCCGGCTTTCTCGGCCGGCGACCCCGGTTCGACCGCCACGATTCGGGGTAGAGACATGGCTACACGATAACGCTCGGGATGTGGGGGGCGAACGAATCTCGGGTCTTTTTGCCAATCGTTATTGCGTTTCATAGCTTTTCATGTAGTCTCCGTCTTCATGATCGGCAGGAACGACAGATGACCGGAGTGACTCTCGAACGCCACGGCGAGGCTCTGGTGGCGGCAAAACGATCTGAACAATCAAGTCGACTTGCCAACGAAGCGGGCGTGTTGCAGCGGCTCAACCATCCCGGCGTCATCGAGTTCATATCGTTCAGCGAGGACGAGCCCCTGCTCGTCACTGCCTGGGCCGGCACCGACAATCTGCGGCGCCGCTCCCCCTCCGATCTGGGCGGGGCTCTTCACCTGTTGACGGCCGTGGCATCCACACTCGCTGACATCCACGAAGCGGGGGTCACGCACCGATCGCTGTCGCCAAGCCACGTCATCATCGCGAATGACGGACGCCCGGTCCTCTGCGGATTCGGCGACGCGGGCCCGGCAGATGACGAAGGACGAGAGGCCGACAGACTCGGTCTGCTCAATTTGGTGAAGTTCGCAATCGAGACCACGGACGGACAAGACTCGGCGCAGCTGACGACGCTGTGCGAGTGGTTGGAGGATCCGCGTAGCGACCCATCGGGCTTCGCCCGCGCCGCCGATGCGATCACTTCCAAGGGGGTCAAGTCGAACAAGATCGCATCCGGTAACAAGGTCGGACCAATTGCCGCAGTGGCCGTGTTGGCCGTTGTGTCAATCGGGCTTTGGGGTGCCCGACATCATGACCCTCCGTCGACGACGCCGCAGGCAGCAACTTTGCCCTCATCGATGGTGGCTCCTCCAACGACCCCACCACCCACCACCACGGTCGAGCACCTCCCTACTACCTCAACCAGTGTCCCCATGCAGTCATCAACACCGCTCATACTCCAACATGACGGGCGCCGTTACGGGCTCGGTGAAGAGGGCGACGTCGTGGTCGTGGGCGATTGGAACTGCGACGGTCACGCGTCGCCGGCAATCCTTCAGAACTCAACCGGAATCGTGGCTGTGTTCGAGTCATGGCCCGAATCCGGCGGCCAGCTTGAACCGGCGTTCACCGTCCCGGCGACCGGAGTCGAGTCATTGCAGTCCGAGTCCTCCGGCGACTGCGATGTCATTCGGGCAAGAAGCCCCTACGGATCGAGAATCATCACCGAGGAAGCCTCATGAACACACGACCCAACATCGCCAAGTCCGCCCTCCTGGCAGCCTTGGGAGCCTCATCGACCTGGGTGCTCGCCAAATTGATGATTGGTATTTCGCACCCCGAATCGTTCGAACCATCGGCGCTGCTCAAATGGTGGGGTGAGGTAGGGACATCATCCGCGACGCTGCTCATCACGGCAGCAGTTGGCGTCGTCGTCGGCGCATATCTCACCATGCTCGGGTTGTTGGGCACGGCGATCGGAGCTGCCGGCAATGCCAAGAGGATTTCGCCTCTCCGCTCGCTGTGGGCGGCAGCATCCACCGACTCGCTGCGACGAATTCTCACAGCCGGTCTCGTCACCGTCTACGTTTCCGGGGCGCCAATGGCCTCCGCCTCGGACGGGCCGCCACCAATCATTCTCGTCGATCTCGGCCCAGTGGATGAGATGCCTCCAGCCCTTCAGGCCACCAGCATCACAGAAGACGTGGTCGATTTGTCCGGGTCCGATGTCACGGCCACCGACGTCGCCACCACCCCCGACACGTGGACGGTTGCTCCCGGAGACCACCTCTGGCACATCGCCGAAAATGTCTTGGAGCTCAATGGCATCCAGCTGTCCGCACGAACGACCACCAAGTATTGGCGCCGTCTGATTGCCGAAAACTCCTCGACAATCGGCTCAAATCCAGACCTGATCTACCCCGGACAGCTCATCTATCTGCCCACTCCGTGACGAGCCGGCCGAACAGGCCGTGGCCACGCCGGCATTTCTCGGCGTAGGGGTATTGATCAGATGCGAATGCTGAGACCCAGGTCTTCGAGACGAGGAGCAGCTCCGTCGACTCCGGTGCCGAGAATGGCGGCGAGAGCTTGGAGATCGTCGGCTCTGATCGTGAGAACGCGGCCATTGAAGTCCTGGCGCTGCACCTGCACCATCGTCAGGTATCGATTCAACATCTCGGCCTCGGGACCAGACAATTGTTCGAGGCGAGTGAGATCGATCGTGATGGTGCGGTTGTGGCGGGAGCTGCCGCGCTCAGTGAGATCGATTACCGGTTCCGCCGTGGCCACTCCGAAACTGGGACCTTCATCGTGGGGCAGAAGCTGGTCGACCGGAACGTTGTAGAAACGAGACAGCCGTTGGAGCCTCGGGACAGAGATCGCCCGCTCACCTCGTTCATATGCGCCCAGCACCGAAGCCTTGAATTCTTGTGTGGAGGTGGCCTCCACCTCCTGAAGCGAGAGTCGCTTCTGACGGCGAATGGCCCTCAACCTCTCACCTACCCGCTTGCTGTAATCCTGAGAGAATCCCGACTCTGGCATCACAACCACACTTCCCGTGGAACCATTTGGTCGATCACGTTTCTGTGGCAACGTGAAGACACTACGTAGCGTGACAGCCTAAACGATCGCAGCGCCATGGGCAATCGAGGCGAGTCGCCGAGGTCGGGATATTTCGCGAAACGCCGCTAATCGACGGGAAGAATCAGCTGTTCTCTCATTGCCACCAGCAATGTCCCGGCCGCAATCGAGGCCGTTTCAGCTCGTAGAACAGGCACGGCGATACGAACTTTCGGGATTTCGGTCTGCTTCTCGGAATCCGACCAACCGCCCTCCGGACCAACCATCAGAGTCCGATGAACCCGTTGCATCGGTGAGCCGGCCATGTCTGTCATGGCGCACCCCGGCAGCGCCGCCACTTCTCCAAACGACATCACCCCGTTGACCGTGGGCAGCCAAGCCCGTCGACTTTGCATCACAGCCTCCGCCGCCACTCTCCGTAACCGATCAATCTTTCGAATTGCCGTGGACGGATCCCATTTGACCACCGACCGCGCTGCTGCGAAAACGATGATCTCGTCGACGCCGATTTCGGTCAGCTTCTGGACCACGAGTTCCGGACGTCCGCCCTTGATGAGTGCGAATGCCACACCAAGCGTCTCGTCCGGCGGAGGAACGTGATGGACAACTCCGGTCGGTCGGGGTTCACCCGCCAGCACACACTCAACCCACGACCCGCGACCATCGCCGGCGGTCAGAACGTCGCCATCACGAAGTCGAAGCGACCCCGTGAGATGACGACGGTCGCGGTCGCTCAAGACCGGCTGCGCAACGTTGTCGACAATGACGTGGGGTCCGTGCGATCCGTCGAGTGCCGGATCGCCGACTCTCACGAGAAGGTCGACTTGATCTTGGAGAACAGTCCCTGCTCGGCATCCGCGACATCCTCGCCGCGAAGGTCGGCAAGGCGGCGCAGCAGCGACTCCTGTTCGTCGGATAGATCATCGGGGACATCGACCATCAGAACCACTCTCAGATCGCCACGCCCCCGGCCTCTCACGTGGGGAACACCCCGCCCGCGGAATCGCACTTCATGGCCCGGTTCTGCCCCTCGGGGAACGACCAGCTTCTCTTCGCTGTCGAGTGTTTGATAGGCGATCTCCGCGCCCAAGGCGGCCTGGGTGAACGGAATGTGAAACAGATGAACGAGATCATCGCCATCTCGCCGCAGTGACGGATGGGGTCGGACCCGAACGTGAACATACAAATCGCCACTCGGCCCACCTCGTGGCCCAGCCGCGCCGCGGCCGGCAAGCCGCAATGTCGAGCCGTCGTCGACCCCAGGCGGTACCTCAACCGAGTAGGTCATCTCCTCGATAGTGCGGCCACGTGAGTCACACTCTGGGCACGGCTTCTCGATGATCTCTCCGGCGCCGCCGCACGACGGGCAAGGAGCCGACGTGACCATCTGCCCCAGAATCGACTGCCTGACGCGCTGCACCTGACCAGCACCCCCACACTCGTTGCAAACTTGGGGCTTGCTGCCCGCCTCGGCACCAGAGCCGTCACAGGTCTCGCATCTGATGGCCGTGCGAACCTTGACCTCTCGCTGGCCGCCGAACACGACGTCCTCGAGGTCGAGATCGACGTCGGCCTCTAGATCCTCTCCCCGCTGCGGCCCGTTGCGTTGGCCTCCACCACCGAAGGGAGAGCCCTGACCGAAGAACGCCTCGAAGATGTCGCCGAAGCCACCACCAAATGGCGCTCCTGCCCCGGGCTCGTCGGTGCCGAATCGGTCGTAACGAGAACGCCGTTCACGGTCGGACAGAACCTCGTACGCGGCTCCAATCTCCTTGAACCTCGTCTCCGATGTTGCGTCACCGGGGTTGAGGTCCGGGTGGAATTTGCGAGCCAACTTCTTGTAGGCACGCTTGATCTCTTCGTCGGTCGCGTCGCGATCGACCCCGAGAGTCTCGTAGTGATCTGTCATCTAATCCTCGCTCAGAGCCTGACCGAGACGGAGGCTAACGACTGCAACGGCCGAGAGTGCTTGGCTGTAGTCCATTCGCGTGGGCCCGATGATGCCTATGGTGCCGGCGGGGTCGCCTCCGAC
The DNA here is from genome assembly GCA_964533595.1 of uncultured Acidimicrobiales bacterium. Taxonomy (GTDB): domain Bacteria; phylum Actinomycetota; class Acidimicrobiia; order Acidimicrobiales; family Aldehydirespiratoraceae; genus SZUA-87. The sequence goes on along the minus strand of CAZHMP010000009.1, from coordinate 48,153 downwards.
GTTGTAGGGCGCAACCACCAATGAACACTCGGCAAGCGGAGCCATGCCCGTTTCTTCGCCAATGGCCACCCTCATGCCACGGCCGACGACATCGGATATCAGTGACACGACAACGACTTGCTGCTCGAGTATCGCCAGAACTTCACGTACCTGCTCGACCGCCTCGAATGCCGACGCCACCCTCGATGCTCCGCCCACGAACACCTCGGCATTTCGGCCAGCCTCGCGAATCGCGGCAATGGCCGCAGTGACCAGCGGGTCATCATCCGGTGCTCGATTCTCGGACAATTCGGCGAAGGAACAACCGACCACCGCCTTGGCCAGACGCTGACCGGCATCAACCACAATGTCGCGGTTGACCTCGTCGGCGGTCTCAATGGTTCGCTTCTCGATGACGCCATTGGACAGCACGGCCACCACCATCACGATGTGCGCCGACAGGTCGACGAGTTGGACCGACCTGATTGTCGCCACCTCCACTGACGGTCCCACCACAACGCCTGTCCAGTCGGTGAGACTGCTGAGCAGATCGGAGGTGCGGTCGAGCATGGTCTCGAGTTCCGAGCCCGCCGAGTCGAAGAACTCGCTCACCATCGAACGGTCGGCCTTGGCCAGCACCGGATCGATCGACCGGAGATGATCGACAAAGAAGCGGTAGCCCTTGTCGGTGGGGATTCGGCCGGCGCTCGTGTGCGGCTGGGTGAGATATCCCTGCTCCTCGAGAGCACTCATCTCATTGCGAATCGTGGCAGCTGACACTCCGACGCTCGCCGCCGATGCGACGCGGCCGGACCCGACAGGCATTGCGGAACCGATGTACTCCTGTACAACGGCGGACAAGATTGCCGCCTTTCGGTGGTCAAGCATCAGTAAATCCTAGCGGGCCACGCACGACTGCTCATGACATCAGGCCGCTCATTGTCGGGGCCCAGACCCCTCCCGCTGACTCAATCGTCGAGCTGAAGCGCAGAAATGAAGGCCTCTTGGGGAATATCAACCCGACCGATCGACTTCATGCGTTTCTTGCCCTCCTTCTGCTTCTTGAGAAGTTTGTTCTTGCGCGTGACGTCGCCGCCGTAGAGCTTTTCGGTCACATCTTTCCTGAACGCCCGAACCGTTTCCCTGGCGATGATTCGTCCACCGATCGCGGCTTGAATCGGCACCTCGAACTGCTGTCTCGGAATCAACTCCCGAAGCTTCTTGGCCATGCTGCGGCCATAGTTGTAGCTGCGATCCCGATGGACAATCGTGCTGAAAGCATCGACGGGCTCGCCATGCAACAACACGTCGACCTTCACCAAGTCACCAACGACATAGCCGGCCGGTTCGTAGTCGAGGCTCGCGTACCCCTGGGTGCGGCTCTTGAGCTGATCGAAGAAGTCGAGCACGACCTCGGCCAGCGGAACCGTGTATTGCAGTTCGACGCGCTCGGGCGAGAGGTACTCCATTTTCAACATCGACCCACGACGGCTTTGGCAGAGTTCCATCACCGTGCCGGTGTAGGCCGTCGGAGTGAGCACGTGGACATGAAGGATGGGTTCGGCCACGGATTCGATCTCCACCGCCGGCGGCAACTCTGAAGGGTTTGACACAACGGCCGTTTGACCGTCGGTACGGGTGATGTGGTACTCAACCGATGGAGCCGTGGAGATGAGCGAGAGACCGAACTCGCGCTCCAATCGCTCCCTCACGATCTCCATGTGCAGCAGACCGAGAAATCCGCAACGGAATCCAAAGCCGAGCGCGCCCGACGTCTCTGGCTCATAGGTGAAGCTGGAGTCGTTGAGACGCAACTTCTCGAGCGCCTCACGCAATTCCGTGAACTCGTCACCGTCGATCGGATAGAGCCCGGAGAAGACCATGGGCTTGGGTTCGTCGTAACCGGAAAGTGCTTCCTGAGCCGGCTGGCGGTCGTCGGTGACGGTCTCGCCGGAGCGAGCCTCACCAACATCTTTGATTCCCGCTATCAAGTAGCCGGTCTCACCCGGCCCGAGCCGACCCACAGGAAGGTTGTCGGGGCTGCGCACACCAATTTCATCGACTTCGTGAGTGGTGTTGGCGTGCATGAATCGGAGTTTGGTCTTGGGCGTGATCGCGCCGTTCATGACTCTGATTGATGAGACCACACCCCGATACTGATCGAAGTGTGAGTCGAAAATGAGAGCCTGAAGCGGTGCAGCCGGGTCCCCCTCGGGAGCGGGAGTCCGCGAGACCACAGCATCGAGAAGCTCGCCTACTCCTTCGCCGGTCTTGGCCGAGATTCGCAGAATTTCGTCGGCTGGAATGCCCAGAACCTGCTCAATCTCGGACGCGCAACGATCGGGCTCGGCCGCCGGTAGGTCGATCTTGTTGAGGCACGCGACGATCTCCAGGTCATGTTCAATCGCGAGATAGCAGTTGGCGAGGGTCTGCGCCTCAATCCCCTGGGCGGCATCGACCACCAGAATCACACTCTCGCAAGCGGCGAGTGAGCGGCTGACTTCGTAGCCGAAGTCGACGTGACCGGGCGTGTCGATCAGGTTGATCACGTGATCAGACCAGTCGAGAGTGACCGACTGAAGCTTGATGGTGATGCCCCGCTCACGTTCGAGATCCATCGAATCGAGATACTGCGATCTCATGTCCCGCTCATCAACCGCGCCGGTCAGTTCAAGAATCCGGTCCGCGAGAGTGGACTTGCCATGATCAATGTGGGCGATGATTGATGTGTTGCGTATACGGCCGAGATCCATGTAGCTGTCAATCAGGGGGCGGGACACCGGACGATACCCACACCTGCGGCACCAGAGACAGTATCGCTCTACGGGTGCGATCCAGGGCCACGACCCTGTAGTATCCACGGTCGGCCTTCAAGGCCTCAACTTTCGTATTTCGGTAGGTACCAGTGGCCAATATCAAGTCGCAAATCAAGCGCAATCGTCAGAGCGAAGTCCGTCGCGCAAAGAATCGCAAGGTTCGAGCGGAGCTTGGCACTCGCAGCAAGTCCGCGGTTTCCGCCGCAGCAGAGGGTTCAGACGACGCCGAGACCATCCTGCGGGAAACGATCAGCCGTCTCGACAAGGCCGCCCAGAAGGGTGTGCTGCACAAGCGCACTGCGGCACGCCGCAAGAGCCGCCTCATGCGACAGATCGCGGCCGCGTCCGCCGATCAAGCCTGAACTACCCCGCCCTGGTCACCTGCGCCGGGCGATTCGAGTCAGTCGGGCCACCAGAAGTTCGATCACAAGCTCAGGACCCCAGTCCTTGGTTCCCCGGAGCGATAGATCGGCCGCGGCTATGAGCCGAATCGAATCAGATATCGATTCGTATCCGAGTCTCCTGCTCTGAACCAGAACCTTCTTGGCTGGATAGGTCGAGCCTTTCATCCCAAGAACGTCAGCCGCCTCGCGGTCGTTGCGCACACCTGCACCGTCGAGGCGCAGCATGTTCAAGTAGCGCCGCTGGATATACGCCAGCAGACGAAACGCTGCCGTGTTGCGATCCGTCGGCGAACCGTTGAGAGGAATGAGTCGGTGGACCACGGCAATTGCCGCGGCGACATCCCCGGTATCGATCGCGTCGTCAAGATCCCACGGGGCCACCGATCCCCGTGTGCCTCCGTAGGTCTCCACGTCCTGTGGCGTGACATCTGCCCCATCTCCCAGCACACCCTCGAGCGTGCGTACCAGCCCGACAACCGCACTTCGATCCTCTCCGAGAAGATTTTCGACCGCATGGAACGACGTTCGGTCAAAATTGAGTCGTGACTCATCGAGTCGATCCCGAAGCCAATTCGAGGCGGCCTTACCTCGCGGTGGACGCGTATCGGTGACCAACCCACCGGCCAGTTCCACAGCCTCGCGAAGTGCCTTCGGCAGTGATGGGAATGAGCCCCGCTCCGGCTTCGACGTCTGCGCGTTGCTGGGTCGTTCCCACACCAGGACGAGATCGGTGGAATCCAGAAGCGACGCGATCATTTGGACGATCGGTGAGTAGAGGTCCTTGCGCGAGAACCTCGCCATCGCCCGACCCACCACCACTCGTCGATCAGTTAGAAACGGCGGCGTACCGCCCGCCACCACCAGACGTGTCGCATCGACGTTGCCCTCCTCATCGAAATGATCGGAATCAGAAATGACCTCGAGCATCAGGCTTCGGTCGCCCTCGGCCACCAACTCGTCGACCCGAGCCGTGACAGCCTCACTCAGCAGCACCGGATCATCGCCGATCAGAAGCGATATCGACACAGCTCACACCCCCCGATGTGAGAGCACGGCGCTCATCGTTTCGACCAAGCGCCGATTCCCCTTGACATCGTGAGCTCGAAGGACGCGACAGCCCAAAGCCACACCGAGCGCGTGCGCACCCAAGGTTCCGAAGGCTCGGCTATCAAGATCTGCTCCGGTGACCTCGCCGATGAAACCCTTGTTTGACGCCGAGAGGAATACCGGGAATCCCAACGCCACCAGATCGTCGCTGTGACGAAGCAACTCGAGCGACTGCTCAGAGGTCTTGCCGAGGTCGAGTCCGGCATCAACCATGATTTGACTCCTCGGAATTCCTGCGTCCAACGCCGACGACGATCGAACCCGCAGAAACTCGACAACGTCAGTGCGAACATCGCCGTATTCGGGCGCGGGATCTGCAATTCGGGGGCCAATTCTCACATGGGTCGCCACCACGGATGCACCGTGGGACGCAGCCACACGCAGGTAGTCGGGATCGGCAAACCCACTTATGTCATTGCCGACGCAAGCTCCGGCCTTCAACGACTCGTCAAGCACCACGGCTCGGAAAGTGTCGACCGAAATCGGGACATCGAATCGCTCCGCCAGAGCTGCAACCGCTGGAACAACTCGTTCGATTTCCTCATCGGGAGTGACCTCGGGCCCCGGACCTGCCTTGCTACCTCCTACATCGAGAAAGTCGGCACCTTCGTCAACCAACTCCTCCGCCTTGCGAAGAAAGTCGTCGAAATTCCAGTACTTGCCCTGGTCGTAGAACGAGTCGGGTGTGCGATTGAGAATGCCCATCACAAGGGCCCTCGTTGTGATGTCGAAGCGGGTCTTGCCCAAGTCGAGGTGCATTGTCAGCGACCCTAGTCGCCGTCTGGCGCGGCGAGAGACGCCCCGGCGGACTCGCCGTCCGATGAGACCACCAGCTCCAACTTGGGGTCGCTCGATTCGACCTGCACGTGTATCCCCGGCAGCGAGATGAGGTCGCCTGCCCTCACGCTGTGAGCGCCACGGATGCGGTGCATCGGCGGGGCAACGACCTCAACCTCCCCGAACCGATCGCGGATGGCTCTGACCGCATCCGAATCTGTTCGATTGCCCCGCAGCGCCACCACAGTGTCTATCGATCTCACACCGCTCAGCCGGAGTGATTCAAGCATTCTCCGGGGATCTCGAGGCCGATCGAGCACCACCATGGTCGCGGATCCTGAGTGCCACACGACAGCGCCATCGCCGACATCGGAACGGCCCGAACCGATTGTGGGTGCACTGGCCGAGGCGGCCATCACAACAACGGCAATCGTCACGATGCCAAACGACTTCGTCGACGATCTCGTTGCGAGCAACGCCGCCACCCCAGCCGCGAGGGCGGCCACTTCGAGCCCCGTCACCATCAAGGCAGGGATCCCGGCGGACACCGAAGCAACACCAGAAATCCACCAAATCATCGCTCTGGTCGGCACGTGCATCAACGCGGCAACCCAGCCTCCCGCCACGCCGGCGACCAAGCCACCAGTGCTGCCCCACATCATCACCGGTCCGGCCACCGGTTCGGCAAGAACGTTGGCCGGCAGCGATGCCAACGGCATCGGGCCGAACGTGGCGATCAACACTGGCGACACTGCGAGCTGAGCTGACATCGTGGTCGACAGCGCAACTCGGAACCACAGTGGCCCTCGGAGTCGCGAGGCGATGGGACCGGACAGCCACACCAGCCCGGCGGTGGCCGCGACCGACAGCTGAAATCCGATCACGTGGACGAGGAACGGATCGATCACCAGCAGAGCAGCGACGGCCCACGACAGCGCCTTACGTCCGTCGACATCGAGGTCGAGTGCGGTGGCCCCCACCGAGACGCCGGCCATTACCACCGCCCTGAGAACCGAGGGTTCGAATCTTGTCAGCAACAAGAACACCATCAGCAACAGAATCAAGATCACGAGTCGTGACCCGGGGCGAAGTCTCGCCACCATGGGACCGACAATCGCCAGCACAAACGCGACATTTTGGCCCGAGACGACAAGAAGATGGCCAAGCCCAGCTGCTCTGAAGTCGTCGGCTGTGGCCGGAAATTGACCGCGATCATCTCCGATCACAATTCCGAGGAACAGCGCCCGGTCGCCGGAAGGCAAACCACTGCTGCCTTCGGAAAGAGTACGTCGCACACTGTTGACAAACCTGCTCGCAGGAGCCGCAGGGCCGGCTGCGACCACCTCGGAAATGGCGAGCCGACCAACGACGTGTCGCCACCGCGACCATGAGTCGTTTGAAGCGACCGGCGATAGGCGCCCCCTGAGCCAAATGCGTTCCCCGGCGAGGCGATCATTCAATCCGTACGCAATGGCACCGTGGGCAGACGCCGCCACTCGGTGACCGTCAAGTCGGATCGTGAAACGAATCCCCGAGTTGGTCGATGGAGTCGGGTCGTCCACCAGAGTCACCCATCCGTCGAAGTCCCCAGAGTTGATCGGAGACATTCCGGCCTCGGCCCGAGTCGCCATAATGCTCGAAAGGGCGATCATCGCCAACAGCGTGGCGACCACCAGATGACGACGAGTGGCAGCCGCGGCCGATACCAGCAGCCACAACCAGGGAAGAGGAACGACTACCCACGACCCGGCCACGGCTCCAGCGGCGGCAGCGAACGCCGTCACACGGTCACCAAATCAGCTATCTGCTGCATCTTGGCGCTCCCGATTCCTGGCACCTTCGTGAGATCCTCGACTCGAGAGAACGGTCCCTCGCGGCCGCGGAACGCAACAATGGAGGCGGCAATACTGGGCCCGATTCCCGGCAGCGTCTGCAACGCAATTGAATCCGCCTGGTTCAGGTTGATCCGTTCCACTGGGCGCCCTGCTGATGTCGAATCGGCAGTGCTGGATCCGCCTTCGGGCAGTGCCACCTCCGGCTCGTCCTCCCCGACCGCCGGCACCCAAATTCTCTGTCCGTCGACTATCGGCATTGCCATGTTGAGACGGCGACGGTCGGCGTTCGTGGTCAGCCCGCCGGCGGCTCGGATCGCGTCCACGATCCGGTCGTGGGGCCGCAGCTGATGTACCCCGGGATTCTGCACCGCCCCGCCCACATCGACCAGCACGATGACCCGGACCGTCGATGTCGTAGCTACAGCCGGAACAGGTATAGAGGCGTCGGCAATTGACGGAATGACGGACTCCACGGGCGGCGGATCCGGGGCTCTCAACGCCCACCAACCACCTATCCCAGCGGCGATCGTCGCCAATAAACCCACCGCGATCGCCGTCGGAGCGACACCCAAACGATCAGCTACCGCGCCAACCGCGGCTCCAAACGATCGGACCGATTCGTCCCCTGCCACGAGGACCTCCCAATTCGAACTTGTCGATCAGGGGGAGGTGGAACGAAACGCTGTGCCGACGCTATCGCTCTCGCGTCGGCATGAGTCGGGCGCTCAGAACAAAGCGGTCGAAAGACGCTTGCGCCACTGCGCCGTTCGGGGATCGTCGCCGCCCATCACTTCCAGCAGATCAACAAATCTTTGACGAGCATCCTCGTCGTTCTTGACCGTGGGCAACAGAGCCTCGAGTTCAACATCGACATCCGTCGATGGAACGCCGGTGCGCGTCAGCGCCATGAGACGCCGCGTGTCGGGTGATTCGGGAACTCTTTCGAGAAGTGCGGGCACCTCATCCATGGAATCTCGCTCGACCAATAGTTCGGCGAGCGCTATGACCGCTGGCGGATAGTCGCTCTGGAGCTCCAGCGCCGCACGAAGGGAGCTCTCGTCGCCGACCTCCACCAGCTGATCAATCTCGCTCAACTCGGTGGGCGGCACCAGCTTTGCGACGAACTCGCGGATGGCGGGCTCGGGCTGTGCACCCATGAAGCCATCGACGATCTTTCCATCCACCATCGCGTAGACCGCGGGGATCGACTGGACCTTGAACGCTCCAGCGATTGCCTGGTTGGCATCCACATCGACCTTGGCCAATTCGACGGCACCGTTGGTTTCCGCCACTACCTTCTCGATCATCGGGCCAAGTTGCTTGCAAGGGCCACACCACTCAGCCCACAGATCAATCACCACAGGCACCGTGTGAGAGCGTTCAACAACGTTGGTTTCAAATGTCGCATCGGTTACATCAGCCATGATTCGCTGAACGTACAGCGACGCCGGAACATTCCCTCGATACCTGCTCAGTTCGCACATGGGCGGCTTCGCGTGCTCCACTGTCACCATGATCACTTCGATGCGCGGCGACGAATGACGCGTCCGGTGGAGCCAGACGATCTCTACACGCTTCTACAGACACCAGATCTGCACCGGCCAGTGCTGCTGGTCCACTTCGAGGGATGGATCGATGCCGGTCAAAGCGCTGCGGTGGCCGTCAAACATATTTTGGGTGAAATCAATCCGAGAACAATTGCCACGTTCGACACCGAATGGCTGATCGACCACCGAGCCCGGCGCCCGGTGATGCATCTGGTTGACGGCATCAACACAGCAATCGACTGGCCGAAAATCGAGCTGATCGCGGGGCAAGACATCAACGGCAACGACGTTCTGGTACTGAGTGGAGCCGAACCCGATCACAACTGGAGGTCGTTCACCGCCGCCGCTGTATCCCTGGCCGTCAAGTTCAACGTTCGCCGGATGGTCGGGCTCGGCGCCTACCCGGCCGCGGTTCCCCACACCCGTCCCTGCCGGCTTTCGGTCACCGCCACCACAGCCGAATTGGCCATCGGCGACTATGCAAACGCCAGTCTCGATGTGCCGGCCGGAGTCGAGTCAGCGCTGGAGAAGGCGTTCGAGCTCGCCGGAGTGGAAGCTCTCGGACTGTGGGCGCAGGTCCCCCACTACATCCTCAACGCCCCATACCCGGCGGCGTCGTTGGCTTTGGTGGAGGCTCTGCAAAAGTCCGCCGGGCTGGACGTGGACCCAGGGATTCTTCTGCAGAAATCCGTGATCAGCCGTAAACGTCTGGACGAACTGGTTGCGAGCGACGACTCGCATGCCGAAATGATCGCCGACCTCGAACGACGTCAAGATGCGACCTCCCAAGCGGAGTTCGAATTGCAGTCCCCCGACGAGTTGGCTGCGGAGATCGAACGCTTCCTACGCGACCAAAACACCGGTGATGACTGAATCATCTCTCCAATTGCCAGAGTATGACCTCGCCGAAATCTGCCACTTCGACCGCGCCTACCGGCGCTGGTTGATTCACTCTCATCAAGGAGTGGGTCACGGAATCGTCCGGATTGGTGGTCACAGAATCGAATCCGACCCGCCAAGCGAGGGCTCCCGCGGCTGCAGATCGATCTGAGTCGGCACCGATCAGCAAACGACCAATGTCCACACCTTCGATGGCATCGTCGACCGAAGCAGCCGTGGAGTTGTTGTAGAGAGATCGAAGACCGACCGACCCCGACCACACACCGATCGCGGCCACCAGAACGAACGAGAATCCCGCGATGGCGAATCTCGATCTGTTGATGCCGACGGCGAGAACCAGACCCGCTATCAATGCGACGGACGCCGCAGCTCCCGGCTCGAACACGGCGGACCCAAACGGGGCGCCGCTGATATCAACGCCCAGCATCATCACCGGTGACCGTGGATGCGACCAGTTGTCTCCCGGTCCCGCCCAGGCTGCCACCAATCCGGCGGTGATGGTGCCTACAGAGATGATGAGGACCGACATCGGCCAGGTGATTCGAGTGAGCCCCACAATGCCGGCCGTTACCAGAACCGGTGCGAAGACCTCGACATATCGACCGTGCAGGTAGGCATCGGATCGCTGAACTCCAATCAGGAACCACCCGGCCTCCGCGATGGCCACGGCAACAGCGGCCACAAATACCCGCCCGGCAATTCCCGCTCGCCACATTGCGAATGCACCAACCACCGTGACTCCAACCCCGGCCAGCACCAGGTATGCGGCAGTGCCCATCGCATGCACGACCATGTCCGGCACCTCCCCAAAGCTCCGGGTCGAGGAGAGATCGCCCAGCGCGTAGGTTGCAGTGTCGCCGAATGCCGCCGACTGGACCCGGTCGCTGATCCATGGGATCACGACGGCCAAGACCCCAGCCGACATCAGCAACGAGGCGATCGATGTCCAACGGGCGCGGCCAATCAGAACAAAGGCGGCCGAGATCACGAGCCCGGCAGCAATCGGGGCCATTCGAGCGTGGGCGGCCTCCAACGCACCCGCGCTCGCCACCACTCCGAGAATCGACACCCATCCTGCGGTCCGGCAGATTCTTTCCAGCGCCAACACGGAAAGCCCAACCAGAATCGCCAGAAGGTTCTCTGTCCACGCGATCGATGCCGTGAGCCACAGAGCCGGGAGCGACGACCCCAGCACCGCGGCGAACAGGGACAGTCGGCGATTTGCCGACATGACCCGCCGGGCGATGCAGTACAGGACGGGAATCAGCAGAGAACCCAACAGTGCGTTCACCACGCGAGCCCAAGTGAGAATTGAGTTCTCGCCCAGCCCGAGCAGCCAACCCGGAGTCGTCAACAATGGGTAGAGGAATCCGTATGGAGGCTGCTGCGCGAGCGAGGATGCGCCTTGACCGGCCAGCGTGCGACCCATGGCCATGTAGGCAAGATCATCGGCCGACAGCAGTGGTCCGGGGACCGATGTGGAGACCCAGATACCGACGGCAAAGTGCACTGCCGTCAGGCCGGCGATTGCGGTCCTGAGACGCGGCATACCGGAGAAACCTACGGCTCGCGGTCAGGGCCCTGCGGGACCCCCACGATCAACTCAGTTCGGGCGCGTTCCGCAGAATTGCGCTGATACGCTCTGGCCGTCGAAAGACGGGGCTATAGCTCAGTTGGTAGAGCGCTTCCATGGCATGGAAGAGGTCAGGGGTTCAATTCCCCTTAGCTCCACGAGACCACCGCTCGGCGGAGTCGGCGGTCAGGGTCCGGGCAGGATTTTCGATCAAACAGGATTTGCCGTGGGGCGCGTTCGCGTGAGAGACAATTCTCCGCGAGTTCCCAGGAAGCTCGCCACCACCAGGGAGCAAACCATGAGAATGAAGGTTGATCCGAATCCGGCGTTGTCCGACCGCGTCAACGAAATCAGATCTTTGACGGCCCGAATCGTCAACGACGAGATACTGCCAAACGAAAACATGATCTGGGCATCGAGGATCGAGGGCAACAAGGTCTCGGATGCAGATCGTCAAAAGGCACGCGACCTGCGAGCCTCGATCAAGGAGAAGGTGAAACAGGCCGGGCTATGGGCACCGCACCTGCCGGAGGAATACGGAGGCGTCGGCCTCAGCTTCCTCGAGCACGCCTACATGAACGAAGTGCTCGCGTACGCCGTTGGGGCGGGTGCGCTGTTTGGCGTGGTCGCTCCCAACTCGGGGAACCAATCGATTCTTGTCAAGTACGGCACTCCTGAGCAGAAGGAGAAATGGCTGATCCCGCTGATCGAGGGGAAGCTCGAATCGGGGTTCTCCATGACCGAGCCCGATGCGGCTGGATCCGACCCTCGCTCGCTTCGAACCACGGCCGTCAGAGACGGTGACGAATGGGTCATCAACGGCCACAAGTGGTTTACCTCCAATGGACTTGCCGCCGACTTCCTGATTGTGATGTGCAAGACCGAAGATCCCGACGGCGATAGCTCCTCTACCACCCGGATGACCCAGATCATCGTGCCGACCGATACCCCCGGGGTCGACATCGTTCGAGGAATCAACGTCTGGGGAAGGCGCAGCGATCACTGCGAAATCATCTACGACGACGTCAGGGTTCCGATAGGCAATCAGCTAGGGCGGCGCGGCAGTGGCCACCAAGCAGCCCAGGACCGCCTGGGCGCTGGTCGGGTCTACCACTGCATGAATTCCATCGGACAGATGTGGCGGGCGTTCGACCTCATGGTCGCTCGGGCCCGCACACGAGAGGTCCATGGGGGCCTGCTGCAGACGAAGCAGTTCGTGCAGGGTTTCATTGCCGACAGCTACATCGATATTCAGGCCGCGCGCCTCATGACCATTCACTGCGCCGAGAAGATGGAGAGCGGGGCTGATGCGCGAACCGACATCTCGGCGATCAAGGTATTCGTGCCGGCGGCGTATCAAAGGGTGGTCGATCGCGCCATTCAGGTGTGGGGCGGTGCCGGCGTCACGGGCGACCTTCCTCTGGCAGGGATGTATGTGGGAGCGCGAACGCTTCGCCTTGCCGATGGCCCCGATGAGGTGCACAAGATCCTCATCGCCAAGAACATTCTGGCGCGTACCAACGAGGAGATCGGCTGGGATTTCGGCAATTGAGCCTGCGCGGCTACGCGACCTCCCAATCGACTTTCGGACGGTCACCCCACAGCCGTTCCAATTGGTAGAAATCGCGTAGCTCTGCGATGAACACATGAACCACAAATTCGCCGTAGTCGAGCAGGATCCACTCGCTGGTGTCGGTCCCCTCCGTCCGATTCGGTGATGGGCCGCCTCTGGCCTTGATCACGGCTTCGATCTCTTCCGCGATTGCCCTTACCTGCCGGGAATTTGCGCCCGACGCGACCACGAAATGGTCGGTGATCGAGAGGACATCACCCACGTCGATGATCAAGGTGTCCTTGGCCAACTTGTCGTCAGCAGCGCGTGCCGCGGCCACCACCCAGTCGATCGACTCGCCATCAGTGGGAGCGGGTACGGCCGTCATGATCCACCCCTGTCCAACCCGACGGTGACCGTGATGTCGTAGGGAAGGTCGATCTGCTCGTCGGAAATCAATTTCGCCCCAATCGAACCTGCCACTCTGGCGGCCTCGGACTTGAATTCGGCCGTGTGATAGGCCACCGATGTCTCCTGAATGCCGAACGTTTCGGCGTTGCCAATAATGGCAATGACCTCGCCATCGGCGACCAGTTCCTCACGCATGGATACCCGGTTGTCGGAATTTCCCGTGCCATCCAGAAGTCGCACGCTCGAACGATGGGTTGCCATTGTGGAGATCGGAAGCGGCACCATCGCCACAGACTTTTCCGAAATCCACTTGAGGCCTTCCTCGTCCAGCTCATATAGGGGCAGCGCTTCCGATTCCGATTCCAGCGCCACCGTCGGTACGTTTTGGATGTCGACGGTGCCCGCCGCGAAGGCGCGCATGTAGGGAGACAATCCCACCTCGAAGGTGAGGGCGGCATCATCGATATTTGGAGCCGCGGCAATTTGGGAAATCCAAGATTTCCACATGTCGAGTTGACGCTCAACGCGGTTCACGTCGAACTCGCCTGGGTTCCTGAATCCGAATACTTGTGCTGCAACGGTTCCGTCGAGCTCCTTGATCCCGTGCTCGAGCCAAACATCAACTCCCCCGGAAGAGTTTCTCTGCACCAGATCATCCGCCAGTCCGAACGGTATGGGTTCCGCCCTCGCCATGAAGTCGCCCAGATCCTGAGTGTCGAGCACCGTTGTCTCGGTAAATCCAAATCCGAACAGCGATTCCACGAGGGTCTGAACATTCTCAATTCCGCCGGATGTGAACGCCTGCCCCAGGGGTACTTCGGTCTGACCCGGCGCGGAATCTGTGGGTACGAGAAGGTCGGGGCTCAGCACGACTATGTTGCCGCCATCATCGAGCGCTGTGCGAGCCATGATCGTCACGCCGACTAGTTCGCCCTCGTCGATGTGAGCGATCAGGAGCGTCGGGGTCGGGTCGACGAACGCCTCGTATCCCGGCAGAGCCGGGTTGGTGATCACGTCGATGAGCCGGCCATCGGTCGAGTCGAGTACCGCCTTTGTGCCGGCGCGCCACAACAGAAATACGGCGACTCCCGCCAACACCACGAGAGCCGGAAAGACGAACCTCCAGAAAATGTTGCCAGGTGGTGCGGGAATTCGGCGTCGTCGGCGTGGCACTTGCAAGCTTCTCTTGGGCTTGGTCGGAACGTCCAGGAGGGTCATCGAGTTGCCCCGTAGAGTCCGAGCCGCCTGATTTCACTGACGACCGATCGTCTCATCAATGCCTCGACCGGACGGCCTTCGCGAAATCTGTTCCGAAGATCACTGGAGGATATTTCGAGCGCCGGCACATCGATGGAGACGTGGGGCCAATCCTGCGGTGGCTTGGATCCCCCTCGACCGCCCCGCCTCATCAGTACTGTCGTCGCCAACTCCATGAGCTCGCCGGGATGCTTCCACGACAAGAGCCCCGCGGCGGCATCGGAGCCCACCAAAAGGAATAGGTGGTCATCGGGGTCCGCTTCCTTCAGGTGCTGAAGAGTGTCGACCGAATAGCTTTCGCCCCCTCGCCGAATTTCGATATCGGAGGCAACGAGATTGTCGAGCCCGTCGATTGCGAGGCGAACCAGAGCGAGCCTCGCGTCGGCATCGGTTATGCACCTGTCGCCTGACTTTTGCCAAGGATCGTTGGCGACAACCATGAGAACACGGTCCAACTCGAGCCGGTATCCGACCTCCAATGCGGATGCCACATGCCCAATGTGAGGTGGGTCAAATGTGCCTCCGAATACGCCTGTTCTCAATACCGCTCCATCATCGTCACGGGAGTCTAGAGCGGCCAACGATCATCCGGTACACCGCGAACGACGACTTTGAAACCTGCACGTGCCACATGTCACACAAATATGACGGGACATTTCCGCGCAAATGGTGTTCAATACTCCGGCTGGACCGCAGTGCGGCGCCACTACGCCCGAGCGGGCACACGGTATCAGCGAACCCCCCACTAACAACCACAATATGGGTCAATGCGCGAGCCTGACCCGATGAGCGAGATGCAATGAGTGATTCAGTCGGACAGTATTTGAACGAAATCGGAGCGGTTGCGCTTCTCAACGCACAGGAAGAGCGCGAGCTCTCCCAGGCGATCGAGAAGGGATTCGCAGCTCGAGCTCGGAAAGAAGACGGCGAAAGCGGCCGCGACATCGATCGCGACATCCGTAAAGCCGAAGCAGCGAAGGACCGGTTCATCAGGGCCAACCTCCGCCTGGTTGTCAGCGTCGCCCGCCGCTATCCCCTTCCCCCCGGGATGGAGCTTCTCGATCTGATTCAGGAAGGCAACCTCGGTCTTGAGCACGCCGTCGACAAGTTCGATTGGCGAAAGGGATTCAAGTTCTCCACCTATGCCACATTCTGGATCCGTCAGGCCATTGGCCGTGCATTGGACCAGAAGGCGAGCCTCGTGCGGCTGCCCGGCGATCGTTCTGCGAGCCTGCGCGCCGCGCTCCGTGCGGTCAGCGGAGACGGCGACGAACTCGATGATGAGCACGCTCGCCTTCACCGTCTAACCACCCCCACGAGCCTCGATCGCACAATTGGCGACGACGACTCCAACGAACTGGTCGACCTTCTCCCCGACTCCAACCCGGGACCCGAGACCGAGGTCATGGCGAGGGCAGAAGAGCAGATGGTCACCGGTCTTCTCGACATCCTCGACAAGCGAGCCAAGTACGCGGTGGAACAGCGCTTCGGAATCGGCGACGGTCGCAAGCGTTCGTACCGCGAGGTTGGTGAGGATCTCGGGGTCACCGCCGAAGCCGCACGTCGTTTGGTCAAGCGGGCCATCAGCTCGGTTCGTGAACAGGCCAGCGCTATTGCCGACTCGGTCGACGCCGCCTGAACCAACTCTAGAGCAGCTCAAATCAGAACCTCAGCGGTCCCGCCTCGGCGGGGCTGTTGAGGTTTTGTGGCAAGACTTGAAATTCGGTTGGTAGTGAGCACACATCAGAGCACACTTGTGACGTGACAAGTACCTGGACTCCCAGCTCGTGGCGATCACTCGATGCCAAACATCAGCCATCTTGGCCCGACACGGCTGAACTTGACCGATCGGTCAAAGCGCTTGGCAACCTACCTCCCCTGGTTTTTGCCGGTGAGGCCCGGTCATTGACTGAACAGTTGGGATCGGTCGCCAACGGCGAGGCGTTCCTGCTTCAGGCCGGCGATTGCGCCGAGTCATTCGAGGCGTCCGCCGATTCGATCCGGGAGAAGCTTCGAGTCATCCTCCAGATGGCGATCGTCCTCACCTATTCGGGGGGCATGCCGCTGGTGAAGGTGGGACGCATAGCAGGCCAGTTCGCCAAGCCGCGATCGAGCCCCACCGAGACCCAGGGCGAATTGGAGTTGCCTTCGTTTCTGGGTCAGATAGTGAACGACGTTGCATTCACCGAGGCCGACCGTCGCCCCGATCCCACTCGCCTTCTCACCGCATACCACCGGGCCGCGTCCACGCTCAACCTGCTTCGGGCCTTCACTCGTGGCGGATTCGCCGACTTGTCCCAGGTTTCCACCTGGAATCGTGAGTTCGTCGCCAGCAGCCCTGCAGGGCAGCGTTACGCGCAGATGGCCGACGAGATCGACCGTGCCCTGAGATTCATGACCGCCTGTGGCGTCACCGGCGCGTCCACACCGGCGCTCCATGAGGTCGAGTTCTTCACAAGCCACGAGGCTCTCCTGCTGGAGTACGAGGAAGCCCTCACCCGCAGCGACTCGCTTACCGGAGATTGGTACGACTGTTCGGCTCACATGCTCTGGATAGGCGAGCGAACCCGCGGCCTCGATGGTGCCCATGTCGAGTTTCTCCGCGGTGTAGGCAATCCCCTCGGCTGCAAGGTTGGCCCGACCGCAACAGCTCAAGATGTCATCTCTCTGTGTCAGTCACTGAACCCCGAGCGAGTGCCGGGCCGGCTCACACTCATCACGCGCATGGGAGCGACCAACATCAGGGAGATGCTGCCGCCGCTGCTCTCCGCGGTTCGTGATTCCGGGCACCCCGTGGTGTGGGCATGCGATCCCATGCACGGCAACACATACACGTCCGAGGGCGGCCGTAAGACCCGACATTTCGACGATGTGCTCGAGGAGATCAGCGGCTTCTTTGCTGCTCATCGCTCGGAGGGCACATGGCCCGGCGGAGTCCATGTCGAGTTGACCGGCGATGCCGTCACCGAGTGTCTCGGCGGATCCGACGGCCTGATCGACCAAGACCTTGAAGAAGCCTACGAAACCATGTGCGACCCTCGTCTCAACAGCCGCCAGTCCGTCGACTTGGCATTCCGCGTCGCCGAACTCCTGCGCCAAAACGCCTAACTCCCTGTTTTTGTGAGTCCTAAGTGCTGTCTGGACAGCACTTAGGACTCACAAAAACAGATGGGTGGGGCTGGGTTAGAGCGTGAAGGTCATTTGGGAGACCAGGGCCCCAGGCAATCGGTAGCTAGCCGTTGATCGACCACCGTAGGTCGACGGGTCGAGGATGGTCTCGACCTCGTCGGAGAGACCTTCCAGTCGATCTCCGAACAAGTTGAAGGCCGTGTCGTCGAATCGCAGCACGTTCACCGGCGCCACGATCTCACCGCCCTCCACCCAGAAGGTGGAGAATCGGGTCATGCCCGTGGTGCGACACGCACCTCGATCCGAGAAATTGAGATACCAGAGGTTTCCCACGTACAAGCCGGTGTCGAGGGCTGGCAGGATTCCATCGGTGGCGAGGTTCCCACCCATCATTGAAACCGAAAGCGGCGACTCGTGATTGGCCGCTCCATTGGTGGCCACGTCGTATTCCTTGGCCGAACGCGGTGAGACCAGCGGGTTGGCGAGCTTGCCTCCGTCGATCAGCACCACCTCACCCGGCCGTCGAAACCCCTCCGTCTGGAAATCGGGCGATACGCCACCGGCGATGTCCTCGCTGATACGGACGGATGGATCGAACTCTGCACCCTCGGTGATCATCCGCAATAGAGGTGTCTGCATGGTGCGCTGCGACTTCAAACCAAATCCGCCCCACGACAACATGTCGATGATGTCCTGGATCGCCGCGGGCGCCAAGTATGTGCGATATCCGCCGGGAGAAAGGTCCAACGGCTTGCGGTCAAGCGCATCCAGTTGCTGCAGGGACCAGTCGATCTTTGAACGGAACTGCTGGTCGCTCCAATCGGTGCCTGCGTAGAGGTTTTTCGTAGCCTTGTCGGCCCGGAGATGAAGGCTCCAGTCGAAATTGAATGTGTTCGTCTGGAACCAATTTCGTTGACCGAGTGAGTTGGCGAAACCTGCGTAGGTGTCGCCGGCCGCGTAGATGCCCACCAGATCACGCCCTTGTGCCCCGTCGATGATCAGACCCGCTGCTTCCCCCGGATCCGGCATGGACCCCGTTGACACCGTGGTGGTGTCGGCCAATTCGGTGGAATAGAGGAGATACGGATCCTCAGGGGCCGCGGCGCGTTGCTCGCGCAACAAGGCCAAGAGAGCCGTGACGCGCGGTCGATCAATCTCGGCGCTACCGGCCAGAGAGACGTATCCCTGCGCATGGCGAGATCCGTCGATGAGATCAATCGAGAGGTCACTTTGCTTGACCGCTCCGGCCTGCCTTATCGCCGCGCCATTGAAACGGACGAAATCGGAGGACTCCCCTGTGAGGTTGGCCAACAGGATCTCTGCACCAGACAGCTTGGAACTCGCCCACGTGACAAGCTCGTCGAGATACTCACGTTGCGAACCTGCACCACTCATGACTCGCCTCCGAATACAGCCACGTCAGAGAATCTGCACCGGGGCGAAGCGTGCCCCACTCGTACCTGTTGATTCGGTTCGCCCTTACCGCAGTTGCCGACGCCCATCACGGTGAACGAGTCGGCGTCGGCCACACCACTCAGGTTTCTCCAGAATGTGGCGGAGATTCCCCGGTAGTTGGGGTTGCGAACGACGGATGTGAGCTCACCGTCTTCGATCATTCGTCCGTATTCACACCCAAACTGGAATTTGTTTCGGCTGTCGTCGATCGACCACGAAACGTTGGTCTCCATGAGGATGCCACGCTCGACCTCCGACACAAGTTGGTCACCGGTGGAGTCACCAGGCTCGACGTTGAGATTGGCCATCCGATCCATCGGTGGCCGGTTCCAACTGCACGCTCGTGAATTGGCGACGCCGCGCATGTCGGCGCGCGCCTGCGAGATCGAGCCACCCATCGGACGTTGAAGAATCCCATCGGCGATCAGGTGCGTGCGCTCGGCCGGTGTGCCGTCGTCGTCGTAGGCGTACGCCGCCAGTTGGCCTGGACCTGTGGGGTCGAATGTGACGTTCAGAAGGTCTGACCCGTATCGATAAGAGCCGAACATGTCGGGGGTCACGAAACTCGTGCCTGCATAATTTCGCTCGTCGCCGAGAATTCGGTCGAGTTCGAGCGGATGACCGATCGACTCGTGGATCTGAAGCACCATCTGATCCGGCTCGAGCACCAACTCCATGTTGCCGGAGGGGCAATTGGGTGCAGAAAGGAGTTCCAAAACCTGCGAAGCCAGTCTGGGTGCAGCATCGGCGAACCCGTGACGATCGAGAACCTCGAGCCCGCCCTGGCCGGCCAGAGCGCCGCCGCCATAGGTTCGAGATTGGGTGAGGCTTCCGTCGTTGGCAGTGACCCGCATGTCGGGGAAGACTTGATGGATCAATTGCTGAACTCGGCCGCCTCCGTTGGTGACGAGGAGCGATTCAATATCGATCATGCTCAGAGAGGCCTGACGATCGACAATACGGTCATCGCCTCCCAGCCTGGATTCATGGTGGACCAGCATTTCGATCAACTCGCCCACTCCGCCGGGCGGGCGAATCACCGCCGACTCGAAGTCGCCAACGGTGTGATTGAGCGGGCACCTGTCGATTACCGAATGCCCGGCGGTGGCCGACGCCCATCTGGTGGCATCATCAACCGCCGCGGAGAGACCCGAGTCCGAGAGGTCGCTGGTGGCTCCGTATCCGAGACCACCGTTGTGCCAGACAGTGAACATCACCCCCTCTTCGTGGCCGGTCATCGAGGGTTGCACCACGCCGTCACGAACGGCGAGGTGCGTTCCGCGTTCGACTACATGCCTGACGGACGCAAACTCGACGTTGCGGGGCAGGGCAGCACGAAGTCGCTCTTCCAGCGCGGATGAGGATTCTGTTGTGATGGTCATACGAGTTTGTCCACGAACGCTTCGAGTTGACGAAGATTTCTGACTTCGTAGGCGCCCTCGCAATGCTGGGCATAGTCGCCGACGATCGAATCGCCCGTGTCCCAGTAGCTGCGAGGCTCAGGGTTGAGCCAGTGAATATTGCGTGCCTTCTCAGCCATTTCCTTCACAATCCAACTTTCGGAAGCGTGGTAGTTGTTTCGGGCATCGCCCAGGATCATGATCGATGTGCGAGGCCCGATGTCGTTGCCGTACTTCTCCCAGAATACTCCTAGCGCATGACCGTAATCAGAGTGGCCATCGACCCACACGACGTCGGCTTCAGAGTTGACGCGATGAACTGCTTCGTTGATGTCGTCGACACCCTCGAAGAATTTCGTCACCTCGTCGAGGCCATCGATGAACACAAACGACCTGACCTTGGAGAACTGGCCGGAGATGGCGTACACCAGATGAAGTGTGAAACGGGCGAATGCCGCTACCGACCCCGAGATGTCGGCTACCACGAATATTTCTGGTTTGTGCGGACGCGGATTGCGGAACTTGGGTTCGACGGGGACCCCGCCATAGCTGAGGGAATGACGCACCGTCGACCGGAAATCAAGTGGTCCTTTGCGCCCGTGCCGGCGCTTGCGAGCCAATCGTGATGCGAGCTTCCGGGTGAGCGGATAGATCGCCTTGCGAAGGCTGGCCATTTCCTCACGAGACGCGTGCATGAAATCCACGTCCTCGGGGAGCGGCTTGCGGAGCGTCTTGGCCATCGCCTCGACACCGCGATCGGCGACGAGTCGCCGTCGGATCTCCGCCTCTATCTCCTTTTGGAACTGATCGATGCGGTCCTGGTATTCGTCGCGATTGAGGCGCTCTTCAAAGTCTGACTGCTCACCGTCGGTGTTTTGATCCTGCTCCAGCAGACGTTCGAGGATCCCGTCGAGGTCAAGATTTCGAAGCGTGCGGTAGAGGTAGTAGGTGCCTCCCACCGGCCGACCGGGCTCCATCCCCGCGTAGCGTTTGACGGACTGACGAGCCACACCTCGCATCATCGGCTGATCGCCACGCATCAACGCTTGGTAGAGCATCTCCTGAAGCTCTTCAGGCGTCAGATTGTCGCCCGCTCCTGCGCCCGACTGGTCGCCGGCTGCTTGCTCGCTCTGGTCGGCGTCGTCGAGGTCGTTTGGATCTGAGGTGTCGTCAAGATCGTATTCGGGTCCGCGGAGCGAGAAGTAGACCTCGAAAACGGTTTCAAACGCTTTCCAATGGTTGTGGTGTTTGACGAGCGTCGATGCCAACGCGTACTTGAACGTGTCTCGATCGCCGAGAGGCACGTGCTTGACGGCTTCCATGGCATCGAGGTTCTCGGTGAGGCTCACCGGAAGGCCGGCGGCACGCAGCTGGACGATGAACCCGCTGAGAAGGTCGAGAATGGGCTCGCCGAGCTCGACTGACACCACCTGGTCGGGCGGGTGGGCCGTGGTCATGCTCAGACCGCTACCCCATCGGCTGTCGAAAGCTCCTTTGAGGCCTTCCTGATGTCGCTTTGATACTTGAGGAGGACGCTGATCGTGTCGGTTGCGACCTCTTCGTCAATTTTCTCGACGCCGAGCAACATCAAGGTGCGAGCCCAGTCGATCGTCTCTGACACGGAAGGCGCCTTCTTCAACTCGATATTGCGAATCGAGCGCACCACTCGCGCGATCTGATCGGCAAGGTTCTCGGTGATGTCGGGCACCTTCGTGAGCACTATCTCCTTCTCGCGCTCCATGTCGGGATAGTCGATGTGGAGGTACAGGCACCGCCTCTTGAGTGCCTCTGAAAGCTCGCGGGTGTTGTTGGAGGTAAGGAACACGAGCGGAACCTGCTTGGCAGTGATTGTGCCCAATTCCGGAATCGACACCTGATAGTCGGAGAGAATCTCGAGCAACAATGCCTCGGTCTCTACCTCCACCCGGTCGACTTCATCGATGAGCAGCACAACCGGATCGTCTGCGCTGATCGCCTCGAGCAATGGCCTCGTCAGAAGAAACTCGTTGGTGAAGATGTCGCCGCTGACCTCATCCCAGTCGCTGTCTTCATCGCGTTCGGTCTGAATTCTCAGCAACTGCTTCTTGTAGTTCCACTCGTAGAGCGCCTTGGCCTCGTCGAGTCCTTCATAACACTGGAGACGAATGAGGCGAGCTCCTGTGATCTCGGCGACGCTTTTGGCGAGCTGAGTCTTTCCCGTACCGGCGGGGCCTTCGACCAAGACCGGCTTCTGAAGCCGATCTGCCAAGAAGACCGAACCAGCGATCGAACTGTCGGACAGGTAGTCGACCTTGCGTAGGTCGTCGGTGACGGATGCAACGTCTTCAAATCGGAACGTCATGATGGGTTATGTTAGCGGTCGTTCACGTGTCCGCCGCTGTTGAGACGCCCTATGGACGATCGGTCGGATCGCTCTCGCCGATGCCATCGTCGTCATCGGAAAGCGACTGAACCGCCACCCAAAGTTCGGCGACGGTGAGCAACACCCAACCGAGTACCAACATCGCTGCGGTGATCGCCGAGCTGGCTCATGGTCTGGTTTGTCCCCGCCCGGTGACGACGAACTTCAATGTCGTGAGCTGCTGCAGCCCGAGCGGACCGCGCGCGTGAAGCTTCTGGGTGGAGATTCCGATCTCCGCGCCGAAGCCGAACATCTCGCCGTCGACGAACCGAGTCGAGGCATTGACCAGAACGGCCGCAGCATCCACTTCGCGCGTGAACCGACCGGCAGCATCCAAGTCTGAGGTGATTATCGCCTCGCTGTGGCCGGTGCCGGTCTCATTGATGTGAGAGATCGCATCGTCAAGGCTGTCCACGACCTTCACAGACATCTTGAGATCAAGAAACTCTGTGGCAAAGTCCGAAACGTCGGCCACACCGATCGAGGTCGACAAGCGACAAGACTCAGCATCGCCCACCAACTCGACGCCGGGTAGGACATTCACAGCCATCGGGATGAACTCACCGGCTACATCGGAGTGAACAACCAATGACTCAGCCGCGTTGCAGACGCCGGGCCGCTGCATCTTGGCGTTCACCAAGATGCGGGCCGCCATGTCGAGGTCGGCGTCGCGGTGGACATAGACATGGCAGTTTCCATCGCCGTCGATCACATACGGAACGGTGGCATTGTCGAGAATCGACTTGATCAAGGAGCGACCGCCGCGAGGTATGAGACAGTCGACCAAGCCTCTCTGCTGCATGAACTCAACCGCGGCCTCGCGTGAAGTGTCGTCGACCAGCACGACAGCGTCCGCCGGAAGACCAGACTTCTCCATTCCATCCCGAAGCGCCTCTGCGATCACGGTGTTGGACAAAATTGCCGAAGATGAGCCCCTGAGAAATGCCGCATTCCCGGACTTGACGCACAGTGCTGCAGCATCGCTGGTGACGTTGGGGCGACTTTCGTAGATGATGGCCACAACACCAAGGGGAACTCTCACCCTCCTTATGTCGAGTCCGTTGGGCCGAATCCAACCATCGGTGACTTCCCCAACCGGATCTGGCAGCGCCGCCACCTCCCTCAGACCACTAGCCATCATTGCCACACGCGCCGCATCGAGGCGGAGCCGATCAACAAGGGGTGCGGGGGTACCCGCCGACTCGGCGTTGGCAACATCGACAAGGTTGGCGGCGACGATTTCATCGGTTCGCTCGACGAGAAGGTCGGCGGCGGCAAGCAGCGCTTCATTCTTGGTGTCGGTCGAGGCGACGGCTACGCGGCGGGATGCAGCCTGGGCTCGTAGCGCCAGCTCTCTCACTGGAGTCGGATCTGTGGTCACGAAGAGACATCGTAACCGTCCCGACGGCTAGCCTCGCCGACGACGGACTACCCAAGGAGCCGGGTGCCCCCTTCGTCCCCTACCGCCCCAATGGCGGCACTATCGATGATCTCACCGGCAACCGTGCTGCTCGTAGCCGCGGCGGTGGCACTGGCGTCGGTTTCCGGGCTGAGCTGGTGGGCGGTGCTGCTGGTGGGGGCCGGCGTGTGGGTGACCAAGATCCTGATCTCGATGCGGATTGCCCGGTTTGCCCGATCGCGACCGATGCAGATTGATCCGTTCGCATTGCGGGAACCTTGGCGTTTGTATGTGATGGACGCCGTCGACTCCCAAAGACGGTTTCGCAGGGCGCTCGAAACGATCGGCAACGGGCCGCTTCACGACCGCCTCGACGAGATTGGCACGAGGGTCGATCGTGGCGTCTCCGAATGCTGGGAGATC
Organism: uncultured Acidimicrobiales bacterium; assembly: GCA_964533595.1. Lineage (GTDB taxonomy): Bacteria > Actinomycetota > Acidimicrobiia > Acidimicrobiales > Aldehydirespiratoraceae > SZUA-87. The sequence continues at coordinate 23,788 of CAZHMP010000009.1, read as the reverse complement.
GCCCGCAAAGGCCAGCAGCTAACCGATGCCAGACGTGCCATCGACGTCGACTCAGCTCGCCGGACGGTGGCCCAACCGGAGGCTCATTCCGTCCTCTTGGAAGCCGCCCAGTCGGAGGTGAATTCCCATCGGCGACTCGCTGAGCGAGAGGACGCCATCAAGACCAAGCTCCAGGTACTTGATGCCCGGCTCGAGGAAGCAGTGGCGCGAACTGCCGAGATGTCCACGCGAACCTTGGTTTCCAACGACATCGACTCGATCACCGATGCCATCGAAGGCGTGGTGGGCGATCTTGAATCTCTGAGGCTCGGGCTCGATTCGGTGGATGGGGCCCTGTGACGAAACCGCGCACGAACAACTCAGGATCATTCTTGGTCGGGATGGGAATTCTCGCCTCGCGAACGGCGGGCCTGATTCGCGAGATCGTGTTGGCGGGTGTGCTTGGCGTGAGTGCATCCACCGATGCCATCCGCAACGCCGTGAAGATCCCGAATCTTCTCCAGAACCTGCTGGGTGAAGGCACCCTGTCCGCCTCGTTCATTCCTGTGTACGCCGCCTTGGTGGAACGCGGTGAGAAGCGGCGCGCCGCCAGGTTGGCCGGCTCAGTGGCCGGCGTGCTGCTCGTGGTCACCGGCACGCTCGTTTTGGCCGGAGTGCTTCTTGCCGGCCCCCTCACCTCGATCATTGCGCCCGGTCTCCCGACCACCACACGTGATCTCACCGTTCCTCTGGTGAAGATCACCACCATCGGATCAGGAATTCTCGTGTTCTCGGCGTGGTGTCTCGGCGTTCTCAACACGCATCGGCGCTTCTTCTTGTCGTACGTCGCGCCAGTCGTCTGGAATGTTGCACAGATATCGGTGCTCGCATTCGCAGGCATCTCCGGACTGTCATCGACGTCGACCATCAACGCCGTCGCGTGGGCCATGCTCATCGGCGCCCTGCTGCAGGTCGCAGTGCAGCTGCCTACGGTTTTTGCGGTTGCGCCAGACATCAGACTGGCCATGGGTTTCCGCGACCCCGATGTCAGGGACGTCGGGCATCGCTTCGCACCGGTCCTTCTGGGGCGAGGGGTTGTGCAGATATCAGCCTTCGTCGATGTCGCGCTGGCATCGCTGCTTGCACTTGGTGCAATTTCCATGATCGGCTACGCCCAGATCTTCTACATCCTTCCGGTGTCCGTGTTCGCCATGAGCGTCGCCGCCGCGGAATTGCCTGAGATGAGCCGACTTGTGGGCGATCCTGAGGCGATCGCGGATCACGCCACAGCGGGTCTCAGACGCATCGGTTTCTTCATGATGTTCACCGCGGTTGCATATATCTCCGTCGGCCGTCCGGTGTTGGGGGCCATTCTCCAACACGGTAATTTTGGTGCCGACGACACAGTCGGGGTCTGGCTCACGTTGTCGGCTATGGCGCTTGGTCTCCCAGCAGTCGGAGCGAGTCGGCTTCTCCAAAACACGATGTACGCCGTCGGCGACACGAGGGGCCCGGCGAAGATCGCTGCTCTGCGTGTCGTGGTGACCGCATCGGTCGGTTTTGCTCTCATGTTCCCCTTCGACCGGCTTGTGATGTCGCAGGGACGCTTCACCGGTTCGATCAGCGGATTCGGACCGCTGTCGGAGTCACTACGATCCATCGAAGACGTCGTGCATCTCGGGGCAATCGGTCTTGCTCTCGGCCTGGCTGCTTCGGCATGGACTGAGTTCATACTTCTCGACCGCCTGGCTCGACGGCACCTGCCGAGGATGCAACCGACGATCGGCCCAGTGCTGGCGCTCGCATTACCTGCTGCTCTCGCGTTCGTCACTGGCGCTGCCCTCAGCCGGCTGGTGGAAGGATGGCCATTGGTCTTGGGTGCTGTTGTGGCTCTCGGCGGATCCGGTGTCGTATATGTCGTCTCGGCATTCCGAACCGGCGTGCGCGAGGCCGACCTCGTGCTTCGGCCGGTACGTCGAATCATCTGGCGCTGACCCCCCATCCGCCGGCCTGGTCCGATGCCGGCGGGATGGACCAACTACGATCGACCCATGCTCCAGTATCTGAAAAAGCGTTGGAAGTATCTTGTGGCGAAGTTGGGCGGAAGTTTCGAGGAGTCCGCCGACCCCAAGGTCCAATTGGAACAAGCGATCCAGGAGGCGCAGGACCAACATCGGCGCTTGCGCGAGCAGGCAGCCAACGTGATCGCCAACCAGAAACAGACCGAGATGAGGCTGAATCGGGCGCTCGAGGATCTCGAGCGCGTCAATGCCAATGCCCGTCAAGCAATTGTGATGGCCGAAGACGCCAGCACGTCTGGAGATCAGGAGAAGGTTGCGTCCTATACGAGTGCGGCAGAACAGTTTGCCAACCGACTCATCACCCTCGAAGCTGACATCGAGAGCCTCAAGGCCATGCATTTCCAAGCCACAGAGGCATCCGATCAAGCCAAGGCGGCAGTCGAGCAAAACTCAACGCTTCTTCAGAAGAAGCTGAGTGAACGCCAGGCCCTGCTGAGTCAGCTCGATCAGGCCAAGATGCAAGAGACGGTCAACTCGGCAATGGCCACGCTCTCAGAAGCAGTGGGCGAAGACGTCCCCACATTCGATCAGGTCCGCGAGAAGATCGAAGCACGCTACGCCAAGGCGAGGGCGGTATCCGAACTCACCGAGGCCAATGTCGACACACGGATGCACGAGATTGAGGCCGCGGCCCGCAATGTGGAGGCTCACGCTCGGCTCGACCAGATCAAGGAACAATTGGGCATCGAGTCTGGCTCAAAGTCAGAGCCGAAACAGCTCGAGAACACGGAGACGACCGCTTCGGACGACCCCAACTAGTCGGGTAACACCACCAAATCGTCGGCGTGCACCACGATGTGGGGCGAGCCCGGCGGAAGCTCGTCGCTGCGAAGACCGATAGCGGGTTGCAATTCCTCGGAGGTGTGTCGTGCCAGGCCTCTGGCAAACACTTCTCGGCTGTCGTCGGTGATGTCCACCGGCGCACCGGCGCCGAATGTTCCCGACACCTCGGTGACACCCGCGGCCAAGAGCGACTTACCTCGCTCCAGCGCGGATCGAGCCCCGGCGTCAACCACAACCGTGCCACGCGACCCGACCGCGAAGGCAATCCAGAGCTTTCGAGCCGGCAGCCGACTCGGCCGTGCGGCGATGAATGTGCCGGTGGATGGCCGTGACGCCATGGCATCCTCGAGCACCCCCGGCCGGTCGGCCTTGGCAACCACCGATCGAATCCCGGACCAGGACGCCACTCTTGCCGCCATGATCTTGGAAGCCATTCCCCCGCTGCCGCGCCTACTCCCGGGAGCACCACCGAGACGATCGTGGCCGTTACCGATCCTCGCGATTTCTTCGATCAGCGATGCCGAATCGTCGGAGCGAGGATCGGAGGTGAACACTCCGTCGGTGTCGGTCAGGAGCAACAACAGGTCGGCATCAACAAGATTTGCCACCAGCGCCGCAAGCCGATCATTGTCACCGAAGCGAATCTCCTCATCGGCGATGGCGTCGTTTTCGTTGATGACAGGAACGACACCGAGCTCCAGGAGCCGTCTCATCGTGCTGCGGGCGTGAAGATACTGAGACCGGATGACGAAATCGATGGCCACGAGCAAGACTTGGCCCGCCGTGAGTCCACGTCGCGCGAGTTCCTCGCGATAGACCCGAATCAGTGCTCCCTGCCCGACCGTGGATGCCGCTTGCAAGGTGATGATGTCGTTGGGTCGATTCTCCCCACCCAATCCGAGCTCCGGCAGCCCGGCGGCGATCGCTCCGGACGTGACTATCACGATTCGATGTCCGCTTTGGCGCGCATCAGCCACCTGATCACAGATCGCAGCCACCGCTTCTCTGCGTACGACGCCTTGATCATCGGTGATCGAGGACGTGCCCACCTTCACCACAACCGTTTGGTTCGACTTCACAGATCTTCCTCATACTCGAACTCGAACTCACCAATGCGCACGACGTCTCCTGTTGCCACACCTGCCCGAGCCAGAGCCTTCAAGACCCCGATTTGTTGAAGTTTCCTGTGCGAATAGTCAAGGGCCTGCTGGTCGGTCATGTCGCTCAGCGACACTGCTCGCTGCGCAGCCCGTCCCAAGACGTTCCACGAGCCATCATCCAGACGCTCCACAGTGGCCTGATCCCCGATCGGGCGGTGAATGGTGACACTCTCGACCACCGGCGTGTGGGCCCTGGCTTCTGACACCAAGCGAGAAAGCTGCCCTAGCACCGCTGGAATGCCTTCACCCGTTGGAGCGGACACTCTAAGACCGTCGAATTCCTCTGCGGTCGCAATATCGGCACGAGATCCGGCGACAATCCGCGGCCGCTCCAAGAGTTCAGGACGATACGAGCCGAGCTCATGAAGAAGCACATCCAATTGCTCCGACGGGGTCTGACCATCCCACTGGGAGAGATCGAGGAGCACCAGCAGAACGCGTGCCCGCTCGACATGTCGAAGGAACCTATGCCCCAGACCCTTTCCCTCACTGGCGCCGCCGATCAAACCGGGAATATCGGCGAGGACCATTTCAAACCCATCGTCCATCTTCACCACACCGAGGTTGGGCTCCAGAGTGGTGAATGGATAGTTGGCAATCTTCGGCTTGGCGGCCGATACGCGGCTTATGAAGGTCGACTTGCCAACATTGGGAAGGCCGACGATGGCCACATCAGCCATCAGCTTCAACTCGAGACGCAGCCACCTCTCTTCACCGTGCTCGCCCTGCTCGGCAAAATTGGGCGCTCGCCGACGATTCGTGAGAAAGCGTGCATTGCCCCGGCCTCCCTGCCCAGCCGTTGCAGCCTCCCAGCGGTCACCGTGGTGAAGTAGATCGGCGAGTGGTTCGTGAGTCTCGTGATCGAGAACCACAGTGCCTTCGGGCACCATCACCTCGAGATCGTCGCCGCGTGAACCGTGCCGATTCTGGCCGCTTCCATGGCTTCCGTTGCCGGCCTTTCTGTGGGGATGGTCTCTGAATGCCAGCAAAGAAGCGACGTTTCTATTCGCCACGAACCACACCGTGCCGCCTCGGCCGCCATCACCCCCGTCGGGTCCGCCCCGCGACACATGGGCTTCGCGACGGAATGAGACACAACCTGCGCCACCGGAACCTGCCGCCACATTGATGTTGCACTCGTCCACGAATCCTGACACGAGTCAGATGGTACGGCCTCTCGACACGCGAGCGATCGCATTATCCATCGCGTTGGGTCAGCGAAGTAGTCGCACGGGGTCGCCGACGATCTCCACCGACCACGTCGTCCTATCGTGGATTGTCGAGCCCGACAGATAGTTGATTTTCCACCAGCGGTCGGTGGCGCCATATGTCGCGTTGAAATCGGTCGGCAGGTTGATGGTCAAAGTGACGAACTCGTCGTTGAATCGTGAACCGGTGACGTCAAGAGCCGAAGTGTTGGTCCCCGACTGGCCATTGGTGCTGTCCCAGTCGAAGGTCGCGTATCCGGCACCGCCCGGCTGAACTATCCGGATGGCCGACATTCCCTCGGCCGGGTCGAACAACTTGATATTCATTGTCTTGCCTGCGTGCTGATCACCAATTTCCGCCAGGAAGAAGTTTCCGGAAGTTGATGCTCTGGTGGCAAAGATCGACATCCAGTCGACGGCCACCACGGCGGGGCACGCAGCGTTGGTTCTCGTGTCGCAGGTCGTCACGCCGAGGCCATTCGGCTTGGCCAGAAGGCCGTAGGAGTTTGTCCACCCGGAATTATTCTCCGGCGACTTCACACCAACTTCGAGAATGAATCGACCCGACGCTCCGCTGGGTATACGGCAGAACAGGTCCCAATCGTTTGATCCCAGCAGGTTGTCAGATCCCTCGTTTGTACCAGGGCTATAGGTGTAGACACCGGGGCCCGAACTGCCCGTGCCTGCTCGGCTGCCGACTCCACATCCCGAATAGATCGGATTGTCGGAATCGTCGAAGGGCGTGAGGTCCGGGGCACGGAGCCTGAACATCGTGGTCACGTCCGACGAAATGTTGTACTCGATTGCGCTTCCGACCTGGTTGGGCTCGCGGATGTAGAGAGCCACCTCTCCGGGAGACGGAGAGGCTGGAATGTCGATGTAGTACTGATACGAGTACGGGCCAACATGATCCGGGTTGGGTGTGGAGCCGCTGCAACTTCCCGCTGAGTTGTCGAGATAGAGAACCTCACGCTGCCCCCCATTGGCGTGAATGTTGCATGATCCGTTGATGGCAGAGGAGAAGCCTTCGTTGTCACTGCCTGAGATCAACTCATTGGTGCCGATGTAGTTCTTCGGGCTACCCAATGGAACCGCCAATGCGTATTCCGCCACCGCCTTTCTGGAGATCTCGACGTTGTTGAGGAACAATTTGGAGAAGAACAGGTCGGCGCTCGTGTCGGTGATCGTCACCTGCAACTCGGCCGAACCTGAATCGGTGACCGACACGACCACGCCGTCGACACCGTCGACAAATCCGTTTCGCGCCGCCGCAGCAACCGCCACCGATGAAGCCTTGGCAAAGTCCGGCTGCCACACAACGCCGGCAAGCGCGGCCGCGTCGGCGGCCTTCTGGAGGCCCGACGCCCTCACATACCAACTGCCGACGTCGACAGCGAATCCGGCGAAGCCCAGCAACGGCACCAGGAGGAGAGAGGTGAGGATCATCGCGTAGCCGCGTTGATCAGAATTGGACGGGGCGGATCGTTGATGGCGATTCATGTTCCGGGCTCCACATTCATGACTGTTTGATGCTCCACCGTCAGTCCCTGTCCGGGGAACATCTTTGTGACCCAATCCCTCTTTACTCGCACCCATACCCCGACTTCTTGCAGCCCCATGTTCTGCCGGGTCTCTCTCGACGTCGGACAGAAGAAGTGGTCCCATGACGTTGATGAGCACGTGGTGGCCGATGCACCGTCGAATTTGGCCAGTGAGATGCTGGAGAGCATCGACGCTGTGTAGTAGTTGCAGAGACCGCTGACGGAAGTCGGAGTGCCGCCGGAACCGAGGCAGGCGGCCGGAACCGATCCATCCGCAGCCGAACCGTCATAAATCATCACTCCCGCCACGTTGGAGGTGGACAACCCCTGCAGCGCAGCGTCAAGGGTGAGCAGTGCCTCGTAGTCCGACAGGCGATTGCCTCCCAAGTTGCTCACGACGCGCGCCGCAGAGCGAGTCCCGCTCGACACGGTCAGAGAATCGCGCCATGCCATTCCAAACTCGATGATGCCGGATACGAGCAACACGAGAAGGGGCATGATGATCGCCACTTCCACCGCGACAAGGCCCCGGTCATCTTTGGCCCGTCGTGTGCGGGGTCTCAGCCTCGAGGTCAATGACATCACTGCGCCTGCGGCTCTACTTTGAGAATTGTGGTGTCCTCGAACGTGATCCCGGTGCCGAACAGTCCGGTGATGTAAGAGTGGTTCACCCTCATCCAGATCCCCACATAGTCGAGTCCGGTACCGACCGAAACGATCCGGTCGGATGGACACCAATGACGATCGGGGTCAGGGAGCGGGTCGGGGGTTGGATCGCATCCAAAATCCGACTGGGTCAGGGCGAAGTCGGCTGACGTGTACACGTTGCACGAATTGGCCGCAAGCGTGGCCGGAGCCGTCGATGTCTTGCAAGCCGATGGGACTGTTGATGAAGGTCCGGTCGCTTTGAATACGACGATGCGATCAATTGTTCCGTCCGGCAGCGCCGCGGATGCCCGCGCAATCGACTGCAACATGCGGAAGTCAGAATCAGTGACATTGCCGGCCACACTCGCTTCGCGGGCGCCATCTCGAGTCGAGTTGGCGACCGCGAGGTAGTCGCGAAACGCGAAGCCGAACTCGAAAATCGAGAACAGAATCAAGAAGATGACGGGCGTCATGATGGCGGCCTCCACCAAGGCAACACCACTATCGCCTTGACCTCGACGGTTCGTCTTCAAGTCACATCCCTCGCGGAGCCGGTTCCTCACTGTTCTATGTCGGCACGTTTGGGTCACAAATTGAGCCAAATCGACCACCTGACAAGGCCGAATTGCTCCGCTCGGGACTGAACGGCAAAATTTGAAGCCGATCGCTCACAGTCGCCGCGACCTAGGATTACGTGGTGTCACCCGACGAATCTCTGGCCGAACAGCAACAAACTTGGGGATCGACGATGCGCGGCCATGTCTCCCAAGGCGTCGAGTCCGCCCATGCAGATTCGTTCACGATCATCGGCAAGGGTCCGGGTCTGGTGCGCGAACGCCGCGAGGAAATCGAGGCCGACCTGCTCAGAGCAGGCGCAACGCTGAGCTTCGGTGCCGGCGATCGCAGCATCGAAGAAGCTCCCGACACCACACGAACATGTTTCGAGCGAGATCGGGACCGCATACTTCACGCCAATTCGTTTCGAAGGCTCGCCGGCAAGACGCAGGTGTTCGTGTTCCCCGATGATCATCAACGGACGAGACTCACCCACGCTCTGGAGGTAGCCCAGGTCGCCCGAAGCATCAGCCGAGCTCTCGGCCTCAACGTGCCACTTACTGAGGCCATTGCCTTGGGGCACGATTGCGGCCACGGTCCGGGCGGACATTCGAGCGAGGCTGCGCTGTCCCAATATCTGGATGAAGGTTTCGATCACGCCGTATGGGGCGCCGACGTCACCCTCGTGCCTCTCAACCTGTGCCGCCAGACGCTGGACGGAATCCGAAACCACTCCTGGTCGAGGCCGGCGCCGTCCACCCCAGAAGGGGAGGTGGTCAGCTGGGCCGACCGGATTGCCTACGTATGTCACGACTTCGAGGACGCGGTGAATGCCGGCGTGACGAAGCCCGAAGAACTTCCAGAACAGGTGAGAGAGCGCTGCGGCTCATCTCGGCGAACCCAACTCGCCGCGTTCATCGGATCGATGATCGACACGACCAACCGTGCAGGCGTGGTCGGCATGGACACCGGTACCGCCAAAGCACTCTCAGCGTTTCGGAGATTCAACTACGACAACATCTATCTGCGGCCCCAGTCACAGTCGCAGGCCGAGAAAGTGGTCGGCGTTTTGCGAGGGTTGGTCGACTATCTCATATCCCACCCCGACCGGCTTCCGAGCCGGTTGTTCGACGAACAAACCAGCGACGACGCCACAGCGAAAGCCGCTGTTGCATGGGTGGCAGGAATGACTGACCGCTACGCGTTCACGTTCGCCAAAGAGTGGTTGGGTCTCGACGAGTCGGTTCTGCCCCGAGGCGTCGACGTCTAGGCCTGGCGATTGCTCAGGCGGTGATTGCTCAGGCGGTTAGGACGTCGACGAGCTTGCGTCCTCGACGGCTTCCGAACTTCACCACTCCATCGGAGGTGGCGAACAAGGTGTCGTCGCCGCCTTTCATCACGTTGTTTCCGGGATGGATTTTGGTGCCGCGCTGACGCACGATGATCGATCCGGCCGACACTTGGCCACCATCAAACACCTTTACTCCCAAGCGCTGTGAATTCGAATCGCGGCCGTTACGTGTGGAGCCGCCGCCCTTTGTCTTGGACATGGCAGATCAGCCCTTCTTGATATCGGTGATCTCGATGCGGGCCAGCGTCTGCCGGTGGCCCCATCGCTTACGATTGTTGCTCTTGTTCTTGTAGAGAAATCCGTTGATTTTCGGACCACGCACCTCTTCGACCACTCGTGCGGTGACCGATGCGCTCGATAGCTGGCCGGGTGCGGACAGGACGGTATCGCCGTCCACGAGCAGCACTGGCTGCAACGAAACTTCGGTGCCGGGATCTCCAAGACGCTCCACTTCGAGAGTCTGACCCTGCTCCACGCGGTATTGCTTACCGCCTGTCTTTACTACTGCGTACATAGGTTAGAGAGGCTACCGGGCAGAGCAGATGGAACCACCAAGTTGGTAGTGGCGTTTGGGATCAGCCGATCAGCTCCTCGATGACCAAATGGCCGGTACCCGAACAAGTGGGACACGCGCTCGAAACTGTTTCCAGCAAGCCCTCGCCGATCCTCTTTCTCGTCATTTCAACCAGCCCGAGTTCCGAAATGTTGAAGACCTGCGTGCGCGTCTTGTCTCGCGCCAGGGCATCCCGGAATGTCTTGATCACCTGGTCACGGTTCTTGGCGATCTCCATGTCGACGAAGTCGATCACGATGATCCCACCGATGTCTCTGAGACGAAGTTGATGGGCCACCTCCTCGGCAGCTTCCAGATTGTTTCTGAAAACGGTTTCCTCGAGGCTCGACTTTCCGACGTTCTTTCCGGTATTGACGTCGATCACGGTGAGTGCCTCGGTTGCCTCGATGATCAGCGATCCGCCGGATGGCAGCCACACCTTGCGGTCGAGTGCCTTTCGCAACTGTTCCTCTATGTGGTGCCGTTCGTAGAGTGGCAGAGTCTCGGTTTCCTTGTCGTGGAACTCCACTCGATCCGCGAGCGCAGGAACGATGCTTTCGACGTAATCGCGAACTTCCTCGTAGAGGTCGCGGTCGTCGATGACGATTCCTCTGTAGTCCTTGTTGAACTCCTCGCGGATCACTCTCACTGCTGCCTCGGGCTCGCGATAGAGCAACGCCGGGGCCTTCGTCCGCTTGGCGAGCGCCTCGATCTCATCCCATTGGGAGATCAAACGCTGCACGTCGAGCTTGATTTCTTCAGCCGTGACGTTCTCGGCCGCTGTGCGGACGATCACGCCGTGCTTGGCCGGTTTTGCCTTGTCGAGAATCTGACGCAGACGACGACGTTCCTTGTCTGGGAGCCGCTTGGAAATGCCATAGGTAGTGCTGTTGGGAACCAGAACGACGAATCGACCGGGCAGCGACACTTCTTGGGTGAGCCGAGCTCCCTTGTGAGCGATCGGATTCTTGGTCACCTGACACAAAATTGACTGTTTCGCTTTGAGAATCTCTTCGATGCGTGGTTGTTCCTTGCGGCCACCTTCAACGTCGTCGGGGTCGTAGTGGACGTCACCTCTGTAGAGCACAGCATTCTTGGGCGTGGAAATGTCGACGAAGGCCGCCTCCATGCCCGGGAGCACATTCTGAACGCGCCCCAGGTAAATGTTTCCGTGAATTTGGCTGACGTCGTCGGATGGCAACGAGACATAATGCTCGACCAACTTCCTGCCCTCGAGTACCGAGATTTGAGTGACCTTGTCTCGTACCGAAACAGCCATCATGTAACGGCCGACTGCTTTTCCGTTGCGGGTGCGACCACGCCTTCGTTTCAGGGACTTCTCATCGAGTTCGATGGCATCGCCGCTCGTGATCGCTTTGACCGGGGTCGGGGCGCGTCCGGAACGGCCGCCACCTTTCCCCTTGGAGTTCTTGCCCTTGGAATCCCGATTCTGCTGGCCCTTGCCGCCCTGCTTGTTGCCCTGGCCACCTTGACCACGTTGGCCGCCTTGACCTGCTTGGCCGCCTTGACCTCCCTGGCCGCCCGACCCACCTCGGCCACGGCCGCCTCGGCGGCGACGTCTCTTGCGGTTCGGTTGATTCCCGGAGCCGGCACCGGAGCCCGCGTTGTCACCGGACTTGACGGTTGGTGCAGGTCTGGAGTCGCCGATTTTCGGAGAGTTGGTCGGTCGGTCCTTGGGAGGAGTCTCAGGTGCTGTAGCCCCGGACCTCTGATCTGATGACGGGTTGTTCTTGTTGGGGATCGGGTTGTCGGCCATTTGGTCGGCCATGAGTGAATTCCTTACGTTTGGGCGCACCTCGAGTGACACTCATCGCGTCACCTCGGATGCGGACAACACGGACATGCGCGGAATTGGTTCGCGGCGCCTTCCGTCGTCGTCGATGATCCATTGGTTGAGTCTGGTGACTCTCCACTCCCGGAGGGGTGGCTGAAAGGCGGCCAGGAGTTCGCTGGGTCGAATTGATCTCGGCTTGGTGCCGAGGTCGGCGACCATGCGAACGCCACCTTCTATGGGCCCGATGATGTCGAGACCGAACAGTTGGGGGCGGAGGTCGTCGGTGACTTCCTTGCCCTTTCGCTGACGGGTCAGGACGAGCTCCTTGGCAGCAAGGGCACGGGCCACGGCCCCAGTTGCTGTCTTCTCATTTGTGTCGATCACATCGATTTGCCATGTGCACTGCGCGACCGATTCCTGAAGGGACGGTGTCGTCCGATCGATGACGGCGGCGCGAGTTGCAACGAGTCCATCTGGAAGGTTGTTGGTGATCATGTCTGGGAGAGTTTCGAGATCGATCGCGTCGGCGTGTTCGTCGTTGATACCGATATCGAGATATTCGGCGTCGGACTCATGACACGTCGAAAGTGCCAAACCGAACGAGATCTTGGGCCTGGGGGTGAAGCCCTCACTGTAGGCCATCGGAATGTCTGCCCTACGCAATGCCCGTTCCCACATTCGCGCCACGTCACGATGGGAGGTGAATCGGATCTTTCCGTGCTTGGTGAACTCGAGGCGAAGTCTCACGGGCTGACCACCGCGGCAACCGGCTTCGGTCTGAAATTCACTCCCGTGCCCTGACTCCCGCCCGCCGGAGGAGTTGGGGAGGCCACCACATGCTCAATCCCGTACCCGGTGCAGGCGCCGCAGTCGTAGCAAGGCGTCCAACGGCAATCCTCCAAGCCGACTTCTTCTATGGCGTCTCTCCAGTCTTGCCAGAGGAAGTCCTTGTGGAGGCCGGCCGAGAGATGATCCCACGGCAGAATCTCATCGCTGTGACGATGACGGTGCACATACCAGTCGATATCGAGATCACAAGCGGCCATTGCCTCGAGCCAGAGTGCGTGGTCGAAGTGCTCAGACCATTCCTGGAACACCCCACCGCGCCGCCAGACATACTCGATCACGTCGCCGATTCGCCGATCGCCGCGGCTGGTGATGCCTTCAATGAGGGTGGCTTTGGGATCGTGCCATTTGAGTTGCACAGCCTTGTTGCGCCGGGTGGCATCTCGCAGCAATCCGACTTTCCGATTCAGTTCGGCGCTGGTGTTCTGGCCGAACCACTGAAACGGGGTGTTGCTCTTTGGTACGAATCCGCCGATCGAGACGGTCACCGATGCCGACTTGTTGTGCGTCCGACCAAGTTCTGCACACTTCTTCGCCAATTCTGCGATACCGAGGGTGTCTGAATCGGTTTCGGTGGGCAATCCGGTGAGGAAGTACAGCTTTACCCTGCGCCAGCCCTGGGAATAGGCCGACTCCACTGCTCCGTAGAGATCATCCTCGGAGATCATCTTGTTGATGACCTGACGCATGCGCAACGATCCGGCCTCGGGCGCGAACGTGAGGCCGGTCCGGCGAGCCCTCTGAATCTGGGCAGCGATTCCGACTGTGAAGGCATCAACACGCAGACTGGGCAGGGCGACCGACACCTGATCGCAGCCCGGCTCCGAGACGGTGTCGGCTATGACCTGTTGAATGCCGCTGAAGTCGGCGGTTGAGAGCGATGTCAGAGAGACCTCGTCGTAACCGGTGCGTTTGAGTCCGCTCTTGATCATCGTGCGGACCTGCTCGGCTGGACGCTCGCGCACCGGTCGGGTGATCATTCCAGCTTGACAGAATCGGCAGCCACGGGTGCACCCCCGGAATACCTCCACGTTCAGGCGGTCGTGGACGACTTCGGTGAGGGGTACAAGTTGGCTCTTCGGATATGGCCACTCGGCCAGATCGGCGATGGTGCGCTTCTCAATACGTTCCGGAACGTCGTTGAATCTTGGCGTGACCTCGGCAATGTGCGCGCCGTCGTATCTCACCGTGTAGAGAGACGGCACGTATACACCCGGCAGCGATGCCAATGCCCGCAAAACGCCCTCTCGGGTGCCGGAACCCTTGCCGTTGCGCTTCCAATCACCGATGACTTCGGTGATCTCTCCCACAACCTCTTCACCGTCACCCAGCACGACGAAATCGACAAAGTCGGCGATCGGTTCCGGATTGAAGGCGCAATGTCCGCCGACGACGATCAGCGGGTCCGAGTCGGACCGTTCGATGGAGCGAATCGGAAGCCCGGCCAGATCGATGCAATTCAGAACGTTGGTGTAGACGAGTTCTGCGCTCAGATTGAATGCAATCACGTCGAAGTCGGACGCCGGGAGGTGATTCTCGATGGAGAACTGCGGCAGCTTGTCTCGCCGCATCAGCCCTTCCAGGTCGGACCATGGAGCGTATGAACGTTCGGCCACAGCATCGGCACGTTCGTTGAGAATCTCGTAGAGAATCTGCAGGCCCTGGTTGGGTAATCCGACCTCGTAGGTGTCTGGGTAAGTGAGAAGCCAACTGACGATTCCGGGCCCATGCTCAGGCGACCTGGCGCCGTCTTCACAGCCGATGTAGCGCGCGGGCTTCTGCACTTGGGGCAGAAGTTGCTCTAGGCGCGGCCATACGGATGCCATGCAAGGAGGGTAGCGGTGGCCGCTGGTGGACCGGTGAACCTCCCCGACCCGCCGTCAGCCCCGGACGTACTCATAGCGACGGCGATGAACTCCCAGCACCAGACCGACCGCGACCATTGACGTGATCAACGAGGACCCTCCGTAGGACAAGAACGGAAGTGGAATGCCGGTGACCGGCATTATCCCTGTGGTCATGCCGACGCTTTGGAATATTTGGAACATCAGCATCGCCACCACGCCCACGCTCAACAGCCGGTCGAATGGGTCGGGGGCGCGAACTGCGGTACGCCAGATTCGGTAGACCATCAGAAGGTAGAGCAACAAGATCACGGCTGCTCCACGAAATCCGAGTTCCTCGCCGGCCACCGAGAAGATGAAGTCGGTCTGCTGTGCCGGAACCAGGTTGGAGCTGGTCTGGGTCCCCTGGAACAACCCCTGTCCGGTTAGTCCACCGTTGCCGATTGCCACCTGCGACTGCTTGGCGTTGTAGGCGTACTCGGCCACCGACGGGTCGAGTTTTGCCAAAGCGGCGTCATCGAGAAGAAAGACGGTGAGCCTCGCTTCTTGGTAGTTGGCCAGCACCGAGGATCGGAAGATCCCAACCACCCCGGTCAGCGCGACCAAGGCGAGGAGGATCAGCACCCGCGTCGAGACGTTGCTGGCTATCAACACTGCTGCGATGATCGCCACGTAAACCAAGACGGTACCCAAGTCCGGCTGTCTCAAGATCAGGGCAATGGGCAGCATCGCCAGACCGATTCCCGCCAACAGTCGTGTAGTGGTCATCGACTTTGACGACAAGATTCGCGCCAGCACGACAATGAGGACGATCTTTCCGGGTTCCGACGGCTGGAACGTGAAGCCGGCGACTTGAAACCATGCACGCGCCCCGGACACCTTGGCACCGAATACCAGAACTGCCAGCAGCAGCCCAATCAATCCGAGATATCCGACCGGTATCACTGAGCGCAGCCGGCGTACATCGACGAGGGCAGCCACCACGGCCAGTACCCCGCCCAGCGCGGCGAAGAACACCTGCCGATCGAGAAACGACCTGTCCACGGGCACTATCCCGTTGGCAGGACCGCGAGTGGCTGAGTAAACGAGGATCACTCCGATCACCGTGACCGCGGCCGTGGACAAGATGAGGATCGGATCGAGCACGAGCCACCACGGATCTCTGTCTCGGTCTCGGCGTGGGCCGGTCGCAATCATGGCGCTACCTCGCCGACGCCGGCTTCGGCATCGGCCGCCGCGGCCGCAGCGGCTGATGCCACAAGATCAGCGTAGAACTTGTCGAGTTCATCGGTGGTGCGCACCCGCGATATGCCGTCGGTTGCGTAGGCGTCAAGCGTTCGGGACACAACCGGCGCAGCAACCGAGCCGCCGAACCCGGCCTCCTCGAGAACAGCCGCCATCACGATCTCGGGCTCGTATCCGGCGTCTACTCCAAGCGCCGGAAAGTCGTTGGGCCCAAACGCCACGAACAGTGCCGTGTCGGCCTTGTCGTTCTTTTGAGCCGTTCCCGTCTTGCCGGCTACAGGCCAATTTGCCAGCGGAAACGCAACACCGAAATTTGGATCGTTGAAGGCGCGTTGTGCCGTGCCGGAGGGGATACCACGACGCGGCACCCCCAGCAGTCCGTCGACAATCGGCTGTCGAACGGTGTCGGTGAGAGCGAGATCCCGTAACACTCGCGGCACGAACTCTCGCACCAATGACCCGTCTTCAGCAGTGATCTTCGTGGCGATGTTGGGCTGGTGAAGCCGGCCACCATTGGCAATCGTTGCGTAGGCATTGGCCAATTGGATTGGCGTAACAAGCAGATCGCCTTGCCCGATCGACAGGTTGATCGTGTCGCCGGCATACCACTGGGAGCCATCCCGTATGGCTACCCCGGCCGCGAACTGGGCATCAAAGAAATCGCGGTCCGGCACTACCCCGCTTCGCTCGAACGGGAGTTGAACACCGGTGTCGCTACCCAACCCCAGCTCACGAGCTGCGTGCTGGATTCCCTCATCTTCTCCCTTGGGCAGGGGCCAGAACCCCTCGCCACCGAGTCGATAGAAGTAAGGGTCGCTCGACACGGTGATCGCGTCACGAAGATCGACGTCTCGCGTGCCGGAGAACGGGCTATCGAAATTGCAGGTGCTGGACTCCTCAACGCAATTCGGGTACTTGTACGTGCCGGTGTCGACGTATCTGTCGCGAACCCCGAGCAAACCGTCCGGCCCGACAACGCCACGACTGAGCGCGGCATATGCCGTCACCAGCTTGAATGTCGAACCAGGCGGATATGCACCCTGAATTGCACGGTTGAGCACCGGCACATGATTGGCTTCGGAAGTGACTTGTGCGAACAGTCTTCGGGAGATTCCACTTACAAATTCCGAAGGGTCATACGTTGGATATGAAGCCATCGCCAGCACGTCACCGTTACGAGGGTCGAGCGACACCGCCGCTCCGGCCGCGGCCACGAACGGCGGGTCTTCGGGCTCAATGGGCTGTTGGCGGGCCACGCGAAGCTCGTCGGCAAGTTGCTTCTCCACCTCCGCCTGAAGATCGATATCGATCGTGAGCCAAACGTCGTTGCCGGGCGTCGGCGGGGTGCTGCTTCTCTCACGTACGACCTGACGACGAGCATCAAGTTCGAGCAATCGCACGCCCGGAACCCCACGCAGATCATCCTCGAAGGACTTCTCCACCCCGGACTTACCAATTTCGTCATTGGCTTGATAGGTCTTCGAGTCGACCGAAGTCGAATCGATGCGCGAGTTCGCAGAGTCCAATTCGCTTTGGGTTATGGGTCCGACGTAGCCGAGCACGTGAGCCGCAAGTTCGCCGTATGGGTAGGTGCGAATCGCGCGTTGGACAACCATCACGCCGGGAAAGTCCTCGGGTCGTTCTCCCAGAAAAACGAGCAGGGACGGGTCGACATCGACTGCGACCGGAATCTCGTCGAACGGTCCGTATTGAGAGTCATTGACCGCCCGTTCGATCGAAACTGCCTTGGTGAGTCGTCCTGAGCGGCTCACCGCCTCGGCCAGTCGAACGAACATTGCCGTCTTCTCCTCGTCGGAAAGTGACTTGTCGAGCATCTGCCGATCGACCGTCACCACCTGAACGACCCGATTGTCAACCAGCACACGACCGTTGCGATCGAGAATGCGCCCACGCGGCGCCTCTTCGAAAACCGGCTGTATGACATTGCCGAGTGCCTCGGCTTGCAGCACATCGCTCTCGAGCGCTTGGAGATACCACAAGCGCGCAAACATCGCACCGAAAAGCGTCAAGCCGACGAAAGCCAGCATGCGCAATCGCAGCTGTCTGGAATCTTCGTCCACGGTCACGACAATTCGACCGTCGTCATCACTTCAGATTCAATCACGGATCACCGGCAACTTTGCCGCAAGCGCGTGGGGGGTTGTGGCCATCGCCCACTTCACCGCCGGTGCTGCCACCAACG
This sequence comes from uncultured Acidimicrobiales bacterium, assembly GCA_964533595.1. Classification (GTDB taxonomy): domain Bacteria; phylum Actinomycetota; class Acidimicrobiia; order Acidimicrobiales; family Aldehydirespiratoraceae; genus SZUA-87. The sequence goes on along the minus strand of CAZHMP010000009.1, from coordinate 5,996 downwards.
AAAGCAGGCCGTTGAGTAGGCCAACCACGGCCGCAACCCTCAACATGTCGAGATCGATCAGGCCCCGAACTCCAAGAATCTCGTTGAGTAGCGCATACGAGACGACTGCGGCCATGGACGCCACCGCGACCACCGCGACCGCCTGTAGCCGCGAATCGTGGAAGAGCCCGGCCTCGAGCGTGCCGATGATGTAGGCCACCACCGCGAATATCAGAGCCGACACGCCCAAATGAGTCGGAAGGTATATGTCCCACAGGACTCCAGCCCCGAACCCCACCACCGGGCCCGACAAAGGCCCACCGAAATACCCTGCCAAGACCGCCACCAGGGCCAGAAGTTCGGGAGCCACGCCGAACACCCTCACGTCAACGAATACCGTCAACTGCAGCGAAATCGCCACAACGCTCACCAACGCAACACGGGCCGCTGTCATGGAGCGGTCCCGTCGCTCGCACCTGATTCAACTTGGGCAGGATCGATCTCGATCGGTACCAGTGTGCTGGGCACCACCGGGAGGAGCGGTACTTCGTCGGGTGCCTCGTCGAGCATGACCGACACGAACCCCAGATCCGTCACATCGTTGGACAATTCGACCGTGATGACCATGGCCAGGCCGTCCGGAGTAGACACGTCCACGACGGTCCCGACCGGAATCTCCGCCGAGTAGCGGCTGTCGGTGGCCGTCACCACCGCCGAACCGATCCGGGGTAGAAGAGCTGGGTCGCCGTTCTCTGGCCAGCCCGGACCCTGATCGATCACGAACGAATGGGGCTCGCCTGCCACGCCGTGCCCCAACCCCACCTCGTCGGTCGACACGACCCTCACTCCGACGACCAACGACGGTTCGGATATGAGCTCGACTGTGGACTCGCCCCGGTCAACTTGATCAATCCGGCCCACGAGTCCGGCCCCGGTGACCACCGCCATCCCTTCCCGTATCCCTGAATTCGACCCCTTGCTGATTGTGACGACATTGGTGTCGAAGTTTCCCACCTCGCCGCGCAACACCGTGGCCGCCACGGTTGGAATGCCCTCGCCAAATCTGATGTCGACGGCCTTTTGCAACCGAGCAAATGCGGCACTGTCGGCCTCCACCTCGATGGCGAGGCCGCTCATCTCATCAATTTGTCGACGGAGTTCTTGGTTCTCGGATTCCAGATCACCGTAGCGAAACGCCGCGTTCCAAGCGTCTCCAATCGGCGACAGAGCGGTGCCTACCACTGAGGTGACCGGATGCAGGAGATCGCGTACTGTGCTTTGGGCAGCATCCAACGGACCGAAACTGCGAAAGTCGAGACTCAGAAGCGTTATGGATGTGAGGATTAGCAGAGCGAGACGGTATCGGGACCGCCCCGTGCGCTGGGCGGGCGCCATGACCAGGCCGGGCTACAGCTCGCCCGAACTCAGGATCACGTCACGCAAGGCGTCGAATTCTTCCAGCACCTGACCCGCACCGATTGCCACCGCATTGAGAGGATCATCAGCGATGTGGATCGGCATTCCGGTCTCTTCCGCCAGCCGCTGGTCGAGCCCCTTGAGCATCGAGCCTCCGCCGGCGAGCATGATCCCACGCTCCATTATGTCGGCGGCGAGTTCGGGAGGGGTCTGGTCGAGTGTGGACTTCACCGCGTCGCAGATTGCCGTGACAGGTTCAGCAATGGCTTCGCGGATCTCCGGTGTGCCCACCACTACCGTTCGCGGCAGCCCGGTCACCAGATCTCGCCCGCGAATCTCAGCCCGAAGCTCCTTTTCGAGTGGCCACGCGGAACCCAATTGCACCTTGATCTCCTCGGCGGTTCGTTCGCCGAGTGCCAAGCTCAGTTCCTTCTTCACATACTGGATTACCGAGTCGTCGAGTTCGTCGCCGCCCACGCGAACAGACTGACTCGCCACGACTCCGCCCAGGGAGATCACAGCCACCTCGGTTGTGCCACCGCCTATGTCGACAATCATGTTGCCGGCCGGATCTTGGATTCGGAGACCCGCACCGATTGCCGCGGCCATCGGTTCCTCGATGATGTAAGCGGGCTTTCGGGCCCCCGCATATTCAGCAGCTTCCTGAACGGCGCGTTGTTCGACTCCGGTGATTCCGGAAGGAACGGCAATCACCATCCTGGGCTTGGCCCATTTACGTTGATGAACTCGCTGGATGAAGTGACGCATCATCCTCTCGCAGATTTCGAAGTCGGCGATGACCCCGTCTTTGAGAGGGCGAATGGCTTGGATGTTGGACGGGGTCCGCCCGATCATTCGTTTGGCATCAGATCCGACAGCCAGCGGCTTGCCCGACTCTGTATTGATTGCCACCACTGACGGCTCGTTGAGGACGATTCCTTCTCCGCGCACATATACAAGCGTGTTGGCCGTGCCCAGATCCACGGCCATGTCGCGGCCGATCACCGCTCCGAATTGGCTCAGAATTGAATCCGCAAACATGATCAAAGGCCTCGGAGCAGGGAGTGAAATCGAGGTAGGCGCGAAACGGCGCAGCCTCGTGGCGTCGCCTTTTTCGGCTACCGCCGGAAGTCTACGCGCAAATGGTCACAAGATTGCAACACAGTGCCCACAAGTGACGGGTCGATCACGTTACGTGACTGTCAAGCAGATGTGGCGGATGGGTGCGGTAAGGAACTCTCAGACCTCGGCTGGAGTGCCGGGAAAGAAGATCTCGATCTCGCGTCCAGCCGACTCGAGCGAGTCGGACCCGTGGATGAGGTTCTCGGTGAAGAGCGTGCCGAGGTCTCCGCGAATCGTGCCTGGAACGGCCTCGAGGGGGTTGGTGGTTCCCATCATCTGGCGGACGACCTTCCATGTGTCGGCCGGCCCCTCCACCACACAAACCATCACGGGTCCTCGACCCATGAATTCGACCAAACCGTCGTAGAAGCCTTTGCCCACGTGCTCGGCATAGTGCTTGGCGAGGGTGTCGGAATCGAGAATTCGCAGCTCGGCCCGCACGATCCCCAAGCCCTTCCTCTCCAATCGAGAGAGGATTTCACCGACGAGGCCACGCTCGACGGAATCGGGTTTGCAAATCACCAAGGTCCTGTCCATCGCGCTGAGGCTACAGCGCGTCGGCCAAGCCGACGCCTTCCACCCGGACGCTCGGGTTAGTCCTTCTCAAGCGTGCAGGTCTTTGATGGCGGCGAGTACGAATCGCCGTCCTTGGTGACGCTCAGTACTGTGACTTCAACATCAAAGTCCGATTTGTCAAGGCCCTTCCATTCGAAAGTCACCTTGCCCTTGGAATTGGTAGTGCCGCTCGCTTGCTGAGTGGTTCCGTCCTGCAGTGTGAATTCCACCACGACCGAGGCGCTCTTGAGCTTGTCGCCGTTCCCATCCTTCACGGTCAGCTGAACCTTGGCATTCTGCTTACCGTTCTTCTTCTTGGTCTTGTCCTTGCAACTGATCGACGTGGAGTCGACGAATTCCGGCGCAGTCGTCGTGGTAGTCGGAGCGGTCGTCGTGGTGGTCGGAGCGGCCGTAGTGGTCGTCGTGGTAGTCGTCGTGGTAGTCGTCGTCGTGGTGGTCGTTGTAGTCGTCGTTGTGCTGGTGGTACTCGTGGGCGCAGCGGTGGTTGTTGTCGTTGACGTGGTCGTGGTTCCGCCACTCGAGCCGGTTGTGGTCGTCGTGTCCGACACCGTGAAGTCGGCCTGGCCGATGTCGTTGGCTGTGGACGAGTAGTTGTTTCCAATCGACGAGTCGAGGGCTCCAAGGCCGGACAAGGACCCAACCACCACCGTGCTGATGATGAGCGCGTACTCAACAACAGTCACACCGCGGTCCTTGAGACCTCGCCGCCGCTCGACGGATTTTGCGAACAAACTCACAACATATGTATCGGCAGGCAATAGGTCGGTCTTGTATGGGCCGATCGGCTCAATTTTCCTTCAACAACCGCCGTGCTTGTCCGACCACGGTGTGGGAACCAACCACCAAGATCATGTCGTCAGGGTCGGCCACCGCAAATGCTCGGTCGATTGCCTCGTCGACTTCAGCCACCACTTCAACGGACCCGCCAGTGTCGACAACTGCCTGAGCCACGACCTCAGCCGGCAATCCGCGTCGAGAGGGCGCCGAGCACGCCACGACCAGCTTGGCCTCGCTGACGCCAAGTGCCTCACAAATCGCACGGGGATCGCGGCCATCCAGCATGCCCAGCACGACGACCCTCTTCATCTCGCCGAATGCGCCGGCGAGAGCAGACCCCAACGCCTCCGCACCGGGTGGATTGTGGGCCACATCGAGCATGACCAACGGCCTGCTCCCGATGATCTCCATTCGGGCCGGCACCGCCACCGACGCGAACGACTCCGACACGACGTCAGCAGGCAGCTCACTGTCGAAGAACTCTTCGGTGGCGGCCAAGGCGATCGCAGCATTATCGGCCTGATGGGGCCCGTGCAAAGCCACAAACAATTCCGAATAGTGCGCCCGTGCTGTGCGAACCTCGAGCAGCCGGCCGCCCACAGCAAGACTGTCGTCGATCACATCGAAATCGAGTCCACGTTCCAAGACCGATCGAGGGCGCTCCTGTCGGAAGTCGGTAACCAAATCAGGGTTCATCTCCCCCAGCACCAATATGGACTCGGGCTCGATGATTCCCGCCTTTTCCCTGGCGATGGCCGAACGCCAATCACCAGCACCGTCGGTGTGATCCAATCCGACATTGGTGACGACGGCGATCTGGGCGTGGGCAACATTGGTTGCGTCGAAACGTCCAAGCATGCCCACCTCCACGACCGCCACATCGACGGCCTCGCCCGCAAGGTGGACGAATGCCGCGGCTGTCATGGTCTCGAACCATGTGAGTCGACTTCCATCATCGATTTCCGACGCGGCCGCGACCTCCGTGATGGCCGCAGCGAGATCTTCGTCGGATATCGGCGACCCGCCGACGGCGATTCGCTCGTTGATCGACTCCAGATGGGGGCTCGTGTAGGTGCCGACTCTCAGCCCCATGTTGGTGAGGAGCGCCTCAATCATCCGGACGGTGGACCCCTTGCCGTTGGTGCCCGTCACATGGATTACTGGATACGCGTCCTGAGGGTTGGCAAGAGTGGCCATTGCTGACCTCATATTGTCTAGCGACAGGCCTTCGATTCGGCCGGCACGCGGCACCACTTCATAGTTGGTGAGAGCACGAAGATGCTCAATGGCCTCGCGATGATTCATTTTGTTGATTCGATGCGATCAGCTGGCGCGGCGCTCGTCCACGTCGTCACGAGCGATCAATTCGGGCCTGGCACCATCGACCACCGCATTGGCATCGACTCGAACCACGGCCACGTCGTCTCGCCCCGGAACGTCGAACATGACGTCGAGCAGAACCGACTCGATGATGGCGCGAAGCCCTCTGGCTCCGGTGCCGCGCTTGATTGCCAGATCTGCGATCGCATGCAGCGCCTCCTCGGTGAACTCCAGATCGATGTCCTCGAAATTGAACATCTTGGTGTATTGCTTCACCAACGAGTTTCTCGGAGTGGTGAGAATCTCGACAAGAGCGTCGTGACCGAGACTGCTGACTGCGCCGACCACGGGTAGACGTCCCACGAACTCCGGGATCAGACCGAACTTGGTGAGATCTTCCGGCATGACCTCACTGAAGATTGCGCCAAGGTCCTTGTCTTCAGGCTTGCGGATATCGGCACCGAATCCGACGCCACTGCTCCCGACACGGTTCTCGACAATCTTCTCAATACCTGCGAAAGCGCCACCACATATGAACAAGACGTTGGTGGTGTCGATCTGGATGAACTCTTGATGAGGGTGTTTGCGGCCGCCTTGCGGCGGAACTGCGGCAGTGGTTCCTTCGAGAATCTTGAGCAGCGCCTGTTGCACGCCCTCGCCAGACACATCGCGCGTGATCGATGGGTTTTCGCTCTTGCGAGCCACCTTGTCGATCTCGTCGATGTAGATGATTCCGGTCTCGGCCTTGGCCACGTCGTAGTCGGCCGCCTGAATCAATTTCAGCAGGATGTTCTCCACATCCTCGC
>CAZHMP010000008.1:53271-57333 GCA_964533595.1 uncultured Acidimicrobiales bacterium | reverse complement strand
CCGTCGACCGGACCGGCGCGTGTACTAGCGAGTGTGTCGGAGGGGGGACTTGAACCCCCACGCCCTAATCGGGCACCAGCCCCTCAAGCTGGCGCGTCTGCCAATTCCGCCACTCCGACGTGGCCATCCGATTTCTCCCGGATGAGAACGGCAATCGTAGCGGGCGGGCATAGCCGCGCCACCCGCTCAGACCGATCGCTCCCGCACAACAGACGGTAGATCGAGCCGGTCGACTCGCCTAAGACCGGGCCATTCCGACACGACAGCCACTACCAGAACCAGCACCACGGCAAGTGCCATCGACTGACCCGACATCACCATCTTGAACGAGAATGACTCGTTGTCGAATTGCCCCATGAATCGACCGGCCACCCACCACCCGATCACAGCCCCCGGTGCCAGTCCGAGCACGACCACCGCGAGCGTCTCGGCTGTGACTGTCGTGCGAATCCATCTCCGGGGCATGCCATTGGCTTGGAGCGTGGCCATTTCATTGGTGCGTTCGGCGAGTGCGACCGTGACCGCGTTGTACAACAATCCGATGGCCATCAACACCGCGAAGAGCACCATCAGCCCGACAAATACCACCGTGATGGTGAGGAGTTCCCGGATCGCGTCGATCATGGCACGGTGGTCCGTCACAGCAACCACGTCGGAACGTTCAGCAAGAACCTCACGCACCGAGGAGTGGTCGTCATGATTGACAAGCTTTACGACCGCTGTGGTGGGTGCCTCCCCACCTGCCGCTTCCCACGCAGCCAGCGAGGTGTACGACACCGCAGGTATCGGCTCGTCGACGAACCCCGACACCCGGGCCTGGATTGCGGTGCCGATCCCCGGAATCGAAATGGTGACGACATCATCCTGCGCCACACCGAGATCCTTGCGAGCAATCGAGCCGAGCACGATGCCATCGGCGGGCAGCTGCTGGTCGAATCCATGCGAGACTGTGTCGGCTCGAAACACCTGCAGCATCTGCTCGCTCCGAGCACCATCGGTCGAGATCACCACGGGCATCTCAAGAGACGGTTCCGCCACCGCGACTTCTGGCAATGTCGCCAGGGCGGCGAGATCGGCGTCGGTCACCGGATGGTCGAGATGAACTGACAAATCTCGCCGATCTATCTCGGCGAACTGGCGATCGATCACCGAGTTCGTCGTGTCGTTGAGAGCGAGTGACGTGACCAGGACCACCATGGAAAGGACCACTCCGAAGGCGGTAGTGGCAACACGCCGGGGATTTCGGGCCATGTTACGCGCAACGACCCTCACAGTCATCGGTAGTGTCACCGGCCAAACTCGCTCGATCAGGGCTTCGTGATCGACACCGGTTGGCGTTGGTGGGCGCATCGCTTCCGCCGGATCGATTCGTGCCGCAGCCCGGGCCGGCAACACACCGGAAATCAGACCCACAACGACCACAAAGGCCAACGCCAACAACATCGTGGGCACCGAGTATCGAACGATGGTGATGGGCACCCCGATGAAACTTGTGTACAGAGAGCTCATCCAGCGTCCCAGGAGCGCCCCGGCAATCAACCCGGGAAGCGCACCAAGCAGCGTCGAGAACAGCGCATGACTCATGTAGTGGCGCAGGATCACGCCAGTGCCAATGCCGTCGGCGACCATCATTCCGATCTGGGTGCGTTCCTGGCGCACGAGCCGACTCAACAGTACAAACGTCGCCATGCCAGCCGCTCCGAGGAACAGCACGGGGAAGAGATACGACATGCTCTCGAACCCCTTAACATCCGACTGCAACGCGAGGTTGGAGGGTTGGCCCGCCAGATCGTAGACCTCGGCCGACCCCGCACCACGAGCCACAGCCATCAGGGACGCCGTGGCTGTTGCATCACGCCCTTCAACGGTTGCCATGACCTGCCTTGGAGCGGCTGGCGCCAGGTCAGTAGCGAACGATTCGGGGACGAACACCACTGCGAATTCATCCGGGATGGTGAAGACCTCGGTGTGACTTCGAGCCGGAAACAGGTACTCACCGGATGCTGCTACGCCGACAACGTTTGCATCTCTCCACTTCTCTCCGTCCCATAGCGACACAGTGTCACCAGGGCCGAGATTGAAATGATCAGCGGCGTGTTTCTCCAACACCACAACATCGGTGTCGCTACTCACGAGGTCCCGCCCCGACATCAGGTAGCGCTGGTTGACATTCGACTCATCACCACCAGGCCCGCCGATCACCGTGGCAACGAGTTCACGCCCGTCCAGTCTCACCGGAAGATCAACCTTCGTGCGGGTCTCAACCGCGGTGACGTTCGGATTGTCCGAGAAGTCGGCCGCAAGCTGATCGATTGGCCCACCAGTGGCCCAGACATCGGCAAGATTTAGACGGTCATAGAACGATTGATAAGACGCGCCCAAGTTGTGCGAGGCATCCAGATTCGACGTGAACAGCATCACGCCCAAGAACACCGTTCCCGCCACAGCGAGAATCTGACTGCGGCGTCGCCGAAGGTCCCGGCGAGCCTTACGTCGCAGTATCTGGTTCACTGCCCCACGCGTCCCATCAGAGGATCAACGGGATGGTCATTGGCCTCATCGGAGGTGACCCGACCGTCGACTAGATGGAGCACGCGATCGGCGATCTGGGCAACTGAGGAATCGTGAGTCACAACAACCACGGTCCGGCCGAACTCGTTGCATGCCCTCCTGAGCAAGCTCATTACTTCGTTTCCGGAAGCTCGATCCAGCGCACCGGTTGGCTCGTCAGCCAAAAGGATGGGAGTCGACTTTGCCAACGCCCTCGCTACCGCCACACGTTGCTGCTGGCCCCCGCTCAGCTGGCTCGGGAACCGGTCGGTTTCACGCTCGAGCCCGACCTCCTTCAGGGCCAGCTTGGACTGCTCGGTGTCCGCCCCAGTGAGGTTGGCAATCAACTCGACGTTCTCCACGGCCGTGAGGGTTGGGATCAGATTGAAGAACTGGAAGACGAAACTGACGCGCTCTCGCCGAAAGGTCGTCAGGCCATCACGGTCGAGCTCACCAACATCTACCCCATCGACAGTGAGGGAACCGGAGGTGGCATGATCGATCCCCCCAATGAGATTGAGCAACGTCGTTTTCCCAGAACCGCTCGGCCCAAGCAACACAACGAATTGCCCGGACAAGATGTTCAAGTCGATCGAGTCGAGGGCGGTCACAGCGGTGGGACCCGACCCATACACGCGAGTAAGACCCGATATCTCGACGGCAATCGGGGCGGGAGACGTTGAGTCGGTCAGTCCATTCACAGCTCTTCCTTGTCTGTCGAATCTGGTGCTACGTCTGTTGGATTTGACGCGATTTCGTCCGTGAGAACTCCGCCGGCAAGAATCTCGAAAACACCGCGCACCCATCTCTCAGCGATCTCCGGAGAGTCAAGCGACGCACCAAGAGTCCTCTCCACCTGCTCGGACATGAGGAGCATTCCCATATCGAGCGCCATCATGAGAAGTGCCCGCATTTCGGGGTCTTCGGTGGGAGCCGTCACCCCATCGGCCCTCATGGCCGAATCGGCATCGACGGATATTTCGAATAATCGATCAAAGAGGTGAGAGCCTGCCGTGCCGCCGTCTCTAAGAGACTGGGTTACATATCCCAGGTACGGGGTGGTGGCGATGAGTTCCATCCACGACCCGACCATCTCATCGGCTCGGTTCGGCTCGTACAGCGACGACAAGCATTCGTCCATTGCCTCGCAAACTCGAGCGTCGCACGCGTCCACCAGAGCGGCCTTGGAACCAAAATGATGGATCACAAGTGATGCCGACACCCCAGCGGAACGCGCCACCGATCTGATCGACGTGGCTGCCACACCGCCATCAGCGATCAGAGCGCATGCCGTGTCGATGATGCGACTTGGGGTCGCCTCTACCGAGCTTGGTTCATCTGACACGGAGGCTGAACACATGTTCAGCCTCAGTATGAACGCGCGTTCAGCCGCCGTCAACCTGAGCGGTCGCCAACACGGCTTCACTCAGATCCAATGTGCCGTCTCCTCGTTGGCGCAAGCCCTGGACCCTCCGGCCCACGAAGACGTTGACCTCCCATCGGCCAATCACG
>CAZHMP010000008.1:48539-53171 GCA_964533595.1 uncultured Acidimicrobiales bacterium | reverse complement strand
CTGGCCACTTCGGCCAGACGCCCGGAAGGGGCATCAATTACCAAATCCGTCGGACGAGCCGACGGGCCATCAAGGGGTGGCATCACAACTGCCGAAAGCCCGGGAACTGCTTCAGCCACAGAGACCGCGTCAATCAGCTCGAGCACACCAACCCGCCGCGAACGCTCCGACATCCGTATTTCGAATCCCACTCGAAGATCCAGAGGAGCCCGAATCAGGTCACCCGGTATCGCTTGTATCTGCGTTTCGGGCGGAACGACTGCCCAGTCAACGGCACCGCCGGCGATAAGCGCCCCGACGTCACCGTTGTCGGGTATCAACTCCACCGCTCTCACCGCGAATGACGGAGAAACCGATTCCAGGCGGTTCGGATCTTTTGTCGGCCGGAATCGACCTGTTGTGCCCACGGTTCCGTCAGGGTGAGCGACCACGACGCCAAATCCCGGCGCGGCGAGAACGCTTGGTAAGAGCTCAAATGGGTGATCGAGATGAATCTCGAGCGTGACGTCATCAACGGCCTGGATTCCAGCCACAGAGTCCGCCTTGTGCCCCATGGCGTCCTGCCATCCCGTCACCGCCACAAGCGCGGTGGCTACTTGATCGGCAGGGCCCCGGCGAGCAACATGGTTGAGCGACTCCGCGACATCCGCGGCATGCACCGCGAATCCCTGACCATCGACCAAATCGTCAGGCAGAAAGAACGTCCATGTCAGGCGGTCATCGCTGGTCGCCCAACTCACGGCCAGACCCGGGACGGGGGCGCCGGATGTGTCGAGTCTCACCAGACCCTCGAACAAGAGATCGGCCAGAACTCGATTGGAGATGGAGGCAGGCCCTGCATCAGCTGGATCTCCGGTCCAGGTGCCAGGCACAGCCAGACGAATCGTGAGCGGATCGACGCTCGAATCAACAGGGTCGGAAGTAGGAGTGGTTGTCGGCGTGGCCTCGCGAGCAACTCCGTCACTGCTGTCGAGAGTTGGTCGCTGGGCGCCACACGCACCAACGAGCAGCACGACAACACCGATCAGAGCAACGAGGCGACGACCCACAAACAACCATCGGCCGAATGTGGTGATTATGGAGGCCGAAAAGGCCCTATCTCCTAAAAGATCAGGGCGTAAGCAGTGGTCGAGAAGGCGAATACCAAGGCGGCGATGATCGTGATCCGGTCGAGATTTCGCTCAACAACCGTTGATCCCGCTGCCTGAGCCCCCATACCGCCGCCGAACATGTCGGACAAGCCGCCGCCCTTGCCGCTATGGAGGAGCACAAGAAAGACAAGCACTGATGCGGACAAGATTTGGAGGGGGGCGACTAGCCAGATCACGGGTATCTCCGGAGGTTTCGAACGGCGATCAGGCTACCAGCGCACAATTGAGCAGGGACGCTCACGGTTGGTAGAGCCGGTAGTTGACGATCCGTGCGAAATCATCGGCCACCAAACTCGCTCCGCCAACAAGCGCACCGTCGATGTCGGGCTGGCTCATCAGATCGGGGGCGTTGGAAGCCTTGACGGATCCACCGTATTGGATGCGCACCGAATCGGCGGCCGACTTTCCCCACGAATCGGCCACCAGCGATCGAATGAAGGCACACATCTGCTGGGCATCGCCCGATGTTGCCGTCTCTCCGGTGCCGATAGCCCAGATCGGCTCGTAGGCAATCACCATCTCGGCGACGGTGTCAGCTTTGATGCCACTGAGGCTTCCGGCGACCTGCCCTGCAACCTTCGACTCCGCACTCCCCGACTGACGCTCCGACAACGTCTCGCCAACACACAGGATCGGTGTCATACCGGCCTTGAGCACCGCCGAAATCTTTTGGTTGACAATCTCGTCGGTCTCTCCGAACAGTTCCCGTCGCTCCGAATGGCCGACGATCACATAAGTCACGTCGAGCTTGACGAGCATCGTCGTCGACGTCTCGCCGGTGAACGCGCCCGAGGCCTCCCAGTGACAGTTCTGGGCTCCCAGTGAGATCGGAACCTCATCTGCCTGCAAAACGGTTTGCACCGAACGAAGGTCGGTGAACGGAGGGTGCACAGACACATCGACATGGTCGTAGTCCTCAGGGTTGAGCGCGTACGCCAACTTCTGAATTGTTTGGATCGCCTCGAAGTGATTGTGGTTCATCTTCCAGTTGCCGCTTATCAGCGGACGACGTCCCTCAGATTTTTGCACCATCGCTGGGTGCTCCTCTCAGTGCAGCCAACCCTGGCAGGTCGCCCTTCTCGATCAATTCGAGAGACGCCCCGCCTCCGGTTGACACATGGTCCATTTCCTTGTCGACGCCGAACTGCTTGGCCGCCGCCGCGCTGTCGCCGCCGCCCACGATGGTGAACGCCCGACTGTCGGCCATGGCCTGAGCCACAGCGCCGGTTCCGCCACCGAAACGCGGATCCTCAAATACCCCCATCGGGCCGTTCCAAAGCACGGTGCCGGCCTCGTTGATCACATCGCCGAACTCGGCGGCCGAACCCGGGCCGATATCCACGCCCATCCAACCGTCGGGCAGACTCGCACCCATTTGCCGAACGTCGCCGCCGGCCTCCGGATCGAACAGCTTGCCGCCCGGGCCCAGCGCCGTGATGTCCAACGGGAGGTGAATCGGCTTCGGTCCCTCAAGAAGTCGCCGGCACGTGTCCAACATGTCGTCCTCGCACAAGGACGCCCCAATCGAATGCCCCTTGGCCTTCAAGAATGTGAAACACATCCCACCACCGATGATCAACGAGTCGACCACCCCCAGCAGCGACTCGATCACCGCGAGCTTGTCGGACACCTTCGAACCGCCCATGACGGCCACGAACGGGCGCCTCGGATTGTTTCTCAACCCCCCGAGCACATCGACCTCACGCCGAAGCAGGCGACCGGCCGCCGAAGGGAGAAACTGTGGTGGGCCGACAATCGATGCATGGGAGCGATGACTGGCGCCGAACGCGTCGTTCACAAAGGCGGCGTGTCCGGCAATGAGCTGCTGTACGAATTCGGGATCATTTGAAGTCTCGCCCGGGCTGAACCGGAGATTGTCGAGAAGCTCAACCTCGGGAACAAGTTCAGCCAGCCTCGACCGTACGGGTTCCACTGAAAACGCCGGGTCAGGCACACCCTTGGGGCGACCGAGATGGGTGCACGCCGTGACACGCGCGCCAGCCCCGATCAGCCACCTGATGGTGGGCAAAGCCGCCCGGATTCGCAAGTCATCCGTGATTGCCCCATCGATCACCGGCACGTTGAAATCGGCGCGCAGGAGCACCGACTTGCCTCGTAGGCCAATCCGCTCGTCGAGATCCTCGAGCGTCGGGACGTCGGTCACTTCTTGACAGCAGCCTTCTTGGCGGTTGCCTTCTTCTTGGCGACGCGCTTGCGGGCGGGAGCCTTCTTCTTCCCGACCAGAATCGCCAGATCGACAAGACGATTGGAATAACCCCACTCGTTGTCGTACCAGCCGCACACCTTGACCAAAGTGCCTTGCGACATGGTGAGGCCGGAATCGAAGGTGCACGATGCAGCCGAGCCGACAATGTCTGAGGAAACGAGCGGCTCGTCGGAGTAGTCGAGGACCTTGCGGAGTGAACCCTTCGATGCCGCAGCCTTGAAGGCCGCGTTGATCTGTTCGACCGTTGCTTCCTTCTTGAGCACGCCGACAAAGTCGGTCATCGAGCCATCGGGAATCGGAACACGCATGGCGATTCCATCGAGCTTGCCCGCCATCTTCTTCATCACCAAACCAGTTGCACGGGCCGCTCCGGTGGATGTCGGCACGATGTTGATGGCCGCAGCGCGTGCCCTGCGAAGATCCTTGTGGGGCCCGTCGACCAATGCTTGATCGCCGGTATAACCGTGACAGGTGGTCATCAAGCCATTGGCGACACCAAACGCGTCGTCGAGCACCTTGATCATCGGAGCGAAGCAATTGGTGGTGCATGACGCATTGGAGATCACATGGTGCTTCGCTGGGTTGTAGGTCTCATCGTTGACGCCCATAACGAAAGTGGCGTCACAATCTCCTGACGGTGCCGAAATGATCACCTTCGGAGCCCCGGCCGCCATGTGTCGGGCAGCGGCCTCCTTCTTTGTGAATATTCCCGTGGATTCGATCACGACGTCGACGCCCAGGTCACCCCACGGCAAATCCTCTGGATTCCGTTCCGACAGCACCTGCAGCGTGTCGCCGTCCACCTTGATCCCCTGCTTCATTACGCGGATCTTCGAGTCGAGCCTTCCATGAACGGAATCGTGTTTCAGCAGGTGGGCCATGGTGTCGAGCGATCCGAGATCATTGACAGCGACAAAATCGAGATCTGCTCCCTGGGCCTTGGCGGCCCGGAAGAAATTTCGGCCGATGCGGCCGAAGCCGTTGATGCCGACGCGTACGGTCATGATTGGGATTCTCCTGTTTGGGGTTGATTCATTTCGATCAGGCGCGAACCGGTGTGATCAGCTCGGAAAGGGCCACGCCGAGAGCATAGGGGTCGTGAGTCGTGCTGTTGGGGCTGGCCAGACAACGGATCACACATTGGACACTTGTGTTTGGTGAAACGACTTCCTCGGCGTCCTCGGCGAGTCGCTCGTCGGCCAGCACCACATTTGGAATCAGCCCGTGGCGACCGATGGCGGCCAAGTACTCAGG
>CAZHMP010000008.1:45782-48439 GCA_964533595.1 uncultured Acidimicrobiales bacterium | reverse complement strand
ACAGCGGTGATTCTCGAACAGCGGTCGACCAAAGAGGCCAGCGTGGACGCCAGACCGTGGCCGCCTCCGATTGCAACTACGCGCGGAAGTCCCGAATTCACTTCCCGACGTCCCGATGAACGACCGACGGCGTGTATCCGTGATGTCCGAGAGTCTCCGCGACCCGCTCCGCAATTGCCACGGATCGGTGATGACCCCCAGTGCATCCGAACGCGATCGTCAGATATGCCTTTCCTTCTTGCTCATAGAACGGGAGGATCAGCGTCAACAAACGCTCCAAACGCGCCAGAAATGCTCCCGTGACCGGCTGCTCGAGCACGTAACGTGCCACCGGCTCATCCTGACCGGTCAACGGTCTCAGCTCCTCCACCCAGTGCGGGTTTGGAAGAAATCGACAATCAATCACCAGATCGACATCGAGCGGAAGACCGTGCTTGTAGCCAAATGACATCACGGTGGACCGCATCGACGACTGTTCATCTGACTCGCCGAACGCCTCGCGAATGCGATCTCGAAGTTGATGAACGTTGAAGTCCGAGGTGTCGATCACCAGATCGGCGCCGGTTCGAAGCGGCTCCAACGCGACCCTCTCCGCCTCGATCAAATCAGTCAACGTGCGCGCATCGCCGTCGTCATCGGCAAAGGGATGCCGACGACGAGTCGACTCGTAGCGACGAATGAGCACGTCGGTAGCGGCGTCCAGAAACATCAACCTCAGACGATCGACCCGTGATTGGAGCGCACCCACCAGCGGAACGATCTCTTCATGGAAACGACCCGACCCGACGACAAGAGCAAGACGCTCACTGATTCCGGAACCTTCTGCGCTTTCGACGAGCTCTGCCACCTTCGGGATGAGGCTCGGCGGCAGGTTGTCCATCACGAACCAACCCAAGTCCTCGAGATTGTTGGCCGCATGACTCCGACCCGCCCCGGACATGCCCGCAATCACCAGTAGTTCGCTCACTGAACCCCGATGCTAGCGGCAGAGAATTCCCGCTTCTCGGCAACAAGAAGCAGCAGCCGGGGCGTGGCGGCAACCAAGTCCCGCTCGTTCACGCCGGCTTTGTCGAGAAAACCCGCCGGCGGCGGCGGCTCCTCCATATGGACAATCTGAAGACCGGCATCAGTAAGCCCGTTCACATAGTCACTCAATGGGCGATGAACGAAACGCACGAAAACATCGCGCTGGACCTCTTCAACCGACGCACCTCCGGGAAGGTACGGACCGAGTCGCCAGTAAGTTTCAACCGGTTCGACCATGTGGTCGACGATCAGCGCACTGCCCGGAGTCTGCAGGAGCGGATGATTCAGAAACAGGACCAATCGGCCGCCTGGCCGTAGGACCCTCGATATCTCAGACATCACCGGTTCGGGATCATCGATGTGTTCAAGGACCAGGCAGATGATGGCCGCGTCCACCGACTCATCGTCGACCGGTAGCGCTTCGGCCCCGGCCACGAGATATTCCGGGCCACCGGCCCGCTCCATGGCCAGCTCTATCAGGGCAGCGGTGGGGTCGACGCCGAGCACGTCGGCGCCAAGTGTCGCCGCGGCTCTAGCGATCTGCCCCTCGCCCGTGCCGATGTCGATGATCCGATGCGAACCTTCGAGGTACTCGAGGGCCAATGGAATGATCTGTTCGACGTACTCGGGATCGACGCCATCGGTGAACTCGCGTTGCCACCAATCAGCATGATCGTCCCAGGTTGGCGAATTCTCCGACAAGGTCGATCCGTTCAGGCCGGCGGAGTTATACGCACAACAGACTGCTCGCCCTCGATCGCAACCCAGATGGATCCTGCCCCGGCCGAGATGCCAGTGGGCCCGCCTCCGTCGCCCACGCCACCCACTGGGGTGCGAGTGATGACGGATCCTGAGTCCAAATCCATTTGGACGACTTCACCCGCATTGGTGACCGACACCCAAAGGCCGGTCGTATCAACCAACAACTCAGTCGGTCCACTCCCGACCTCGACGGCTCGGATCACTTTGCGTTCTGCAATCGAGACTTGTGCGACGGTTCCCTCATCATGGTTGGCCACCCAGACCGTTCCCGGCGAGAAGGTGAGCCCCACCGGCCCTGCACCGACAGGGATTCGATCGCTGATGGTGAAGGTGGACGGCTCAATTCGGATGAGTTCACCGGTGTCGAAGATGAGAGCCCAGATGCCACCGTCCGGTCCGGGCGCCACCGCGGTCGGCGTACCTCCAACATTGACCTGCTCTATGACCTTGCCGACGCCCGGATCGAATCGTGCCACGAAGCCCCGATCAAACGACGAGACCAGAAGCGAGCCGCCATCCTTTGCGAGCCCGTCCGGCGCCGGGAAATCGAACGAGTACTTGACGGTGTTGGTGACCGGGTCCACCCACACGAGCTGGCCATCGTGGTAGCTGGTGATCCAGACCGAGGTCGGCGTCCTGATCACCCGCGTCGCACCCGCCGCCACTTGTCCGGCGGCGGTAACCGAATTATCGGCCGGATCGATGTTGGCGTAATTTCCGAATGGTCCGACGACCGCCACTGATGTCTCAGACGCGCTGACGAAGGCAACGTCGGCCGAGATGACCACTCGCTGCAGGCTCGTTCCCGGGAGCGCCGGTGCCGGAGTCGACGCGAGTTGGCCGGTCAACGACGCAACCTCAGCCTCGAG
>CAZHMP010000008.1:0-45682 GCA_964533595.1 uncultured Acidimicrobiales bacterium | reverse complement strand
GGCTCCACTGCACTGGTTGGTGCGGGCGCCCCAACTGCCGGCTCGGGTCGGGCCGGCGGCGCAGGGGGCTCCGGTGGAATGAACTGTGGCGGCATTATCGGCGGTAGCGGCTCGTGAACGCCGTCCACGAATGGTCGCAGAACGGTCTCTTTGCCTGACTCAGAGCCCTTCTGTTCCGGAGGGGACTTGTCGACCATCGTTGACTCCTCAAACCCGCGCTCGGGCAATCTAGCCGCCGCGCGAGTCAGCTTGGCATCACTGCTTGCTTTGACTGCCCACGCGAAGGGACTCGAAAACTCTCTCAGCTACAACGTCGGGAAGCCAGCTCAGATTCTTGAGGGTCTCCAAATCCGCACGCTTGACGGCGTTGACTCCCCCGAGTTCTTTGGCGAGACGCGCTTTCCGAGCGGGTCCCAAGCCGGAGATTCCGTCGAGCGCCGACGACACCGCTCTCTTGCCACGCAACTGACGATGGAAGCCAATGGCGAACCGATGCGATTCATCACGAATCCGCTGGAGCAAGTACAAACCCTCGCCTTGCCGAGGCAATTCGACTGGATCAGATATGCCTGGGAGGTAGACCTCCTCGAACTGCTTCGCGAGCGATGCCACGGGAATTTCGTCGGCCAGACCCAACTCCTTCAGCACCCGAACGGCTACGCCCAGCTGACCCTTCCCGCCGTCAACCAGCAGCAGCTGCGGTGGATAAGAAAATCGCCCGTCGCGATCTTCAATAGGCATGTCACGCTGATGCAGGTAGTTCGTCAGGCGGCGGTTGAGTACTTCTTCCATCGCCGCGAAGTCGTCGTTACCGTCCACGGTCTTGATTTTGAATCGGCGGTATTGCGACTTCTTCGGCAGCCCGTCCTCCATGACCACCATCGAGCCGACATAGTCGGTTCCCTGAATATGGCTCATGTCGTAGCACTCAATTCGAAGCGGAGCAGCCGGCAATTCCAAGAACTCCTGAAGCTCGTTCAGCGCTCGGGCACGACTGTTGTGGTCGCTCATGCGCTTCAGACGATGTCTGGCAAACGCTGCCGACGCATTCTCGGTGACCGTCTGTTGCAGTTTGCGCTTGGCCCCACGCAAAGGCACCCGGATCGACACCTTGGAGCCCCGCTGATTACTCAGCCATTCTTCATACATCGCCATCTCGGCCGGCAGGTCGGGAACCAGTACTTCCTTGGGTGAGCCGACCGGGTTGTCCTCGAAATACAGACGCTCGAGAATCCTGCTCACCAACTCGGCCCGTTCAAGTGGCTCGGCCTTGTCCACCACGAAGCCCCGACGACCCATCACCCGGCCCTTACGAACATAGAAGACTTGAACCGCAGCCTCGAGTTCGTCGTCGAACAAACCGATCACGTCCACATCCTCGTTTCGGGCAAACACCATCTGCTGTTTCTCGATGGCCTTGCGTACCGACGTCAGACGGTCCCTGTGCCTAGCCGCCAGTTCGTACTCCAGTGACTCTGCAGCCGCCGCCATGTCGGCCTCGAGTCGTGCCACCACGTCATCGGTGTCGCCCTCCAGAAACGACAACATGTCGGTCACCAAGGACGCGTATTGATCAGTGCCGATTTCTCCAACACAGGGAGCAGCGCACTTTTCGATGTGGAACAGCAAGCACGGCTTGCCCAACTTTTCGTGACGGCGGTATTTGGCATCGCTGCATGTGCGAATCGGAAATGTGCGCAGCAACAAATCGAGAGTCTCACGAATTGCATAGGCCTGGCCGTAGGGTCCGAAATATCGGTTTCCCTTCTTTCGCTTGCCTCGCATCACCATGGCCCTTGGCCACTCGTCGGCAGTTGTGACGCACAGGAACGGGTACGACTTGTCGTCGGTGTACCGGACATTGAAACGCGGCTTGTGACGTTGGATGAGGGTGTACTCCAACATGAGGGCTTCAACCTCGTTGGCCACCTGTATCCACTCCACCGAAACTGCCGTCTCGACCATCTGGCGAGTGCGAGAATGCAGATTTCGCGGGTCCTGGAAATAGTTGGAGAGTCTCGATCGCAGGCTCTTCGCCTTGCCGACGTAGATCACGCGACCCTCGGCGTCCTTGAACTGATATGAGCCCGGAGAGTCGGGTATGGATCCGGCTGTAGGGCGTTGAACCATTGGTGACAGGTTAGATCGCATGGAGCCTCCCGTACCGGAAAGGCAACATGAGATTCGCGCGCAATAGTCGGCTCCTTGCAGTGGCTCACCGGCCTCGACGCGGCGGGTCGAATCAAAGTCCACTGCCCGGAGATTTGATGAAACCCATCGCAACCCGCATCGGCGACCACAGCCGCGGGGCGAGAATCTCAACCTTTGCTACATGCCCAGCATTGCTGCCAAATATCGACCGGTGTGGCTCTCCGAAGTCGCCGCCACCTCTTCTGGAGTGCCATCGACAACCAAGCGGCCGCCTCCGACTCCCCCCTCTGGCCCAAGGTCGATCAGCCAGTCGGCGGTCTTGATCACGTCAAGGTTGTGCTCGATCACCAACACGGTGTTTCCCTGATCGACCAACCGGCCCAGCACGCCGAGCAATTTGCGAACATCTTCGAAGTGGAGGCCGGTTGTCGGCTCGTCGAGGACATACATCGTGTGGCCGGTGGACCGCTTTGCCAACTCGCTGGCCAGCTTCACTCTTTGGGCTTCCCCACCCGACAGTGTGGGCGCGGGTTGGCCGAGACGCACGTAGCCGAGACCCACGTCGACCAGCGTCTGCATGTGTCGAGAAATCGCGGGCTGATTGGCGAAGAATCCGAGCGCTTCTTCGCAAGACAGGTTCAGCACCTCCGAAATGTTCTTTCCCTTGAATTCGATTTCGAGGGTGTCACGGTTGTACCTCTTGCCCCTGCAGACTTCGCACGGGACGTACACATCGGGAAGGAAGTGCATCTCAATCTTGATGGTGCCGTCGCCTCTGCATGCGTCGCAACGGCCACCTTTGACGTTGAACGAGAAGCGACCCGGAAGGTAGCCCCGGATCTTGGCCTCGGGCGTCTGGGCAAACAGCTTTCGAATGTGATCGAACACCCCGGTGTAGGTGGCCGGATTCGATCTGGGGGTTCGACCGATGGGTGATTGATCGATTGCGATCACCTTGTCGATGTTGTCGATTCCTTCGATTCGTGTATGGAGCCCGGGGGGAATCTTCGAGTTGTAGATTTTCTGCATCAGGGCGCGCTGGAGTATTTCGATCACCAACGTGGACTTCCCTGAGCCCGACACACCGGTGACGCACACGAACTTCCCCAGAGGAATATTCACATCCAGATTTTGAAGATTGTGCTCTCGCGCGCCATACACGGAAATAGCCGTGCCTTCACCTTGGCGTCGGATTTCCGGCACAAGAATCTCCCGACGACCGGAGAGGTACTGGCCTGTGATCGACTCTTCATTGGTCAGCAGACCGTCGTAGGTGCCGCTGTGGACGATCCTTCCACCATGCTCACCCGCTCCGGGGCCGATGTCGACGATGTGGTCGGCCACGTGGATCGTTTCCTCGTCATGCTCCACCACGATCACGGTGTTGCCGAGGTCTCGCATTCGCACGAGCGTCTCGATCAGGCGACGGTTGTCACGTTGGTGCAGACCGATCGACGGCTCATCAAGAACGTAGAGCACCCCGACAAGACCGGAACCGACCTGAGATGCCAGCCGTATTCTTTGAGCTTCGCCCCCGGCGAGAGTGGCCGACGATCGTGACATCGTTAGATAGTCCAGACCGACATCGAGAAGGAATCCGAGTCGGGATCTGACTTCCTTGAGCACTTGCTCGGCGATGATTTCATCCCGCTCCGAGAGGCGAATGCCCATCAGGCATTTCACGGCATCGGTAATCGACATCGAGCAAATGTCGTGGATCGTGTGGCCATCTATCGTGACAGCCAAGGAGACCGGGTTCAGACGGGATCCGTCGCACTCAGGGCACGCCACTCGGCGCATGTAGCCCTCGATTTGTTCGCGAACCGAATCCGATTCCGCTTCGCTGTGTCGGCGACTCAAGTACGGGAGAACGCCTTCGAACTTGGCCTGATACGTGCGAATTCGTCCGTACCGGTTCTTGTATCGAACTTGAACACGACCCTTTACTCCGCGACCACGCAACAGGAGATTGCGTTGCTTGTTGGACAAGCTGCTCCACGCGACATCGGACGGTATGTCGTAGACCTCGCACACCGACTCGACCAGTCTTCCGAAATACCGACTGCGGCCGCCGGCCCAGGGGCGTATGGCTCCATCGGAAATTGTGGCATCAGGATCTGGGACCACCAGTTCCTGATCAACCTCGAACACGGTTCCTAGGCCATCGCAGTGTTGACAAGCCCCATAGGGCGAGTTGAACGAGAAGTTACGGGGCGCAAGTTCGTCGAAAGATTTTCCATCCGAGGGGCGGGACAGATGCTGGCTGAAGACGATGGTCTCCGACTCCCCATCCCGCGGCACAAGCTGGATCTCGGCCACACCTCCGGCAAGTCCCAAAGCGGTCTCGATCGAATCGGTGAGTCGTCGATCAACTCCCGGCCGCATCACCAATCGATCTACAACCACCTGAATCGTGTGGACCTCATAGCGTCCGAGATCAACATCAATGTCTTCGTTCAACTCAACTGGCTCACCATCAACAATTGCGCGGGCGAACCCTTGCTTCGCGAGGTCGGCCAGCATCGTCTCATATGTGCCCTTGCGCCCTCGCACGACCGGAGCGAGCACTTGGAACCGAGTGCCCTCTTCCATGCCGAGAACCTTGTCGACGATCTGCTGGGGCGTTTGACGAAGCAGCTCCTCGCCGGTTTCGGGATCATGAGGCACACCGATTCTTGCGAACAACAATCGCAGATAGTCGTATACCTCGGTGACGGTGCCAACCGTGGATCGCGGATTGCGGCTCGCGCTCTTTTGATCGATTGATATCGCTGGAGAAAGCCCCTCGATGAAGTCGACATCGGGCTTGTCCATCTGGCCCAGGAATTGGCGCGCGTAAGCGCTCAACGACTCCACATAGCGGCGCTGACCCTCGGCATAGATCGTGTCGAATGCCAAGGATGACTTTCCCGAACCGGACAGACCGGTAAATACGATGAGCTTGTCGCGGGGCAGGTCGAGATCAACGTCACACAGGTTGTGCTCGCGTGCGCCCTTTACAACGAGTCTGTCTGCCACCAAGGCATTCTATCGGTCCAGATCCATCGAACAGGTGTTCGTCACGAAGGAATTCTCCAAGTTGAGATACGTAGATGATCGGTGCCGACCGGTGCCAGTTCGTCCGCCAACGTGGATCAAGATCTCGACTGGGCTCGCACAATCGACCACGAAATCCCGACGACTGTCACGGCCAGACCCGCCACCCCAATCCGGCCAGCGGAGTGGTCGCCATCAGGCGATGGCGGACTTTGACCTATCTCATGTCTCGAAGTTCACGCTTGAGTTCCTTGACCTCATCACGCAGACGCGCCGCATATTCGAATCGAAGATCCGCAGCAGCGTCATGCATCTCGCCTTCCAGAGTGAGGATCAACCGCTCCAGTTGTTCCTCCGGCAAGTCGCCCAAGTCCTCGGCGGCACGTCGGCGCTTGGCGAGATCGCTCGAGTTGGCCGGCACTGGGGCCCTCTCGGCCGAGGGCCGGATAAGCGACAAGATGTCGGTGACAGCCTTTCTCACCGAAGTCGGATCTATTCCGTGCTCCTCGTTGTACCTCTGCTGCAGCCCGCGGCGACGCATCGTTTCGGAAATGGCGTGCTGCATGGAGTTGGTGACTTTGTCGGCATACATCACCACTTGACCCTCGACATTCCTTGCTGCCCGGCCGATCATTTGCACCAACGAGGTCTCACTTCGCAGGAAACCCTCCTTGTCGGCGTCCAGGATCGCCACCAGCGACACCTCAGGTAGATCCAGCCCCTCGCGCAACAAGTTGATGCCGACCAGCACGTCGAACTCGCCCAGCCTCAAGTCCCGCAAGATCTCGATGCGCTGAACCGTGTCGACCTCACTGTGTAGGTAGCGAACTCTCACCCCCAGTTCGAGTAGGTAGTCGGTGAGGTCCTCGGCCATCTTCTTGGTGAGGGTGGTGACGAGAACCCGCTGCTCCTTTGCCACACGTCCGTTGATCAATTCATGGAGATCATCGATCTGACCCTTGGTGGGCTTCACGATCACCTCGGGATCGATGAGACCGGTGGGCCGCACGATCTGCTCGA
Source organism: uncultured Acidimicrobiales bacterium (assembly GCA_964533595.1). Classification (GTDB taxonomy): domain Bacteria; phylum Actinomycetota; class Acidimicrobiia; order Acidimicrobiales; family Aldehydirespiratoraceae; genus SZUA-87. Next base: position 39,475 of record CAZHMP010000008.1, on the reverse strand, counting down.
CCACCTGGGTCGAAACGTCGAGCTCGAACTTCCCGGGAGTGGCCGACAGAAACACCGCCTGATTCAGCCGCTCCATTACCTCCTCGAACGTGAGGGGCCGATTGTCGGCGGCCGATGGAAGCCTGAATCCGTGCTCGACAAGATTGAGCTTGCGGCTCCGATCACCCTCGTATTGCCCGTGAAGCTGAGGAACCGCGACGTGAGATTCATCAACCACGAGAAGAAAATCATCGGGGAAGTAGTCGAGCAGTGTGTAAGGCGGCTCACCGCGCTCCCTGCCATCGATCGGGCCGGAGTAGTTTTCGATGCCATTGCAGTAGCCGAGCTCGGCCATCATTTCGAGGTCGTACTCCGTGCGCATCCGCAGTCGCTGCGCCTCAAGGAGCTTTCCATCTGATTCGAATTCGGCCAAGCGCTGCTGAAGTTCGCTCTCTATGCGAGTCATCGCTTTGGCCATGCGCGCCTGACTCGTGGCGTAGTGGGTGGCGGGGAACACGACCAACTCGTCCAAAGTGTCGACCCGCTCTCCCGTGAGAGGATCAACAACCGTGATCTGCTCTATTTCGTCGCCGAACAATTCGACGCGAACTGCTGTCTCGTCGTATGCCGGATGAATCTCTATGGTGTCGCCGCGCACACGAAACTTTCCCCGCACGAGATTCATGTCGTTTCGCTCATATTGGATGTCGACCAGGCGACGCAAAATGGATCGCTGATCGTGTTCCTCTCCGCGACGCAACACGAGAAGCTGTGATTCGTATTCTTCGGGCGAGCCGAGTCCGTAGATCGCAGACACCGACGCCACCACGATTGTGTCGCGACGGGTGAGCAGGGACGACGTGGCCGAGTGCCGGAGACGGTCGATCTCATCGTTGACCGATGAGTCCTTCTCTATGTAGGTGTCGCTGGAGACTATGTACGCCTCGGGCTGGTAATAGTCGTAGTAACTGACGAAGTATTCGACCCGGTTATCGGGAAAGAACTCCTTGAGTTCGTTCGCCAACTGAGCCGCCAAACTTTTGTTGGGCGCCAGTACGAGCGTGGGCCGCTGAACTTTCTCGATGGTCCAGGCAATGGTTGCGCTCTTTCCGGAACCCGTGATTCCCAGGAGCGTCTGGAACCGCGCTCCTTCGTCCACGCCCCTTGCCAAGGCATCTATCGCCTCGGGTTGGTCTCCGGCCGGCTCGAAGTCGGAAACGACACGGAAGCGGGTTTTTGATGCAGGAACGGTGACCGGCGCCATCAACCAAAGCTACCGAGCAACCACGACATCGGAGTTCGCCAACTCAACCTTTCGCTCATTGTCAAGGACCCGCATCGCCCATGCTCCCAGGACCGGCCCAGGCACGAGAAAGGCGAAGGCAGGGCCCCAGCCCCACGCGTCATGGATCACGGGAACAAAGAAGATCGTGGCCACCGTGAGAACAAATCCGGATGCCAACTGCACTGTGAGGGACGTACCGACGAATCGCTGATCAGCTGCCTCGGTGACGATGGTGGAGAATTGCGCCGAGTCAGCCACCACCGACACACCCCACACGAGGCCCAACACAGCGACGAGAACCGGAGAGGAGTCGTGCAGAAATCCGATACCCGCGGCGATCAAGCTCGACACCACCATCGGAACCCCAGCCGCCACCTCACGAGACCAACGGTCGGAAACCCGGCCGGCCCACAAGGAACCCAGCGCACCAATTCCGATCACAGCCGCGGTGACCAGCGCAGCGTGGGCAACAGGATCCCCATCCCCGTTGGCAACCAGAACGTCGACGAAGAACGTACCAAACCAAGCCCACATGGCGTATAGCTCCCACATGTGACCGAAGTATCCCAGTGTCGCCAACCGCACACGGCGATTGGCAAATGCCTCGCGTACCGCCCGCGGTTCGAACGGAGCCACCGGGTAGGTGAACGGCCCGTCCGAACCCAATCGATCCGCCACCACCCCGCCAAGGAATGTGGCGATAGAGGTGACGATCAACACAGTGCGCCAGCCGATTCCACCCACCCCGTTGACCAAATGGGGAAGCGCGGATCCGATTGTGAGCGCCCCCACCATCGCGCCGAGCGCCAAGCCCCGTTCAAATCGAAACCAGGTGCTCATTGCCTTCATCGCCGGTGGATAGACCGCGGCCAGTGCCGCGCCGGTTGCCAGCCGCGCAATCAGGGTCGGGCCATAGGCGTCGAGCACCGCGGGCATCACGTTGGCGACTGCTGCGAGCGAGGCTCCTACGAGGATCAGCCGGCGCGGAGACATTCGGTCGGCGAGATTGGTGAGTGCCATGCCGATCGCTCCCAAGACGAAGCCAATCTGAACGGCAATTGTGAGCCACGACCCCGCCACCCTGCTCAGCCCCCACGACTCCCGTAGCTGGGGTAGCACGGCCGACGTCGAGAACCACGGTGCCATCGACAGCACCATCGCCACGCTCAGCACCGCAAGCTGCTTCCAACGACCCTCGGGATCATGTTCCATGGACTCGCCGCGGTCGCTATGCATCGTGGCTACTAACCCCAAGGTCCCTCATATTGATTCCCCGCCGGCACAAGTGCCGTCAGGCGTCAGCCAGGGAACACGCCCATGCCCACGCACGCGCTATCTGTGGTTGGAGTGCCTCCAAGTCCCCAGAGTTGTCTATTACAAAATCGGCGACCGCCAATCTCGACCGGCGATCGGCCTGGCTGGCAATCCGCGCTTCGGCATCGGCCCTGGAGAAATTCCGGTGTCGCATCAGCCGTTCAACTGCGACAGCACCAGCAGTGTCGACCACGACGATCCCTCGCAGGTTGGCATATGTGTCCTTGATCGAGCCGCCGTCGGCGTTGACGAGCAGCGGAATATCGAAAACAACCACTGAGTCGGTCTTTTCGAGTGTCGATCGCCTGGCCTCCATCTCGACTGCGACTGCGGGATGGACAATCTTGTTGAGTGCTTCGAGTTCCGATTCGTCGGAGAACACAATCGAGGCAACTGCCGCCCGGTCGAGGGTGCCTTTCGGGCCGACTATCACATCGCCCCATCGGTCGACCATCGAGGCGAACACCGGTTGACCGGGCCGCTGCAGGTCATGCACAATCTGGTCGGCGTCAATCAGTACCGCACCCAGATTTGTCAGACCTTCCGCCACGGTCGACTTGCCGGCGCCGATTCCTCCTGTCAGACCAATCTCAATCACGCGCAGGACCGTAGAAGAATTTCAGGTCCGTCACCCAACTCACACGTCAATATCGTCCAGGCAGGGTCAACACCCGGCCCGAGATCAACCGAGACTGGTTGCAGTGATTGAACCCACCATGGAGATTCCGGCCAACATGGCAAGCACGAGAAGCGACAGGACCAGTGTGTAGTCGACGAGAGCCGCCCCGCGATCGGTGTTGAGGAAACTCTTCACGATCCTGCGAACCAATTCTGGCGATCTCATCGATCATCTCCCACTCTGAAAGGCCTCATTCACCAACTGTCAACTCCATCGGCAGATTGATCGAGTATCTGTATGGGCCGAAATGCCCATACATACTCGGCCGATACTCACTGCAAGCTCACAATTCCCATTCGAACGGCTTGGAGAACCGCCTGAGTGCGGTCGCGGGCATCGAGTTTCTGGTAGATGGAAGCGAGATGATTCTTCACGGTCTTCTGGCTGATGTACATCTGCTCGGCAACCTCGGAGGTGGAGCAGCCATCAGCGATTGATTGGAGAACCTCTTCCTCACGCTTTGTCACAACTCGGTCTTCACGTGTGGGCGCTTGGTCCAGCTTTCGAACCTCATTGAGCATCGAGGCCGCCAACTGGGGGGACAGCGCTGTGTCGCCGTTCGAGGCCATGTGCACGGCGTCGGCAATTTCCTCAGTGGAACAATCCTTCACGAGATACCCGCACGCACCCGCTCGGATAGCGTTCGCCAGCACCTCCTGGTCGGCATGCATCGTGAGCATCACGACCCTTGACTCGGCACCGGAGTCACGAATCTGGCGACATGCCTCAACACCATCCATCTCGGGCATCGACACATCCATGAGGATCACATCCGGCTTGAGGCTGTTGGCCATGCTGACGGCTTCGACGCCGTCCCGGGCCCCGCCGACCACATCGAATCCATGTTCGGACATCGATCGACTCAGCCCCTCCCGAAGCATTCTGTGATCGTCGGCAAGCATCAGACGAATTGTCATTTGAATCAGCGACCTCGATTTGTCAAGGCTGCCCGGTGGGCGGCCCCTGGTTGAAAGATCCGTTTCCGGCTACTGAATCCATCGGTAGACGGACGACGTTTGTTAGGGGTACGGAGAAATTTGCCCACTCCGAGTGGGCAACGAGGGATCATCACTTGTGTCCGACGTTTCGATCGGCGGGCAAGAAGCATCGGACCACTGTGCCCTTGCCCTCCTCGCTGTGGATTTCGAGGGTCGCTCCAATGCTGGAGGCACGTTCGCGCATACCCATGATCCCGTAGGAGTCGAGCCTCCCTGCCTTTCCCGCGGGGAATCCCTTCCCATCATCAGCGATCTCGAGCGCCGCAGCCTCCCCATCACATCGCCAACGAACGGCGGCGCCCTTGGCGCCCGAGTGCCGTTGCACGTTGACCAGTGCCTCCTGTGCGACGCGCCAAAGCTCACGCTCTTGGAGTAGCGGCAACCTCGGACCTCCGCGATCCGCATATATGCGAATATCCAAGTCAGTGCGCTCCATCAGCCTCGCACCGAACTGCTCGAGCACATCACCGATCTCCAAGCCGTCGGAAACATCGGTTCTCAGGTCGTAGAGAGTGTCTCGGACCTCCCCGATCACACCCCTCAGGTCGTTACGGAGCTGCCCGAGCGAATTGCCGATCTCCTCACCTTTGTCGACTCGTCCCACAATTCGGTCCAGCTCGAAGGCCAGATAGGCCAGAGACTGGCCAATGTTGTCGTGGAGATCTCGTGCAATTCTTGTGCGTTCCTCATCGGCACCAACAGTGCGCAAACGCCCGAACCAGCGAGCGTTGTCGATGGCAAGGGCAGCGGGTTCGACAAACCCATTCAGCAGTTCGACATCACGACGACTGAATGCCGACGGCCGGCGTGACTCCACCGCGAGCAATCCGATGACCGACCCCCTCGCTGGGAGGACCGAGTAGATGCCTGAGGACGAGGTTGATGAAACTCCGGGGCCCTTGGGGTGGCTCAGGTCGGCAACCTCAATCATCTTGTTGTCGGCCATCGCCTTCATCAAGGGTGCGGGAAGTTCAGTGGGGCCCAACCGAGACGGGAGACTGGCGCCTTCGCGGCGTACGACCTCCCAGCTGGCGTCGGTGTCATCGAATACGAGGATGGCCACCGAGTCGAAATCGATCAGACCACGCAGACGACTTACCGTCGTGTCGAGTACGTCACCGAGATCAAGCGACGCGGGCAATGTCTGTGCCACGCGATGGAGTGAGAACAGCAGAGCATTCGCATCTGACAACTTGTCGAGACGGTTGAGGGCCAGCGAGTGCTGCCGGTCTGCCTCACCGCTGATTCTCCTGGCATATCCAGCTACGACTCCGACCAACAACATGACCGCCGACCACTGAATCGCCAGGCGCATGTCTCGCGATTCGTAGCCGGTGCGGAACGCCTCCGAGAGGCTCACGGCCAACGACGCTCCGATACTGAGTCTCAGGCCGAAGCCGAACCCGCGGGCAAAACCCGCGACCACGATCGCTGTGATGAGTGAGAACACAAACGGTGAATCCCAAAACCCGGTGGCCGCCACAGCGGCAACGTGAAGGGCGATCTCCGCAAACACCTGCAGCAGCGAGAACACGTTTCCCCGGTAGCGAATGGGGCTGACCGTCCGAATCACGGTGTAGCTGATCACGACTACACACCAGGTCACGATCCGAGTATCGGAGTTGAGGAATCCGTCGGCCGCCAAAGCCAACGACACCGCGGTCATCCCCCACCGAATCGCCAAGATGGCCGATGCGAAGTTCTCAACGCGGTCAAGCCTGCTGGGCACTCCCGGATCACGCCGGTCGTAGCCATCACCTCGTACGTTCAGCCGACGCAGCCGCCTGCCGCGCTCGCGTGTGGCTCGTTTCCGTTTTCTGTTTGAGGTCCCGGCCGGGTTTGCGTCGGGTGCCTGTGTCTCGCTCATGGTGTCGATGGCGGCTTACCCCCGTTTGGATATCGCTCCATCGGCAGGACTGAGCCGTTCCAAAGCATTTCTCAGCGGCTATCTGAAAACTCTCCACATTTCACAGCGTTCGGGTCACACAGAACCGTCCACTCATCATCACTCCAGAATTCTTTCCAGCCGGCCACGTCACGCACCAGCTGGACGATTGGGTCGCCGGTGAACCATATGAAGGTGCCGGCCTCGGTGTTGTCCAGAACTTGTCGCCACTCCGTATCGGCGTCAACGAGCGTGAAGTAGTCCGACATCAACGAATCCGAGTGCAACTCGTAACGATCATCGATCCACGCTGCACGCGTCGGGCCGTAGCGAAACTCGATGTAGTTCCCGACCGAATCCGGATGAATGGCATGCTCGTCTGCCGGCGAAATGCCGGCATCCTCCATGGCACTGACGGCGGCGGTCGGATACGTCGAGAGGTCGAAACTCGACCCTCTCAAGGTGACCAACGGGAGTGCTACCAAACTGATCGCCAGTACGCCTCCCAACCTTCGGATGGCCTTTGACGTGTCCGCTGCAGAGATGTCGCCCAGCGGCGGAAGCCCCATGGCGAGCACTGGAAGCAACGACAGCGTTGCGATCGGGATGTTCCTCAGACTCATCAGTGAGGCCAACACCAGCACCATCGCCGGAAGGAGGCTGCGCCAGTTCGACCGTCTTGTTGCAGAGACGACCATCATCACCAGAAGAAGCAGAAACGCCTTCGTGTACGTAGCGTCGAACGACGGAGAACCCCACTCGGTAACTCGTGACAGAGTCTCTCGCCTTCCAAGCAACTCCACGGGAAAGATCAGAAGTCTTGGACCGTACGGATTCACGGTGCCGCCGACGAGCACACCGGCCAAGAGCCAGCCAAATGCCCTCACCTCGCGCTCCGAGCTTGTGTTGTCGAGCCGCGCTCCCGCTGCCCTGGCAGCCAACAGCACCAGACCAAGCGGCCAGCTGCCGTGGACCCCAACCCAAATGAATCCGACGATGCTCAAGCCCGCAACAGAACGCTCGCCCTCGGTGACAAGAAGAGTCAGCCCAAACAGAACCAGAGCGAGAAGCAGCGGTCGCTCCGTCCACATTTCCGCACCGATCACCAACACCGGCAACATCACCAGAACTCTGGTCGAGACGCTCGGCGACCGCTGCGTCAGGCTCCACGACAGGCCCGCGAGCGCCGCTGCCGTGAGGGCAATCACCAGGCGAATGCCGGTGCCGCCCGCAATCTTGTCGACCAGTCCCAAAGCTGCCGATGCCAACCAACTCTGGACCACAACGTGGTGGCCCTCAGCGGTCCAGGTAAATACGTCGCTATGTACGAAACCGTGGGCGATCATCTCGCGGCCTGTCGCGAGGTGGGTGAGAAAACTGTTGTCAGAAAGGCGCCGCGAACCGATGAGAAACCCGATCCCGGCGATCAACAGGCCAATCAGATGGCCGAGATCACGAGTCGGAGACAACAACGGCGCGTTCGCAGCAGCAGCCCTCGCTCTCGCATACCCGGCTTCTTCTGCCACACGACATCCCGGCCTATTTGAAGTTGGTCATGATCTGAATCACGGCCGGGCCGATCACCACGGTGAACAATGCCGGGAAGATGCAAAATACCATTGGGATCAGCATCTTGACAGGAGCCTTCTGGGCCCGTTCCTCAGCCAACTGGCGACGCTTGATTCGCATTTCTGCTGCTTGACCCCGGAGCACCCGGCCGATCGACACACCGAATGTGTCGGCTTGAAGGATCGCCAGAACGAATGAACGAATCTCAGCGACCTCGACTCTGGCGTCCAGCGCACGCATGGCGTCGGAGCGAGTTGATCCGGCTCTGACCTCGCCGAGCATTCGAATGAACTCGTCGCTCAGGGGTCCCGGAACCGATCTAATGGTCCGGTCGAGCGCCTGCTCGAAACCGAGACCTGCCTCAACGCTGATTACCAGTAGGTCGATGATGTCAGGGAGGCCACGCTGGATCAGTTTTTGGCGCTCGTCGACAGCACGATTGAGCTTGGCATCCGGACCGACCAAGAGCGTGAGCACGCTCAGCGCGGCTACACCCATCTGGCTCTTTCCCTGCAGGTTCATCGGATTCAGGCCGTAGCTCAGCCACAGCGAGATCGGAATGAACACCACGGTGACAACTCGAATCGCCAGGAAGCGGTCCAACGCATCGGAGTTGTCGCGCCCCGACAGAGTGAACTTGTGGCGAACTCCATCGACGTAACCGACCGGGGTCAGCCGACGACCCAAGCCGGTCAGGGCACCTATCACCGGCATGATTGCTCGTTGAGCAAGAGGGTTGAGGAGTTCCTGATCGCGGGCGTTGTCGATTTCGTAGTCGTCGAGAGCTCGAAGTGACTCTCTGACAGCCGACCGGTCGTGAGATTGCGCAGCGACACTCCAGACGATGAGTCCAAGCGCTCCCCCGAAGAGGGCCACCGCAATTTGGGGATCGATGTTCAACACGTGAGCCTCAGATCTCGATCGTTATCATCTTTTTCATCCAGGCAAATCCGGCAAGCGCGGATATGACCGAGACGACAAACAGGACTTTTCCGAATGAGTCGGTGAATAGCAGACCGATGTATTCCCGGTTCATCGCCCACATGACCAACCCGAGAAGTACCGGCAAGAGGCCGAGAACGATTGCGCTCATCTTTCCCTCAGCCGTGAGAGATGCCACGTCACGCCTGAGCCTTTCGCGCTCTGTCATTGTCTCCGCCACCGTGAGCAGCAACTCAGCAAGATTTCCGCCAACTTCACGCTGGATACGCACGGCCATCACAGCCCAGGCGAAATCGTTCGAGTCCATTCGTTCTGCCGACGAGTCCATCGATTCCTCGGGGGCTCTGCCGAGCTGTGTCTCCGCCACGATTCTGTGGAGTTCACCAGCCATGGGCTCCTCAACCTCCTGCGCCACAGCCTCAACCCCCTGCATGAAGGAATAGCCCGCCTTGAGAGTCGACGACAGCAGCTGCAGTGTGTCGGGCAATTGATTCATGAACTTCTTGCGACGTCGTGAAGCCCTCATCTTGACCACCATTGGCGGGACCATCAGCCCGAGGGTGGCGAAGAAGATCATGGCGATGACCGACTCACCAACGATCAGACCGATGACGGCCATCAGCAGCGCGATCACTGCGTAGCCCGATATGGCCTCGCCAACTCTGAGTGGCACCGCAGCACGCTCGAGCAGGTTCTCGGTCTTCACCAGGATGCCCTGGCGCTCGGCAAGGCCTTCGGTCATCTCGACCGCCCGCTTCACAAAGGAACTCTTGGAGAATGCGCTCTTGTGGCTCGAGGAGGCCTCGGACTCACCTCCCACGGCTTCGGTGTATGGAACCAACGTCACGTCGAGCGCCGACGGCTCATTTTGGAACAGCATCGCCATTGCATATGCGGCAAGAGCGATCGCGAACGCACCCAACACCACTCCGATGAGCTTTCCGGAGTCACCCTGAAGGAGTCCGATTCCACCGCTGGTTACGATTCGGACAGGTTCAAGAGCGGTGCCGGCGGTAACTGATCCCGGCACGAATGAAGCCGCGAAAGTAGACCCGTCGACCGATATGTCGATTTGATTCTCCGTGGCAAGATTGCTCGACGAGAATCCGATCAGCCAAGTGCCCATGACAACGTCGGACACCGAAGTGCCATAAGTGGCCAACACCGCGGGATCGGAATTCGATTCGAAGCCTCCTGCCGGGCTGACCGAAACGAGCCGCGCCAGCGATTCGATCGGAACGTTTGGGTCATCATCTGCCACAACAAACGCGGATGCCCCTGACGCAAGTACCGCGCCTCGTGCCTCCGTGGATGTGGAAATTGATTCGGTGTCTGCCGATCCATCGAAGACCACAACGTTCGCCGATCCGGGTGCTACATCGGTCAGATCCAGCGAGGCAGCCCTGACCGCGTCCCACATATGGTTGCTGCCGGCTGCGGTGACGAGATTGGCCAACACAGCGTCCACACGTTCGTGGTCGTCGGTGCTCTCAACCCGAAGCTTCGAACCGCCACCAGTGGTCCACACCGCTATCTTCTCGGTGACCGGTGCCGCCGAAACATAATTCCGTGCGGCTGTAGTGAAGCTGTCCAAGAACTCGCTCGACTCCGCTCCATTGTCAATCACCAACACCGTTTGGATCGTTCTGCCGCTGTCAGCCATGGAGGTGATCGAGCCGACTGTGGCCGATTGATTCCCAACCGCAATGGACACATCTGTTGGAGTCTGAGGTGATCGGATGACAACTACAGGATCGCCGACGGCATCAATGGCGATCACGCTGGTGTCGGGGCCCAAGGGCAACACGTCATCTTGCGCGAATGCTGCGTGGCTTGCCCCAAAACCAATCGCCAGCGATACGAGCGCGACCCACGAGAGAATCAACGTTCGAGTCCGCGACCGATGGCGGGAGATTCCCGACTCAGAGCGAGTCACTGTTCGATTCCCCTCACGTTTTGAGGAGCGAATGTGTCTGGACTCAACTTGATTCCTTGAGCCTTGAGCTTCTCGGCGAACTTCGGCCTGATACCGGTGGGGCGCAGGACACCTCTATATCGACCTTCGTCGTCCACACCGGCGCCAAAATCGAACAGGAATACGTCCTGCAATGTGATCACATCACCTTCCATGCCTTGCACTTCGGTGATGTGAGTGATCCGGCGACTGCCGTCTCGTAGACGAGCGATCTGGATGATGACGTCCACAGCGGATGCCATCTGCTCCCTGATCGCACGGACCGGCAGATCGAATCCTGCCATCAGAGTCAGAGTTTCGAGCCTGCTCAAGGTGTCGCGCGGCGTGTTGGCGTGGACGGTGGTGAGCGAACCGTCGTGGCCGGTGTTCATGGCCTGCAACATGTCGAGAGCCTCGCCGGCGCGGCACTCTCCAACCACGATCCGATCCGGTCGCATACGCAGACTGTTCTTCACGAGATCTCGAATCGTGACCTGGCCACGACCTTCGATGTTGGGGGGCCTGGTCTCCATGCACAGCACGTGTTCCTGATGCAACTGCAGTTCTTTGGCATCCTCCACGGTGACAACACGTTCATCTGCGGGAATGAACGAGGACAAGACGTTCAAGGTGGTGGTCTTGCCGGTTCCGGTACCACCCGACACGATGATGTTGAGTCGACCGACCACACACGCCTGAAGGAATCTCGCGGCGTTGGCGTCGAAGGTGCCGAAACGAATCAGGTCGTCAACCTGCAGAGGGTCAGCCTTGAACTTTCGGATCGTCAAGAAGGGCCCGCCAATCGTCAGCGGCGAGATCACTGCGTTGACTCGAGAACCGTCTGGTAGGCGCGCGTCGCACATCGGCGATGACTCGTCGATGCGGCGCCCAACCTGTCCCACAATCTTGTCGATGATCCGACGAAGATGTGCGTCGTCGACAAAGGTGACAGGGTCCTTCATCAACCGGCCGTTTCGCTCAACGAATACCGAATCCGGTCCGTTGCACATGATCTCGCTCACTTCGTCGTCACGAAGCAACGGATCGATCGGGCCGTACCCGAGTATGTCGTCTGACACGTCCTGGATCAGCTGGGCCTTGTCGGCAGCCGAAAGAGGTGCCCGTTCCTGAGCCAAAGCCGTGATCAGCTGCTCGTGGACCTTCTTGCGAAGATCCTCCTCCGACAGGCGGCTGTCGTAGAGGATCGGGCCAAGTTCATCTATCAGACTGTGATGAATCCGCTGGCGAAGCTCATCGAGAACGGGGTCGCGCCGGCCGGACACGCCGCTACGAGCTTGCCGCGTCGCTGCCGCGAGGCCAGTGCCCCCGCTGGAGGGCCTCACCGCACCATCGGCGCCCTCATCAGAGTTGCCAGGAGACCGGCTGTCTTTCTGCTGGACCTCGTGAAGTCTTTTGTAGAGAGACATTTACACTCCTTGCGTCCACTGCGTGGACGCCCTATCGATTGGGAGATTGGCTGTCGGGACTTGACTCAACGCCAGCCGCGTTTCGTTTTGGCATCTTCCTTGGCGAACAGATCGGCCATTTCCTCAATGGCTTTGGACACGCCAGATCGCTTCGCAGTCTGGACCAATGGGACTCCCCTATTGACCGACTGAGGCACGACAATGTCGCTTGGAATCAACACGTCTGCGCTGATCTGAAGAGTTCGTTCAACTTCCGTGACGTCGAGCTTCACCTTTGAATTGGCCCTGTTGAGCACCAGATGCAACTTCTCCATCGGCGTGTTGAGCAATCGAAGCGTCTGCAATCCGATCTTGACGTTCTTGATGTTGGGAATATCCATTCCAGCCACGAGCAGGACGTCATCACTCACCTCGATCATTCCGAGCACGACGTCGTTGAAGTAGGCGGGAGTGTCCACGATCACATACGAGCAGAACCGCTTCAGAACCTCGATGATCTGAACCATCTCAGCGGCGCCGATTTGATCGGCGAATGCCGGTTCCAGTGGAGCGGCCAAAATCTTGAGCCCCGAGGACTCATGGGTGATCAGCAGATTCTGTAGCAAACTTGCGTCAAGCCGATCGAGGGAACTGACAGCATCCACAATGGTGTGCTGTGGCGCCAGCTTCAACATCACGGCGATGTCGCCGAACTGAAGATCAGCGTCCACCAAACAGACGGGCTTATCGGACCTCTCTGCAAGCAACACGCCAAGGTTGGTGGCGATAACTGATTTCCCAGCCCCACCCTTGGTTGAGAATACGGTGATCACATGGGCGAGCTCCCCGTCGTCTTCCGGGGTGTCGTCGATGTTGAGCGGCTCAGCGGACTTGCCGACGAGATCAGGTGTCACCCGCGCGATCGCCTCGGTTAGCTGCGATCGGTCGACCGGCGCCGCCAGCACATCCTTTACTCCGGCTCGGAGTGCCTGCTGAAGGAGGTTGGTGGTGAGTTCCTCGGTGACCAGTATCCCGCCAATTTCGCGATGATCGCGCAGCACCTGTTCCGCCACCACAAGCGCTCCGTCGACAACGCAACTTGGCCCCAGGATCATGACAACGGGCTCGCCGTTGAGGAATGGAAGCAACTCTTCGGTTGACGAAAAGGAGCTGACATCCTCACCGAGTTGGGCCAAGATTCGGTTCCTGGTGATGTCATCCGGATCGATCACGACGACGTTCACACCCGAACCGTCGAATTTGGCGGTGCCAAGCTGGTCGCTGGGTGAAGGACTCCCGAGACCCTCGCTGTGAGCGCGGTCCTTCTCGGGCAGATCCGCTGCGGGGATCGAGCTGGTGTCGTCGGTGAAGAAACTCGACACTTTGTTCATCCTTCCCAAATCGGAGCACAGCTGAACCCGGCTGCCGTGCTGGCGTAATCGGAGGTGCCTGCCGCGACATCGCCGGCCACATAGCCGTCGGTGCCGTAGGGCGTCAGACACTCCGCAGTTTCAGCCGGGGTCGACCCCTCCAGAAGATCCGTGGTCAGCGAATCGAGCGGCTCGGCCTGATAGTCCTCCGGAAGCAGCGTGAGATACATCATCGATGGGTCCAGCGATGCGATGATCTGGGCGGCTTCGTTGGGAACCATGAAGGTGATCGTTCCGCTCATGGGAACAATCCCGGCATCGGAGGTCTGCCCGGGCTGGAGAGTCTGACGATCTCCGATGGCAAGTATCCGAACCTGCTGGAAGATGTATCGAGCGGGCTGGGTGTACGAGCAGTATTCGACTGGCGGAACGCTCTGGAGGCCCTCTACAGGCGTGGCCGGAGCATCTGCCACGACAGTCGTTTCATTTACAGTGCCACAGCCGGCGCCACTGTCATTGACCATGATGTTCACGTCGTCACCCGGTTGCAGGTAGCCCCCGACAGCGCGTACCTGGGCCACCGAGACCGACACGGCAACCTGGCCGCTCGGAATCTGATCCTTGAACGACTGTTGGATGACCGTCGGGTCGACAAACAGCCCTCTGATGATGATCTGGTTGCGCGGGATGTCGCTGTTGGCCACCAATCCGGCTAGCTCCTCCACCCCATCGGCCGGTATATAGCTCGATGGCCTGATCTCGAGCGGAATGTCCTTCACCTGGACCGCCTGTAGCGCGTCGGCCGCGGGTGTCCCCTTCGGGATGTCGTTGGCCGCGATCAGAACCTCGACGGGTTGGGCGTCTTGGTAGACGCCATCCTCCACGCCGCGTATGTAACTCAACAATGCAATGCCGGCAAATGCGCCGACTGCAATGGCTGCTATCAATATGAGTGTTCTTCGTGAACCCACTGGACCCTCGTTTGCCGGGAGATGTGCTTTCCAACCCTGTCGGCAGCCCAAACAGCTTTGTGAGGCTTTCGACCCAGGGAGACGGACACGACTCGATCGCGTGAACGCCGGTGCCTTCTCGTCGTCAAAAGACGCAGCGGCCTTGAAGGGTTTCGCTCAGTCGCGCGGCCATGACGCGGGAGAGGGGCGCCACGATGGGCGCCCCTCAAGTAGATTTGTGGATGTGTCGGGCTGAGCCCGAGATCAGTGACTAGGCCTGATCCTCGACCTCAGCGACGGGTTCGGTCGCCTCAGCGACGGGTTCAGTGGCCTCAGCGACGGGTTCGGTGGCCTCGTCGGCGGATACTTCAGCGGTCTCTTCGACAGCGTCTTCGCCGACGACTTCTTCGACCACCTCCTCAACCTCTACGTACTCGTACTCGGTGCCGTCTTCGTCGGTTCCGCCCTCTCCCACGACCACCTGCGATTCGTCATCGACCGTGGCGTAGTACTCCTCCCAAGCCTGCTGGCCCTCGGAGTCGCTTTCGCCACCGATGTAATTGCCTTCAGGATCGTAGGCATGCTCGCCGAAGTGCTCCTGGTATTCGGCCGCGACCTGGCCGCCCTCGGCTGCCTGTTTGATCGAGAGGCTGATACGACGGCGCTGAAGATCGAGATCGATGATCTTGACCCACAACTCCTCGCCCGGCGTCACAACCTGCTCCGGGAGATCGATGTGGTGGGCGGACATCTCCGAGATGTGGACGAGTCCCTCGATGCCGTCCCCGACCTGAACAAATGAACCGAACGGAACGAGCTTGGTGACCCGACCGTAGACCAGTTCGCCAACTCTGTGGCTGCCGGCGAATTCCTGCCACGGATCCTGCTGCGTGGCTTTCAACGAAAGGCTGATGCGCTCGCGTTCGAGATCGACTTCCAACACCTCGACGTCGATTTCATCGCCCACAGCCACAACCGAACTTGGGTGATCGACGTGCTTCCATGAGAGTTCGGAGACGTGGATGAGTCCGTCCATGCCGCCAAGATCGACGAATGCGCCGAAGTTCACAACCGAGGAGACAACGCCCTTGCGGCGCTCGCCTGGCTTGAGATTGTCGAGGAACTCCTCGCGTTGATCTCGCTGGGTCTCCTCGAGCCATGCCCGACGGGACAACACGACGTTGTTGCGGTTCTTGTCGAGCTCGATGATCTTGGCGTCGAGTTCCTTGCCTACGTAGGGCTGGAGGTCGCGCACCCTGCGAAGCTCGACGAGCGACGCCGGGAGGAATCCGCGCAATCCGATGTCCATGATCAAGCCGCCCTTGACGACCTCGATCACCAATCCCTTGACAACACCTTCGGCTGCTTTGATCTCTTCGATCTTTCCCCAAGCTCGCTCGTACTGGGCACGCTTCTTGGAGAGAACCAGACGTCCCTCTTTGTCTTCCTTGGTGATGACGAGCGCTTCGATCTTCTCGCCCATCGACACGACCTCTGAAGGATCGATGTCGTTGCGAATCGACAATTCCCGAGCGGGAATAACACCCTCTGACTTGTAGCCAATGTCGAGCAACACTTCGTCGTGGTCGACACGTACGACGGTGCCTTCGACGAGTTGTCCATCTTCCACGGTGACCATGGTTGACGAGTAGGCCTCTTCGATATCGACGCCCTTGAGATCGGCGTCGATTATCTGGCGGGGGGTGTAGGTGCCATCGGCATTGAAAGTGCCGAACTCCGATTCGGAGCTGGCGGGGACGGTCTGTTCTGACACGGTTGACTACTTTGTAGAGGGAATAGGGTCACGACAGGGCATCGGGCCATGTCGGGCCGTCGAGTGACGACCGCCCAACGATATCTCGGTCAACTGCAGGCAACACCCGGGTGGTGCGGCGATTACGCCTTCGCGTCAGCCCAGGTTTGACCGACCTGCAGATCAACTTCGAGCGGAACACACAGTTGGTAGGCACCAGTCATGGTCGAACGGACGAGATCCGTCGCACTGTCGACCTCATCAATCGGTGCCTCCACGAGTATTTCGTCGTGCACCTGAAGAACTATGCGACTCCGCAATTCGGCCGACGCCAGTTGGGAGTCGAGTTCGATCAAAGCAACCTTGAAAATGTCGGCCGCCAGCCCCTGTATTCCCGCATTCATTGCCTGACGTTCACCGGCCTGGCGAATCTGACGGTTGGGTGACGCCAGTTCCGGAATGTTGCGACGCCTGCCAAAGAGGGTCTCGGTGTAGCCGCGGGCCCTTGCCTCATCCACTGTGTGGTCCATGTAGTCCCGTACAGACGGGAACGCGGCAAAGTACGACTCCAGTATTTCGGACGCCTCCGACGTGGCAATGTTGAGGCGCTGGGCCAGACCGTACGCCTCCATGCCGTAGGCAAGCCCGTAGGACACCATTTTGGCCTTTGAGCGCATGTGGTGGTCGACCTCCGACGGATCGACGTCGAAAACACGGGCAGCAACCGTGGTGTGGATGTCGTCGCCGGCCTCAAACGCTCTCACCAACCCGGGGTCGCCCGACAAATGGGCGATGCAACGCAACTCAATCTGGTCGTAATCGGCGACCACCAGACGGCTGCCGCTCGGCGCGATGAATGCGGACCTGAAGACTCGTCCCCGATCCGACCGAATCGGAATGTTGTGGAGGTTGGGGGCATCGGAACTGAGCCGGCCGGTTCGCGCGACGGTTTGGTTGAATGTGGCTCTGATTCGATCGCCGGGACCCACCTCGGCCAGCAGCCCCTCGCCATAGGTTGAGCGAAGCTTCTCAACTTCCCTATACGCGATGAGATGTTCGATGATCGGATGCTCGCCGCGAAGCTTTTCGAGCGTCTGAGCATCGGTGCTGAATCCGGTCTTTGTCTTCTTGTGAGGAGTAAGACCAAGCTCGTCAAAGAGAACTTCTCGCAGCTGCTTTGTGGAGTTGACGTTGAACTCGTGTCCTGCGTCGGACACGACAGCATCCCTGAATTCCGATGCCGAGGAATTCAGAACGTCTCGGATCTGTGTGAGCGCCTCACGGTCGACCCCGATCCCGATGTGTTCCATTCTCGCCAGCACCCTCACGAGCGGAATCTCGAGATCGTCGTGAAGTTGCAGCAGCCCCAGAGACTCCATCGAGTTGCGCATGGGTACCACCAACCGATCAACCGCGAGGGCCTCACGCGCGGCCAAGAGGTAGCCCGGCTCAGTGTCGGATTCGAAATCGAGCTGACCGGAAGGAGCGCCGGACTCGGGCATCTCGAAGTCGGTGTAGCGGGCGAGCAAATCACTGATCTCGTACGAACGGCCGGCCGGATCGAGAAGGTAGGCGGCCAACGTCGTATCAAATACGAGCCCCGTCACATCGATGCCGAGGTCGATCATGTGACGCACAAAGCGCTTGGAGCCATGCAACGCGACACCGGGCTTCTTCGCACCAACGAGCCGCGACAACTCCGTTACGAAGCCCCCATCGGTCAGGAATCGCTCGGGAACGAAGGTTGTGCCGGCCATGGCCGAATCGGTCACCACCACGAGGCCATCCGATCCGGTCTGCTCACAAATGGCCATGGAGATCGGACCATCGCCCCGCGATCTGCATGCCTCAATACATGCCACTGCCTCGTCCACGGTTTCCGCGATCGTGACCTCCGCCTCGAGGATCGTGGCTCCGCCGTCGGCCTCTGCGTGGTCGTCGGCCCCGAGAGCCGGCATCACCGCGGCGAGCCGGCTGAACAAATTTCGAAACTCGAGAAACCCGAACAGCTCACGAACCGCCTCGGCGTCAACATCGCCAAACTCCAGATCGGGAATGCCCAGCGGCAGATCGACGTCACGCACCAACGTCATCAGATCCACGTTGTTGCGTACGTTTTCTTCGTTGGCTGCGAGGTTCTCGCGCAGTTTCGGAGTCAGTTGATCGAGGCTCGCATAAATGCCATCAATCCCGCCTCGTTCATTGATCAATTTGGCCGCCGTCTTCTCGCCTACGCCCGGCACCCCCGGCAGGTTGTCGGACGGATCGCCTCGCATCGCCGCGTACTGGACGTACTCAGACGGCACCACCCCCGTGCGTTCCTTGATTCCATCCTCGTCATAGAGCGCGTAGTCCGATACCCCACGCTTGTTGTACAAGACCCGTACATGCGGATCTTCGACTAGTTGATAGCTATCGCGGTCTCCTGTGACGACAATGACGTCGTCTCCCCGGTCTCGACCCTCGGTCGCCAGCGTTGCGATCACATCATCGGCCTCGAAGCCCACCACATCCATCGAGCTGATGCCCAA
Source organism: uncultured Acidimicrobiales bacterium (assembly GCA_964533595.1). GTDB lineage: Bacteria > Actinomycetota > Acidimicrobiia > Acidimicrobiales > Aldehydirespiratoraceae > SZUA-87. The sequence goes on along the minus strand of CAZHMP010000008.1, from coordinate 20,860 downwards.
CCGATCCAGCATCTGGCGCACGAGCCCCATCTGTTGGATGAGGATGTCTGGGGTGGCATCCCGATTGGCTTTGTAGGACGGCAGGGCCTTGTGTCGAAAGGTGGGTTCCCGTCGGTCGAACGCAACCCCCACGAGGTCCGGCTGGTGGTCCTTGAGCAAATTGATCAACATCGACGTGAAGCCGAACACGGCGTTGGTGACCTGCCCCGACGCCGTGGCCATATCCGTGGGCAGCGCAAAAAAAGCCCTATAGGTGAGTGAGTTTCCATCTATCAGCATGACCTTCGACATCGCCAAGGACCCTAGTCAGTCCTGGCCGACGAGATCACGGCTCGAGAGAGCCATCGAGAACCGCGGCGGCGATTTCCGCCATGCGGCAACGCGCCGACATCGCTCCGCGCTGCAAAAACCCGAACGCATCACTTTCCGTCATTCCGAATTGATCCATGAGCTGACCCTTGGCTCGATCAATGGCTGTCCGATCGGCCAACCGTCTCGCCAGATCATCGACATGACCATGGGTCTCTCTCAACTCTCGATAGCGAGCCAACGCCAGCTCAATAGCGGGAACAAGGTCGGTACGCCGGTACGGCTTCACCAAATACGCCATGACACCCGCCGACTTCGCATCGTCGACAAACTCGCGTTGGCCGAATGCCGTCAGCACCACCACCGCGGACCGTCCTTCGGAGGCAATCACCTGAGCTGCCTCGAGCCCGGTGGCACCAGGCATCTTGATGTCGAGCAAAACCACATCGGGTTCGAGCGCCACAGCCAACTGAGCGGCCTCGTCTCCGCGCCCGGTGGTACCCACGACCTCATAGCCCTCCGATTCGAGAGTCTCGACCAAGTCGAGCCGAATGATCGCTTCGTCCTCGGCCACCAGGATTCGCACGGGCGGCGGCTGGGCCTCAGAATGGGAATCGGTCACAGATTCCCGAGCCGGTCGAGCAAATCATTCTGTTCGTCTTCAAGCTCGTTCAGTCTGGAAATCGTTCGCTCTCGGTGCCTCTGAAGGCGCTCCGCATGGCGATCTGCCTGCCGGTGCTCACGTTCGGCAAGCGGAGTCTCGGATACGAGCGCACGTAATCTCGCGTCATCAGCTTCATCGACCAGTTGACGAGACTGCCCTTCGCTTTCAAGCAGATCATCGCGAAGTGCCGACATCTGCCTGCCGATCAGGCGCAATCGCCGCTCGATCCGAGCCTTTTTCATCCATCCACTCTAGATCGACATGCCCGTCAAGGTGCGAGACCGCAAGTCATGGGGCAGAGTTGATCATGATTCGACTGATACCGACCGTTGCCGCGGCTGTCCTCATCGTCGGATCGTGCAGCTCGACCACTGGCTCGACCTGTCGTGAGCTACGTGAGCCGTTGGACCCTGCTTCTTTTCTTCACGTGATCGATCCCGGCACGGCGGCATTCCTCACCAACCCACCAACGTCCGGGCCGCATATCTCGGGCCAGACCCCGATTGGGGTGATGAAGTCGGCGATCGATCCTGCAATTCAAGTATCGATACTGGAGGGCGGATCAGCGCTCATCCAGTATGACGAGTCACTCGACGCGTCCGGCGTGAAACTACTTGAGCAACTCTCCACCGAACGCGTGGTGGTCGCCCCCGGAGTCAACCTTCCGACGCCCGTGGTCGCAACAGCATGGACATGGAAGCTCACCTGCTCGGAGCCGGACTCAGCAGCGCTGCTGGATTTCGTGGAGCAACGTGTCAGCAGCGCCCCTGGATCGGATTGATTCACCAATTCCGCTTTGACACACGAAGCTCATCTCGCCATCGTTGCCCCATGAGTTCCCGCTATCAGCATCCATACCCGTCGGACTCCACAATCGACGAGCACCCGTTCAAGCCGCTGGACTACTCCAAGCGAACGCTCGAAGAGTCACGTCAGGACGCTGATGCGTACCTGAAGACGATGCAACGGCGTCGATCCGTGCGGATGATCTCCGACGAGGACGTTCCCGAGGATCTGATAGCAACCGCGATCGAAACGGCTGGGACCGCCCCATCTGGCGCCAATCTCCAGCCCTGGCACTTCGTTGCTGTCAGCGACCCCGACCTCAAGCATCAGATCAGATTGGCGGCGGAGAAGGAGGAGCGCACCAACTACCTCGACAAGCGAATGAACGACGAATGGCAGGCAGCTCTAGCCCACCTTGGCACCGATTGGCACAAGGAGTTCCTGGAGATTGCTCCATGGGTGGTCGTGCTGTTTGAACAGCGCTACGGCGTTGACCACGAGGGGCAACGTCATCACAACTACTACGTGAAGGAGAGTTGCGGAATTGCCGCTGGATTATTCATCTCCGCCATCCACAACATGGGGCTCGTGACTCTCACACACACGCCTTCCCCAATGGCATTCATATCCAAGATTCTCGGCCGGCCCGAAAATGAAAGGCCGGCAATCATGTTCCCCGTTGGCTACCCAGCGGAAGGCACGCTGGTCCCAGATCTCGCAAAGAAACCCCTCGAAGACTTCATGACGATCAGAGGGATCCCGCCCGTTTCATGAGAAGAATCGCATTGGTGCCCGGGGCGGGACTTGAACCCGCACGCTCGTGAAAGCAACGGATTTTGAGTCCGTCGTGTCTGCCAATTCCACCACCCGGGCAGGATGTGTTTGCGGTGTCCGGCGCAGCGTAGCCTGTTGGTGATGCGCCGAAACCCTCCCAGCCTCATCGCTCGAGTCGGATTGCTGCTCGTCGTGATCGCCTTCATCCGAGAGATGTCGATCAGGCGCAACTCCGAGGCCATGTCCGACTGGCCCAGGCACACTGAGGTGTCATGATCGAGCGGTGCCCAATGGCCCGCGTCACAACATGCGCCACAACTACTCGACAGTAATGAAACCCTTGCCGCGTCATCCGGGTCACAATGGCCAGCACGTCAGCTCCGAAAGCAACTGAATGATCGTTTTCACATACCCCGGACAAGGTTCCCAGAAGCCCGGGATGGGTTCAGACTGGGCCGACCACCCGTCTTGGGAGCTGGTCGACGAGGCCTCCGAGGCAACCGGTCGAGACGTCGCCAAGCTGCTGCTCGACACCGACAAAGAGGAACTCACCCGCACCCAGAATGCCCAGCTCGCCACATTCGTGACTTCGATGGTCGCTCTCGACGCGGTCAGCCGATTGGGAGTGGTGCCGACCGCGCACGCCGGACACAGTCTGGGCGAGTACTCCGCGCTCACCGCAGCGGGAGCGCTCGACTTTCGCGACGCGGCCAGACTCGTCACCGAGCGTGGGGACGCCATGCAGTCAGCCGCCGACCAGCGAGAGGGCACGATGGCCGCCGTGTTGGGGCTCGACGACGACCAGGTCGACATTGCTTGCCAGAGAGCGGCGGGTGAGGCTTGGATAGCCAACTACAACGCTCCCGGTCAGGTCGTTATAGCCGGCGCTCCTGCCGACCTCGACAAGGCCTCCGCCGTGGCCAAGGAACTCGGGGCCAAGCGGGCAATGAGAATCCCGGTGGGAGGGGCGTTCCACACTCCGTTGATGGCACCGGCCCGAACGAGGTTGCGTGAGGCGCTCGACACCGTCGAGTTCCGGCCCCCTGAACGTCCGGTCTACGCCAATGTCGACGCCTGCCCGCACGAAGATTCCGAGTCCTGGCCCGACCTCCTCGGCGCTCAACTCTGCTCTCCGGTTCGATGGAAGCAGACCCTGCGACGCCTCGAATCCGATGGCATGAACACCTTCATCGAGATCGGCCCCGGAAGCGTCCTCACGGGATTGGCCAAACGCACGGTGACCGATTGCAAACGAATTGCCGTTTCCAGTCCAAACGATCTGGACGGCCTCATCGAATTTCTGGCAAGCCGTCCCGCTCCTTCGCCATCCAATCTCGAGGGCGAACATCTCTTTGCCACCGAGCGTCTGGTCGTGAGTCCCTCCGCTGGGGTTTTCAACCCATCCGACGACTGCGTCGCCGGCACCACGATCTCGGTCGGCCAGGTGCTCGGCCAAGTCGGATCGCGAGAGGTGGTGAGCTCGTTCAGCGGAGAGGTGATAGGAGTGTTGGCCCTTGAAGGCGAGCGAGTAAAGGCAAGTCAACCCATTGCGTGGCTGAGGACAATCTGATGACAATCCGCATCGCCGGCATCGGCACCAATCTCCCCGAGCGAATCGTCACCAACGACGAGTTGTCTCAAACAATGGACACCAGCGACGACTGGATCCGAGAGCGCGCAGGAATCAGAGAGCGCCACGTGGGCGGAGTCACCTCACACATGGCCATCGCCGCCGGGCGTGAGGCGATGGAGTCGGCCGGACTACAAGCTGACGACATCGATCTCCTCATCTTGAGCACCACCTCTCCGGATCAACGATTTCCCGCAACGTCTGCAGTGGTTCAAGCTGCCCTTGGCCTGTCATGCGGCGCTTTCGACGTGAACGCTGTGTGCGCAGGGTTTCTCTACGGATACGTCACCGCCTACGGACTCATGAGCGTGCCGGGCGGCCCCGACAAGGTGTTGTTGTGCGGATCCGACGCAATGGCCTCTCTCACCGATTGGTCTGACCGAGGCACGGCAATTCTCTTCGGCGACGGTGCGGGCGCGATAGTTCTCGAGAAGCATGAGCAGGGCGAATTGCTCGGGTGGGATCTCGGCGCCGACGGGAACCTCAATTCGATCCTCTACTGCGACCATGGCGATTTCATAAAGATGGAAGGCCGTGAAGTCTTCAAAAAGGCGGTTCGGGCCGTCGTCAGGTCGGTCGACATGGCATTGGCCAACGCGGGTGTGAAAGCATCAGAGGTCGACGTCTTCCTTCCCCATCAAGCCAACATTCGAATCATCGAGGCCGTCGCCAACCGTGTAGGGATACCCATGGACAAGACCCACAACGTCATCGACCACACGGGGAATACGTCATCGGCCAGCATCCCGCTGGCGATGGCCCAGGCCAGAGATGATGGCGTACTGGAGACGGGCGCGATTGTCTGTATGACGGGGTTCGGTGGGGGCATGACCTGGGGCAGCGCGGTGGTGCGCTGGTGACCGCAAGAGTCGTTCTCATCACCGGCGGCAACCGGGGAATTGGGCTAGCTACGGCTCGCCGTTTCTTGGCTGCCGGATATCGGGTGGCGGTCACTTCACGCAGCGGCAAACCGATCGCGGACGACATCACGGTTGTCAAGTGCGATGTAACCGACTCGGATTCCGTTGATTCCGCGGTTACCGCTGTCGAGGACGCTCTTGGTCCGGTCGAGATTCTCGTGTCCAACGCGGGAATCACTGAAGACGGATTGGTTCTCCGCATGAAGGACGCAGCCTTCACCTCCGTGCTCGATACCAACCTCACCGGAGGCTTCCGGGTGGCCAGGCGCGTGGTCAAGTCGATGATGCGCGGTCGATGGGGCCGCATGGTGTTCATTTCGTCGGTAGTGGGACTTGGTGGCCAAGCCGGCCAAGCCAACTATGCCGCGTCAAAAGCTGGCCTGATTGGCCTCTCACGTTCACTGGCGAAGGAGTTCGCCAGCCGCAACATCACAGTGAATGTCGTGGCCCCCGGCCCGATACAAACCGACATGCTCGCCGAGCTCAATGACGAGCAGCGCAACGCCATGCTCGCAATGGTGCCGCTGGGGCGGCTCGGAGAAGCGGAAGAGATCGCCGCCGCCATACAATTTCTTGCATCCGACGAGGCCGGTTACGTGACCGGTACCGTTCTTCCGGTCGATGGGGGACTTTCGATGGGATGAAATCCCGCGACCGGCACGACTTTGCAACAATTTCGACAAGACATGGAGAAACTCAAGTGAGTGACGACAACTTCGCACGATTCACGAAATGCGCCGTGGAGGTGCTCTCGGTAGAGGCATCCGCCGTAGTGCCAGAGGCCTCGTTCGAATCCCTCGATGCAGACAGCCTCGACCTCGTTGAACTGGTCATGGCGCTCGAAGAAGAATTCGACGTCACAGTTGAGGAGGAGGAGCTCGAGGGAGTCACCACCATCAAGGCGGCGTACGAACTCGTCACCTCCAAGCTCTGATGCAGGGCCGCCGCGTAGCGGTAACGGGCATCGGTGTCGTTGGTCCTTGTGGAACGGGCAAAGAGAGCTTCTTCGAAGGTCTCTGCGGTGAAGCACCCGTCGGCGAGCGCCGCGTCCACGACTTTGACCCGTCCCAATACTTCGATAACCCGAAGGACGCTCGCCGTGCCGACAGATTTGCCCAGTTTGCCGTAGCCGCGGCAGCCGAGGCGGTGGAACAGGCAGGCGAACTCACCGCCGACCCGGCACGGATCGGCACATTTGTCGGGACCGGCGTGGGTGGCATCCAAACGCTCGAGAAGCAAATCGCGATCTGTCTCAACAAGGGTGCCCGACGGGTGTCCCCGTTTCTCGTTCCCATGATCATGTCGAATGCCGCCGCGGCCACGCTGTCGATGAAATATGGATTTCAGGGGCCCTGCGAGAACACGGTCACCGCTTGTGCCGCCGGCACCCACGCCATCGGCAACGGAGCGCGACTCATCGCCAGCGGACGCTGCGACGCTGTTCTTGCCGGCGGGAGCGAGGCTCCGTTCACCGACACTGCCGTTGCCGGCTTCGCCAACATGACGGCTCTGTCATCCGACGGGATCAGTCGACCATTCGACCGCGACAGGCACGGCTTCGTCATGGCTGAGGGCGGCGGAATTCTCGTGCTGGAGGAGATGGAAACTGCCATCGCCCGCGGCGCAACTATTCTCGGCGAGATCCTGGGATCGGCCAGCACCGCCGATGCCCACCACATCACCGCACCCGCACCCGGCGGCACCGGCGCCATCACATGCATGCGCCTGGCGATCGACGACGCCGGACTCCAACCCAGCGACATCGTTCACGTGAATGCCCACGGCACTTCCACTGGCAAGAACGATGAGGCCGAATCTCACGCGATGATGGAAGTATTCGGCGCTCCGGGTCCTGCCGTCACCTCCACCAAGGGAGTCACCGGCCACGCCTTGGGCGGAGCTGGGGCTCTCGAAGCCGCAGCGGTGTTGCTGGCAATGTCGAAGAAGTTGATTCCGCCCACCTGGGGATACACCACACCCGATCCTGAATTGCCTGAGATCGATATTGTGGCCGGCGACCCCCGGCCTTGGCAGCCAGGGCCATCGATGTCGAATTCATTCGGGTTCGGAGGGCACAACGGCAGCGTGATCATCGGCCCACCGCCGTCCTGAATCAGGCCGAATCAACAATCACAAACATCAACTGGCACTCACAGGCCAACTCCCCGTCAACCAGAGCGCGGCCGCTGCCTTTGCCCGCCCGTGCCGACAGCCGCGTCATCTCGGCCTGAAGCTCCAAGGTGTCGCCAGGGCCGGCTTGCTTGCGAAACCGCGCCTTGTCGAGGCCACCGAACAGCGGCAGTTTCCCGGAGTAGCGGTCATCGGTTAGCACCGCGATTGCGCCCAGCTGGGCGATTGCCTCACACATCAACACGCCCGGCAACGTCGGGCGCCCGGGGAAGTGCCCGGCAAAGAAGTGCTCCTCTCCCGAGAGGTGCCACAGCCCCTTCGCACTTTGTCCGACCTCCAGCGATGTGAGCTCATCGACGAAGATGAACGGTGACCGATGAGGCAGGATGTCGATCGGCGATGGCAGATTCATGCTCTCTCCACGATGTTTGGTAGATGCTGCGCAACAACTGCGTCTGACAGAACTGTGTTTGGCGGAACTGTATCTGAGGGAAAAATGAGCGTGGGGACAGCGGAAGCTGTCCCCACATGGTTCTCAACGTGGCGCAAGACTCGTCTCACTCCACAAGCGGTGATCTCAGCTCTTGCCGGCGGCCTTGAGCTTCGACCCCACCGACAGCTTGGTTCGGGTGCCTGCGGGCACTTGAATCTCCGCTCCGGTCTGAGGGTTGCGGGCGACCCGAGCAGACGTATTGGCCCGCTCCGCCTTGAGCCAACCTGTGATTGCCACTTCGTTGCCGCTGCTGACTTGACCGGCGATGGTCTCGAACATCGCGTCGAGACAAGCGCCGGCGTCCTTCTGGCTCACGCCGGCTTTTTCAGCCATCGCTGCCACCAGTTCGCCCTTGTTCATCCTGAAGCTCCTTCCAAATGCCACGACAATCGCGGCTCGGTTAATTACATGCGACTCGAAATCCGCGCCAATGTCAAGCATTTCGCGGTATCTCTGTGTTTGAAGATCGTTGGAATCTCAACCAACTCGACAACTCCGAGGTTCACTCGGCGCAAATTACAAGCCGCGGTTTCGACAAACCGAACTAGCTGTTGATCCCGAAGAGGCTCGCAATCGAGCTGCGCAGCCGTCCCTCGTCCATCGCCCCGTTGATGGTGTTCAAGTAGTTGCCATTGGCGTCGTAGAACGCGGTGATCGGCATTCCGGTGCCACCGAGATTGCGCCACAGGCCGGACCCGCCACTTTGTTGCCCGTTGATGTCCTTGGCGATCGGCCACCAATCGGTGCCGAACTTGTCGACCAGCCGATGCCAGTCGCCGCTCTCCTGGGAATTGACGTGAACGAAGTTGACCTGATCACGCAACTCGCTTGAAACGGCGGAGAACGCCGGCAGCTCGGCCTCACATGCGCTGCACCAATCGGCATAGAAGTTGAGCACGATGGGCTTGCCGCGGAATTCCGCCAACGTGATGCGTCCATCACCTCCGGGGTCGTTGTCTCTCGCGGGAAGGTCCCATGCGGCCACGCTGGTGTCTCCGCTTTGAGACCGAGAGCTCAAGATCGACACGGCAAGTACGCCGCCGACTATCAACACGCCCACACCGATCACCGCGATCCATTGCAACTTCGCCTTCCGATTCGCCCGAATTGCCGCGGCGCGCCGTTCCTCGGCGGTCGCTCGCTTCCGGCGTTTGGTGGTCGCGCTCTTGTTGGCCATGGTGGTATTCCTCCGTGTCAGCCCAGCTCGACCAAGAAGTCGAGACCCAGGAATCGTGCTAATCGTTGAATTTGAACGGTGAGCCAGGTCAGCCGGTCGAGCGTCAGAATCGCTCCGAAGACCGACAATGAGACCGCCGAGAACCACGTCACGCCCTTCATGTGGCGTTTCATGACGCCGAGAACGCTGGTGGCTCTGCCAAAGGCCAGGCCGGTCATCATGAATGGAAGCCCCAACCCCGCCGCGTAAACCGCCAACAGGAGCGCGCCACGGCTGGCACGACCGTCTGCCGCAGCAACGGCCAATACCGACGTCAAGACCGGTCCGATACACGGTGTCCAACCGAACCCGAACGCCACCCCGGCGACCGGCGGCGCGAAGTGTCCGTATTGCGACACCTGAGGGTGGAACCTCGCCTCCCGATACAGCCACGGCGCCTGCAAATACATGGAGCCCAGGACGAACAACCCCATCGACAAGACCAACAGTCCGGACACACGGGTCAACAGCTGCTGGTTGTCAATGAACGCAGAACCAACCGAAGTGGCGCCAAGGCCCAGCAATACGAATACCGATCCGAATCCGGCGATGAACAACGCTGTGTCGCGAGCGATCCTCGGGAGATTCGCTCTGGTGCCCTCTTCCAGCTCGCTCACTTCCAGTCCCGTCACCAGAGACAGGTATCCGGGGATGATCGGCAACACGCACGGCGACATGAACGAGACCACGCCGGCGCCAAACGCCGCATAAAAGCTGACATCGCTCATTGAGAACTCAGCCGCTCCGCTTCTGCCTGCAAACGAGCCAAGGCATCCGGAGTTCCGATGCGTCTCACTCTCCTAACGGAGGCCTTCAGCTTCAACAGAGCCGCCACCTCGGCAGTGCAGTCCTCACAATCGTCGACATGGGCTTCCACGCAACGGGCGCGACGTTCATCGAGCTCGTTGTCGATCCATCTTTCGAGTGAGTGCCCCATGCGGGCATGGTGAAGCCATCCCATGCGCTGCCGAAACCCGGCCGATGCCCGCCCAATTCCCGATACTCAACATGGTGTCACCGAATAGACCATCGAGGTTGCTAGTTTGGCGCGTCGTGGGTGAACCGGCGATTGACGACAGAGCACAAAAAGCGGCGTTCGACCGCTACATCGTGCCAGAGATCGAGGTTCTCTATCGCGTCGCCAGATCGATAACCCGCAATCCCACCGACGCTGAAGATCTGGTCCAAGACACCATGTTGCGGGCCTACCGCGCCGTTGGTCGATTCGATGGTCGCCATCCTCGTGCCTGGCTGCTCACGATCATGCGAAACGCCCAGATCAATCGAGTCCGACGGCGCCGGCCAGAACTCATGCGAGACCCGGATGCAACCATGGAGCGCGTCGCAGCCGAAGACTCCGGAGACGAGGGTCCGGAATCGACAGTGTTGGAGAAGGGCTACAACGCCGAACTCGAAAAGGCGTTCGAGTCATTGCCTCAAAAATTCAAGACGGTGGTCGAGCTCGTTGATGTGCAGGGGCTTGCCTATCAGGAGACCGCGGATATTTTGGGCGTTCCGGTTGGCACGGTAATGAGCCGGCTTCACCGGGCCCGTGCGAGACTACGCAAGCAGCTCGAGGACAGTGGCGCCTACGTGGGAGGCAGACCAACGTGATCGCCCGCAGATGGTTCCGGCGTCGCAAGCCCGAAGTCGACTGCCGCGAGGTGGGACGCGTGCTGCAGAGCTACCTCGACGACAATGTCGAACCCGGATTCGCCGGCAAGATCGCCGCGCATCTCGACGAATGCAAGAAGTGCGGTCTCGAATCAACGGCCTACACGCAGCTCAAGGACTCGCTGGGCCAGACACGACCTGCGGTCGACAGTCACACAATCGAGCGGCTTCGGGCGTTCGGCACAGAGCTGACCGACGGCTGAGCGCATCCCACACGTCCACCAAACGGTCCGGCTTCCGCTCGCGCCGATTGATACCGGTGTGTCGTGAGTGCATTGCAAAATTGCTCTTCCCCCGCGTCGCAAATCGTGCGCTGCGTGCAAGGATGCATACAACTCTCCTGAAGGAAATCCATGAGCACAATCTCGACCGATGAAGACCAAACTCCGCGCCCAACCATGGCAGACCTGGAGGGACGAAATGCCTTCGTTGGAAGACACATCGGACCGACATCACTCGACCTGAACAACATGCTTCCAGTGATCGGAGTCGGCAGCCTCGATGAGCTGATCGACCGGACCGTCCCGGCCGACATACGCATCGCCAAGGATCTGGACCTGCCGTCGCCCGCCGGGCAGCAGTCGGCACAAGACGAACTGCGAAAGTTGGCTTCGGCCAACCGTCAGCTCACATCGTTGATCGGCATGGGCTACAACAACACCATCACTCCGCCGGTGATCCGCCGAAACATCATGGAGAACCCGGGCTGGTACACCGCGTACACCCCCTATCAACCAGAGATTTCCCAGGGCCGACTCGAGGCCCTGCTCAATTTCCAGACAATGGTCATCGAGCTGACTGGCATGGAGATCGCCAACGCGTCGCTACTCGATGAGGGGACCGCTGCCGCCGAGGCCATGACCATGCTTCACCGCATCGATCGCGGTAAACACGGCACCCGATTCCTGGTCGACGGCGAGTGTCATCCGCAGACGATTGCCGTGATGGAAAACCGAGCCAGACCGATCGGTTTGGAGGTGGCAGTCGGTGATCCGCAGTCGGCCGAGCTTGATGGTGTCTACGCAATGTTGGTCCAGTACCCGGGTACCACCGGCGAGATCCCCGACCTGTCCAAGATCATTTCCAGAGCTCATGCCGAGGGAGTCATGGTGGCGGTATCTGCCGACCCACTCGGCCTCACCGTCCTTACCCCTCCGGGCGAACTTGGTGCCGACGTCGTTCTGGGATCAACCCAACGATTTGGTGTTCCAATGGGATTCGGCGGCCCACACGCCGCCTATTTCGCCACACTCGAGAAGTACCAACGTGCCATGCCAGGCAGGCTCGTCGGGGTGTCTGTCGACACTCAGGGACGCCCAGCAATGCGGTTGGCTCTGCAAACTCGCGAGCAACACATCCGCCGCGAGAAGGCCACGTCCAACATCTGCACATCGCAGGTGTTGTTGGCAGTCATGGCCTCCATGTATGCGATCCACCATGGCCCGGCAGGGTTGACCCGTATCGCCATGCGGATCTCGCGCATGGCAGCGGTGCTGGCCGCGGGACTCCGCCAAGGCGGTGTTGAGGTCGTGCACGATTCATTCTTCGACACCGTCTGCGCGCGGATTCCCGGACGAGCCGACAAAGTGATGGCTGTGGCGCTGTCGGAAGGGCTCAACCTCAGACGGGTCGACTCCGACACGATCACCATCTCTCTCGATGAGACCACAGATCAGTCCGTAATCGAGAGGGTCTGGCATTCATTTGGGCTCACCGCCGACGCTGCGAATCTTGATCGCACCGCTGGGGACCCGATTCCGGACGCCTACACGCGGTCCGGTCCGGCACTGACGCACGAGATTTTTTCTGCCTACCACTCCGAAACCGAGCTAGTGCGATACATGCGCCGTCTCGTCAACCGTGACATCGCTCTCGACCGGGCCATGATTCCCCTTGGCTCGTGCACCATGAAACTCAATGCAGCCACGGAGATGGAGCCCATCTCGTGGCCCGAATTGGCGACCATCCATCCGTTCGTGCCTGTCGACCAAACAATTGGATACCAGCGAATCATCGATCAACTCGAGCATTGGCTCGTGGAGATCACCGGCTACTCCGCCGTGTCGCTCCAGCCCAACTCCGGGGCACAAGGCGAGCTGGCCGGTCTATTGGCCGTCCGTAATTTTCACCACAACCGCGGCGACGACCAGCGAAATGTCAGCCTCATCCCCGCATCAGCGCACGGCACCAACGCTGCCAGTTCCGCCATGGCCGGATTCGAGGTTGTTGTGGTGGCATGCGACGACCATGGCAACGTCGACCTCGACGATCTCGACGCCAAGATAGCCAAGCATCGCGATCACCTGGCAGTGCTGATGATCACCTACCCGTCGACCCACGGTGTGTTCGAGACCGAGATACGCCGAATCTGTGCAGCCGTTCACGAAGCCGGCGGCCAGGTGTACCTCGACGGAGCCAATCTGAACGCAATGGTTGGCCTGGCTCGCCCGGGGAAATTCGGTGCCGACGTGTCACACCTGAATCTTCACAAGACATTCTGCATCCCCCACGGCGGTGGCGGTCCGGGCGTGGGCCCAATCGGGGTTGGTGCCCATCTGGCACCTTTCCTGCCACGCCATCCGCTCAACCCGGTCGCCGGACCACCCACAGGCCCGGGACCGATAGCGGCCGCTCCTTGGGGGTCGGCGAGCATTCTCGCCATCTCGTGGATGTACATCAAGATGATGGGGGCGAAGGGACTCGCCGAAGCCACCAAGGCGGCGATTCTCAACGCCAACTACATCGCAGCCCGACTGGAATCGCGATATCCGGTGCTCTATTCGGGGGCTGACGGCTTCGTCGCCCACGAATGCATCCTCGACACTCGGGTGATTCAACATGCTGCCGGGATTTCAGTGGACGACATCGCCAAGAGATTGATCGACTACGGATTCCACGCCCCCACCATGTCGTTTCCGGTGCACGACACTCTCATGGTCGAGCCGACCGAATCGGAAAGCCTGGCCGAACTCGATCGGTTCTGCGACGCGATGATCGCCATTCACGATGAGGCGCTGGCCGTCCAGGCCGGTACCTGGCCTGCCGACGACAATCCCCTGGTCAATGCTCCTCATACGGTGATGGAGGTGGCAGCAGATGATTGGGACCATGCCTACACGCGCACCGAGGCCGCACACCCCGAAGGGTGGGCTCTCGGCGACAAGTACTGGCCACCGGTGAGCCGCATCGACAACGCATATGGCGACCGCAATCTGGTGTGCAGCTGTCCACCAATGTCGGATTGGATCTCCGATTAGCCGGTCATCAGGCGCCACAAACTCTGGATACGGATCGCAGCCCACGAGGAGACCAGCCCCATGGCCGAGGAAGGTGATGGCATCAGTCTCGTGATATGGCTGATACTTGAGGCACTCTCGCAGGGGGACACGTGAATGACCACTACGTACCTACTCTCTGATCGCTACACGCAAGACAACGGCACGGTCTTCATGACCGGTGTCCAGGCATTGGCACGAATCCCGATCGAACAACTTCGCGTCGACCGTCGCAACGGCCTCACGACCGCGGCATTCGTGGCCGGTTATCCGGGATCCCCACTGGGAGGCGTCGATTCCGCCATGGCATCCGCCGCCAAGTTGGTCGACGATCTACCCATCGTTCTCCGGCCCTCTCTCAATGAGGAATACGCAGCGACCGCGGTAATGGGGAGTCAATTGGCCGCGTCACGGCCCGACTCTCGCTATGACGGCGTCGTCGGCCTCTGGTACGGGAAGGCTCCCGGAGTCGACAGAGCCAGCGATGCGCTTCGTCACGCCGTGTTCGCCGGCACCGACCCGCATGGCGGTGCCGTGGCGCTGGTAGGAGACGATCCAAGCGCCAAGTCTTCAACCGTTCCGTCGTCTTCAGCGGCATCTCTGGCCGACATGCACATTCCGGTTCTCTACCCGGGCGACCCCGCGGAGGCACTCGATCTCGGTCGTCACGCCATTGCAATGAGTCGAGCAACCGGGCTCTGGACCAGTCTGAAGATCGTGGCCGACGTGGCGGATGGAACGGCAACCGTTGATCTGGATCCGAGCCGAATTGATCCGATCGTGCCGCTGATCGACGGTCAGCCATACCGGCACAGCCCAGATGGCCGGCTGCTCACCCCCCACACCGTCGATATCGAGCGAGAGATATACGAGGTGCGATATGCGCTCGCTCTCGATTACGCGGCTCTGAATCGACTCAACCACACCACGGTCAACCCGTCCGATTCATGGATAGGGGTGGCCTCATCGGGAATCACCTACCGCGAGGTCCGCGAGGCCCTTGCTCGTCTCGGCCTGAATACTGATTCACAAATCGCCGACGCCGGGATCAGGCTGCTCAAGATGGGAATGCCGATCCCGTTCAACGCATCCACCATTCGATCGTTCGCCTCCGGACTCGAGGAGATTTTCGTCATAGAGGAAAAACACCCGAACGTCGAGATCCTCATCAAGAATTCGCTCTACAACCACGTCGATCATCCTGTGGTCGTAGGGAAACTGAATGAAGACGGGAGCCCACTGCTACCCGGCCATGGTTCCCTGAGTGCCGATCAGATCATGCCGGCCCTGCGCAGACGTCTTGCCGCCCGACTCGGCGAGCGACTCGCTCCCGTGGTGCCCGTGAGGGAGCGCATACCGCTGACCGTCACCCGCACCCCGTTCTTTTGCTCAGGTTGCCCCCATAACCGCTCCACCGTGGTCCCCGACGGCACTCTCGTCGGCGTTGGTATCGGATGCCACACCATGGTGATGCTGGCCGATCCCGATCGGGTCGGCGACATAGCCGGGCTCACCTGCATGGGCAACGAAGGCACCCAGTGGATCGGGATGGAGCAGTTCGTCGACACCGACCACCTCACCCAGAACCTGGGTGACGGCACCTACTTCCACTCGGGCCAATTGGCGATTCAAGCGTCGATAGCAGCCGGCACACACATCACTTACAAACTCCTCTGGAACGGAGCGGTCGCCATGACCGGTGGACAGGACCCGGCCGGCCGGATCGAGTTGCCTGGTGTCGTGGCACAGCTTCTTGGCCAGGGCGTCTCCCGGATAATCGTCACAACCGACGATCCAGCAAGCTCCGCCCGCGGCGCGTTGCCCTCGAAGGTCGATGTCTGGCATCGCAGCCGAGTCCTGGAAGCCCAGGAGACACTCCGTTCGACGCCAGGCGTCACGGTGATGATCCACGATCAGCGTTGTGCCGCCGAAGCGCGGCGCGATCGCAAACGCGGCAAGGTACCGATTCCCCGCACCCGCGTGATGATCAACCATCGGATCTGCGAAGGCTGCGGCGACTGCGCTCGAGTGTCCAATTGCCTGTCGGTCCAGCCGCTGGACACTCGCCTCGGACGCAAGACAACAATCGATCAGACCAGCTGCAATCTCGACCTGTCCTGCCTGGAGGGCGACTGTCCAGCCTTCATGTCGATCCGCCGTCCACGGTTCACCAGGTTTCGGAAAGCTCCTCAACTCCCGGCCGCAACCGACACATTGCCGACCATGCCACCCGACGATCTCCCAGCGCCCACTCCGGGGCACACAGACGTCAGCGTGCACATCACAGGAATCGGCGGCACCGGCGTGGTCACCGTCGCGCAACTCATCGGCACCGCCGCGATGTTGGAAGGAGCTCAGATCAACGGACTCGACCAGATCGGGCTCTCACAGAAGGCCGGCCCGGTCGTGAGCGACATTCGTATCACCCACGGTGACTCGGCCGAGAGTAGTCGCGTCGGGAGCGGCCAGGCCGACCTCCTGCTGGCGTTCGATCTGCTCGTTGCCGCGTCATGGACCGGGCTGGCCGCCTCCGATCCGTCTCGCACAGCCGTCGTAGGTTCAACTTCGGTCACGCCGCCAGGCGAGAAGATCGCACACCCAGAAATCACGATGCCGACGGTCGAGGAACTGTTGTCGCGAATCGATGACGTGACGCTGCCGGACCTCCGATATTGGGCCGACGCCGAGAGCACAACCAACGCCCTCTTCTCAAACACCGTCACAGCCAATGTGTTCATAGTCGGTATGGCGGTACAGACCGGTCTGCTACCGCTGAATCCGGCCAGCGTCGAAGAGGCGATCGCTCTCAACGGGGTTGCCGTCGAGTCCAACACAGCCGCATTCCGATGGGGGCGCTGGCAAATCGCGGATCCGGACATGGTCGCCGCCCGGGTCGAACAGAACCAACCGAGTGCCGATCCCGCGATCGAGCTGCCCTCGCCTCTGCGTGAACGGGTACGCAATCTGTGTGGCGATGATGGCGACCTGGCCGATGCCATCGCCTACCGGACCTCCGACCTGATCGGCTATCAGAATCAGTCGCTCGCCGAGAAGTATTTGGCACGGCTCGAGGTCGTCGCTGAAGCCGAAACGCAGGTCCAGCACGGCAGCACAAGACTCACCGCGGCGGTGGCGGTCGGGCTGCACAAGTTGCTTGCCTACAAGGACGAATACGAGGTGGCCCGGCTGATGCTGGATCCAGCCGTTCGCGACTCCATTGGCACGGTCGCCAGCCCGGGCGACAAGATCTCCTGGCAGCTGCATCCGCCCACCCTCAAGGCGTTGGGTCTTCGCCGCAAGATCAGCGTCTCGACTCGTTGGCAACCCATGTTCGCGATTCTGAAGCGAGCGAAGAGATGGCGCGGCACCAAGCTGGACCCCTTCGGACGGAACCCCATGCGGAGAATCGAACGCGAGCTGCCTCACGAGTACAACAATGCGATGGATCTCGCCCTTTCCAACCTGAATGAAGCAAACCTCGACTCCGTAGTGGAACTGGCCAACGTCGCCGATCTCGTGCGAGGCTTCGAGGACCTGAAAGTGCGGAACATAGAGATCTTCAGGTCGAGGACGAAGGAATTGTTGGCCTTGATCGCCGCGAATGACGCTCCAAACGAGTCCGCGCGATAGACCAACACGAAACTGATCCGGAGAAGACCGTGAGGCTGAGAAACGCTCAAACCACAGACGAACTCGAAGCGGTTCGCGACCAAACCATCGAGTTCGTCAAGAAGGAAGTGACGCCTCTCGGCGACGCCTGGGAACAAGATGGAAAGGTGCCCAGAGAAGTTCTCGTCCAAATGGGAAAGCTCGGGATGTTCTCCCTCAGGGTTCCGGAGAACTGGGGCGGCCTTGGGATGGGCCCATTGGCGTCGGTCACCTTTGCCGAGGCTCTCGCCACCTCCACGTTCGCTGGGTTCGACGTCACAGTGCTGGTTCATACCGATATGGCGATGCCACACCTGATCAACGTGGGCAACGAGGAGCAGCTCGAGCGCTATCTGCCTGAGGTTCTGTCCGGTGAGAGAATTCTGTCGATAGGCGTCACAGAACCCGATGCCGGATCCGACGTGGCAGGAATTCGAACCTCGGCCGTGAAGGACGGCGACGGGTGGCGCATCAACGGTTCCAAGATGTTCATAACCAACGCCGTCTACGGCGACACCACCATCGTCGCGGCTCGCACCAAACCAGATGACCGCTACGGAATCTCCATGTTTCTCATGGACAAGGGCACCGAGGGATTCACGGTTGCCAAGAAGCTCGACAAGACCGGGTGGCGCTCGTCTGACACGGCCGAGCTTCATTTCGATGATGTGTGGCTCCCCGACTCGCAACGGCTTGGGACACTCCACCGTGGCTTCTATGAGACCATGCGCAATTTCCAGAACGAACGCATGGTGCTGGTCGCGATGGGTGTCGGATCGTCGCAAGCCGCTATCGACATGACAGTCGAATACACATCTGAACGCAAAGCGTTCGGCGGACGCCTGTTTGATCTCGGTGCCATCCGCCAGCGCTTGGCCATGCACCAAGCCGAGGTTGATGCCATGCGGGCCTCGCTCTACCACTGTGCCTGGCTCACAGAAAACGGTGACGACACGGCAAGGGAGGTGTCGGGTCTCAAGGCTTGGGCGTGCGAAGTGGCCAATCGGGTCATGTACGACTGCGTCCAGTTCCACGGCGGCATGGGATACATGCGCGAGTCGGCAATAGAGCGAATGAGCCGAGACGCCCGGATCCTGCCGATCGGTGGAGGCGCCACCGAGGTCATGCTCGAAGAGGTTGCCAAGCGCCTCGGATCATGAACAAGCCCCTCCCCCGCCGAGTCAGGTCTCTGCTGTTTGCGCCGGCCGTACGACCCGATCTCATCCGCAAGATGCCCGCCACCGGGGCCGACGCGGTAGTCATCGATTGTGAAGACGCCACGCCCGTTGCAAAGAAGGTCGACGCCCGAGCGACGGCCTCATCGTTGGTCGCCGAAATCGGAATCGAAGTCGCCACTCTCGTCAGAATCAACGACATCGACACGCCATGGTTTGAGGGAGACGTGGCGGCGTTGCCGACTGACATTGCAGGGATTGTCCTGCCGAAAGCTGAATCGACTTCCGGGCTCGAGAGGGCCCTGAAATCGCTGCAATCGGCTGGACTCACTCAAGCCAAGGTTGTCGTCGGCATTGAGACTGCGGTCGGAGTGGCTGATGCCAGAGAGTTGCTGAGCCACCCGTTGGTGGGCGGTGCCTACTTCGGTGCCGAGGATTTCGTCGCCGACATGGGCGGCATCCGAACCGCCGACAACACTGAGGTGGCGTTCGCACGCTCGGCGGTCGCATTGGCAGCGCGAATCGCTGCCGTCCCGGTCATTGACCAAATAGTGGCCGACTTTCATGATGACGCCAGGTGCCGACGCGAGTGCGCTGAGGCTCGCTCGCTTGGATACGTCGGGAAATTGTGCATCCACCCGTCGCAAGTGGCGATAGCCAACGACGAGTTCAGTCCCTCGGTCGACGAAATAGACCGCGCCCGGCGACTTATAGCCGCCTACGAGAAGGCAGCAGCCGACGGCCTCGCAGCCATCGACTTCGAAGGTCAGATGGTTGACGAACCGGTGGCGAACCAGGCCAGAAGCCTTCTCGGCACTATGTTCCGCTGATCGCCGACGGACGCACGAGCATCAACGCATTGCGCACCGCTCGACAGACCAACACGTCGCTCTGGTTGAACCCTCGGTGTTCGAATGTGGTTATTCCCTGACCAGGCCGGGACTTGGACGGTCGTGAGCCAATTACCTCGGTCTCCACTCTGAGCGTGTCGCCGTGAAACATCGGCGCCGGAAATTCAACGTTGGAGAACCCGAGATTCGCCACCGTGGTCCCGAGGGTCGTGTCATGTACGGATATACCCACAACCATTCCGAGCGTCAGCAATGAATTCACCAGAGGTCGGCCGAATTCGGTCTGG
Source organism: uncultured Acidimicrobiales bacterium (assembly GCA_964533595.1). Lineage (GTDB taxonomy): Bacteria > Actinomycetota > Acidimicrobiia > Acidimicrobiales > Aldehydirespiratoraceae > SZUA-87. The sequence goes on along the minus strand of CAZHMP010000008.1, from coordinate 1,028 downwards.
TTGGCCGCGTAGTGAGCGTCAAGGTGAAGCCATGCCGGATTCATGGTCATGGTCGTAAAACCGACATTGTCCGACTCGGTGATCGTTCGTCGAACTGCGTGTTGGATCACAAGCCCTTCGGTCAGATCGTCAAACCATCGTCCTGTGATCGGTCTAGTCATGGCTCAAGTCTTTCAGGTGTAATTGCCCAGCAGCGACCCGGTCATATCAGTTCCATCGATATGGCCGATCGTGCAGACGACTCGCCGGTCACCAGCGTCCCAGGATTGCCGGTCCGGAAGATATGCCGAGAGGCCGACCGTGGGATCGGTGAGATTCCCTCCAACCGATGCTGTCGCAGCTCTCAAGCAAAGAGCACGAGAGCGACCGGCCAGGCCCGCCTCGCCGGGCCATTCCTCTCCATCACCGCCGGGAACGTCGGTCAGGGCCACCACCTGTGAATCATGTGGGTGCGAGCACGGCACGCCGATTACCACTTGCGTTGATCCAGTACCGGTATCCAAGAAACAATCACCGACGCGCAGACGTTGGGTTCCGACATCTCCGCGTTGCACGATTGCGCCGGACGACGGGTCCCTTTGGGCGTTGTCGATGTTGGAGACGCTTCCGCAAGCCGAGGCCAGCATTGCGACTCCGAGAACAACGACCAATCCGAATCCCGGAGGATGCATGCGGCGACGCTACCCTGCGCCCGTGCAAGATTTCGATCTGATGATCATCGGGGCCGGATCAGGGAATTCGATCATCGGCCCGCAACACGACACCTGGAACATTGCGATGATCGAGAGGGGGAAATTCGGCGGCACATGCATGAACGTGGGGTGTATCCCCTCGAAGATGTTTGTGTACAGCGCGCTGATTGCCGAACTGGCCACCCGCGGCCCGGCCCTGGGCGTCAACACGAGATTCGAAAGTGCCGACTGGCCCGCCATTCGCGACCGGGTGTTCGGCAGAATCGACCCGATAGCCGACGCTGGCGATGCCTACCGGGAAGGCCTGTCCAACGTCACCGTCTACCGCGATTCGGC
>CAZHMP010000007.1:51760-59210 GCA_964533595.1 uncultured Acidimicrobiales bacterium | reverse complement strand
CGGTTACGCCGTCAGGCGCATAATCGGCGGTCATCGTGTAACACTGCATCGATGAAGCTGCAGGACCACACGTTCGACTTACTCGATGCAGCTCCTGATGCGATCCTGTTGGTGGGGACCACGGGACAAATCGGCTACGCCAACGAACTCGCACACACGCTGTTTGGCTTCCCGCCATCTTCGATGCCGGGCACTCTGGTCGACGATCTGATCCCAGATGCCCTGAGGAAAGGTCACGCACAGAGGCGTGAGGATTATGGGGCCGATCCCAAGCGCCGCTCGATGTCGTCTCGTGAAGCCCAGGTAATGGGTCAGCGGACCGATGGCACGGTGTTCCCGGCTGAGGTGAGCTTGAGCCCGGTCGGGAGTGGCTCCGACATGATGGTGATGGCTGCCGTCCGTGACATCACGGACCGGATCGAGGCCGATCGGGAGACCATGACAGCTCGGCTGGCACTCGATTCGGTGGAGGACGGCGTATTCGTCTTCGCTTCCGCCATTTCGAAATTCAGCTACGTCAACAATGGGGCGCGTACCCAGACGGGCCTCCCCACAGCGGCGCTTCTCGACATGACCATGCTCGATTTGATCGAAGGTGTCACGGCTGACCAGTTGAAGGACGTAGCGGAGCGACTTGTGAGTGGCGGGCTCGACAGCCACACCGACACCTTCGAATTGTGTTGCATCGACGGCGGAAGACGTCCGGTAGAGATCTTGATCCATTACGTGGAGCCGCCTGATCGATTGGCATCAGGATTCTTCATCGCCATTTCGAGAGACATAACTGCTCGACTAAAGACGGAAAAGGCTCTTCGCTCGAGCGAGCTTGCCTTCAGGGCGGCTTTCGACCGTGCGCCAGTAGCAATGATGATCACCGACCTGTCCGACCCTGGCCGGCGATGCGTGATCGATGTGAATGACGCCATGTGTGAGTTGCTCGGACGTTCTCGGACCGGTCTGATCGGAGTCGCGGTCAATGACATCACGTATCAAGACGACCGAGTCAGCTCCGAAGAACATGCCCAGCAAGCCCAAGAAGGTGTCTTCTCGATTGAGAAGCGATATCTCGACGGCAACGGCGAACCGGTCTGGTGTGCGGTACACGCCACCAACATCGAGTCCGAAGTGGGGCAGCCCTATCGGCTGGCTCATGCCATAGACATCCGGGCACGCGTTGCATCGGAGGCCGACCGCGAGCGGAGAGTCAGATTTCTCGCAGCACTCGGCGATATTCGGATGCACTTGCTGTCGGAGCCGTCTGCGACGGAGGTGGATGACGAGGTCTGTCGGGCTGTCGAATCGCTGTTCCCCCATCTCATGGTGCGGATTGTGGGAGTGGATCAGCCCATTCCCCGCTCCGAAGCAGGCATTCATCACATCGAGGTGCCACTTTTCGTGCGCGGCGAGATCGAACGTGTGATGGTCGTCGGAGGCAAGGACTTTGACATCGGTGCCGACCCCGACGGCTACACCATGATCGAGGCGCTGGCCAATGAAGCTGCTCTCGCATTGCAACTGGCCCGATCACGCCAAGACCGCCGTGAGCTTTTCGTTGTGGAGGATCGGGAGCGGATCGGCCGCGACCTGCACGACTTGGTGATCCAACGCCTTCTGGCGGTCGGGATGAGGCTTCAAGCAGCTCGGACTCCGGAGATTCTCGCGGAAAGGGCCGAGGAGACGGTTGCCGATCTCGATGAGACGATTGACGTGATTCGCGAGACGATCTTCCGATTGTCGTCATCGGAGGCCGAACTCCAGACCGATGTGCAGACACTGGTCCACAGCTTCAGAAGCGAGGATGGACCCTCGGTGAGCTTGAACCTCACTGGCGATCTGACAGCGGTCCCCACCTCTGTGGCCGATGAGTTGCTGCCTGTGATCAATGAACTGATGTCGAATGCGGTGAGGCACTCCGGAGCTTCGACGGTGGAGGTCGATGTCGATGCCGTCTCGGGGTCGGAGGTGTGCTTGCGAGTCACCGACGATGGTGCGGGCTTTCTGTCGCGTAGGCGATCGGGTTTGGGGCTCGACAACATCGAGTCCCGGGCCAAGAATCTCGGTGGCGACGTTGAGATCAGATCCTCTCGCGGCGACGGTTCCACCATTATTTGGCGCGTACCGCTGCCCTCCGACAGCGAGTAGCACTAGTTCATCCTGCCGAGTTCAGTTGATCTGCTTGGCTTGCCCATCCCAATAGCGCTCGCGCAACTTGAACTTCTGGAGTTTGCCGGTGGCGGTGCGGGCAAGTTCGTCGACCATGTCGATCGATTTGGGGCATTTGAAATGGGCGATACGTTCCCGGCAGTACTCGATCAACGACTCTTCGGTTGCGTCGTGGCCGGGGGCGAGTACGACAAGGGCTTTTACCATCTCACCCCACTTCTCACTGGGTACGCCGATCACCGCAACTTCTGCAACTGCAGGATGGCCGAACAGACAGTCCTCGACCTCGATGGAAGAGACATTCTCGCCTCCGGTGATGATCACATCTTTCTTCCGGTCCGAGATGGTGACGTAACTCTCTTCATCGATCTCGCCCCCGTCGCCGGTGTGAAACCATCCTCCGTCGAGAGCGGTTTCCGTCTCATCAGGCTGGTTCCAATAGCTCTTGAGAACCACGTTCCCCTTGGCCAGCAGCTCGCCGTCGGCGGTGGTGTCCATCGACACTCCCAGCACGGGTACACCGGCACGGCCGAGCTTCGTGGCCCGCTCCGAGGGATTGAGGTGGTCCCATTCGGAGCGGCACCTGTTGAGAGTGAGGATGGGCGCCGTTTCGGTGAGACCGTAAAGCTGGATGAACTCCCAGCCGAGCTCCGTCTCCATCCGCTCGATTGTTTGGGTCGGAGGTGGTGCGCCGGCGACACCCATTCGCACTCGACCGTGCCCGGGGACCTCCCCCGGCCAGTCGGCAGCAGCGTCAAGAACGGCCGCAACAACGGCGGGCGCACCGCACAGCATCGTGACGCCGTGCGCTTCGATTCGTTTGAGTATTTCGTGGCCGTCGACCTTGCGGAGCACAACCTGTTTGGCTCCCACTGCGCTCATCGCGTACGGCATTCCCCATCCGTTGCAGTGAAACATCGGGAGCGTGTGAAGATATACGTCGCGGTCGTTGACGCCGGTCGGCCAGCCGAAAGTGATGGCATTGATCCAAAGATTCCGATGTGTCAACTCCACCCCCTTTGGGCGGGCGGTGGTGCCGCTCGTGTAGTTGATGGTGGCCGTGGAGTTCTCGTCGGGTTCCCAAGGCCGTGGTTCGATACCGAACTTGAACAGCGAGTCGGACTCTTCTCCCGCGATGAAGCGATGTTTGACCTTGACACCGTCGAGGTCCGCCTCCAATTCGGGATCCATGATCAAGACGTCGGCGCCGCTGTGGTCGACGATGAACTGCACCTCGTCTCGGCCCAGTCTGAAATTGATCGGAACGCCGATCCGGCCAAATGCGCTGGTGCCGAACAGATGCACCAGCGAGCGGGCGGAATTGTGGGAGACGATGGCGACGCGCGCACCGAGAGGGAGACCAAGATCATCAAATCCGGCAGCCATGGCCGTGGCGAGCTCTTCCAAGCGACGATAGGTGATGCCAGCGGCCCCTCCGAGCGGTGGCGCGGGCTGGTCGAGTTCGTCGACGATTCCGATTCGATCTCCGTAGACAAGCGATGCCCGGCGAAGATGATCCGCCACCGTGAGTTCCACCTGCATTGACTTCCCCCTATTGAGCGTTGGCGGTTCCAAGAACATAGTGTCCACGGGGCAATCGATTTCGTCGAGGAGACCGAGTATGGAAACTGATCCGAAACTCACAGCCGAGACCACAGAGCTTCTGCAGGTGATGATCCGCAACGAGTGCGTGAATTACGGCACGATCGAGTCGGGTGAAGAGGTTCGCAATTCGGACTTGCTCGAAACGTTCCTGGAAGGACGCGGCCTCGATTCTCAACATTATGAATCCGCTCCGGGTCGTCGTTCGGTCGTGGCGCGTATTGAGGGATCCGACCCGGAGGCCCCTTCGCTGTGTCTGATGGGTCATACAGATGTCGTGCCGGTGTCACCGGACGGATGGGACCGCGACCCTTTCGGAGGTGAGCTGATCGACGATGAAGTGTGGGGTCGTGGGGCGATCGACATGCTTTGTCAAACAGCCGAGATGGCGGTTGCTTTCCGCCACTTGGCCGACACCGGATTCAAACCGAAGGGCGACCTCATCTTCTTCGGCGTAGCCGACGAGGAAGCCGGCGGCGTCTACGGGGCAGAGTGGATGATCGACAACTACCCGGACGTACTCAAATGCGACTACGTGCTCACTGAGTTCGGCGGTATCCCCACCGCCACGCCCGACGGCACTGCACTCACATTGAACGTGGCCGAGAAGGGTGTGGCATGGCATCGCATTCGGGTCAACGGCACTCCCGGTCACGGGTCCATGCCGTATGAAGTCGACAATGCGCTGGTGAAAGCGGCGGAAGTTGTAAGGCGGCTGTCGGAGTACAGGCCCACTCCGCAGTCACACGAACTCTGGAAGATCCAGGTCGGCAACCTGCCATACGACGACGATGTGAAGCAGAAGCTGCTGGATCCCGGTCGACTCGATGACGCACTGGCTCAACTTCCCAATCGCGGCAAGGCGCGACACCTGCATGCCTGCTCACACACGACGTTCAGCCCCAACGTCGCGGTCGGTGGCGTGAAGACCAACGTTGTGCCGGATTCGGTGATGCTCGAGGTCGACATCCGCACTCTGCCTGGCGAGACCAATGAGGATGTGGACGCACACTTGCGAGCTGCGCTCGGTGATCTGCATGCGTCAGTTGATGTGGAGCCGATCCACGACAGTCCATCCACGAGTTCGCCGATCCACACGCCAATGTGGGATGTCTTGGAGGGGATAATGACCAAAGCCCATCCCGGGGCAACCCTGCAGCCGTCATTGATCGTCGGTGGCACCGACGCCAGATTCTTTCGATCGGCGGGAGCGGTTGCCTACGGCGCAGGCCTATTTTCGCCGTCGGTCACGTTCGAAATGTTCTCGGATCGATTTCACGGGCACAACGAACGAGTCGATGTCGAATCGCTTGCTCTCGGCACTCAGTTGTGGATCGAAACATCGCGGCAAATGCTCGGTGGTTGATCATGTCGGTGCGCGTCGACAAGTGGCTGTGGGCTGTGAGGGCGTTCAAGACTCGCACCAAGAGCAACGATGCGTGCACCAACGGAAGGGTGCTGGTCAACAATGTAGTGGCCAAGCCCGCCACCAAGATCAAGCCTGGCGATGTGGTGACAGCCAACCGACGTGACCGGCAACTCGTGTACACAGTGTTGATTCCGATAGAGAAACGAGTGTCGGCGGCGCGGGCCGCGGAATGTCTGGAGGATCACTCACCACCGCCGGTTCCGAGAACTCCAAGGGACATGTCCGTGTTTGCCCTGCGTGACCGTGGCGCCGGTCGACCCACGAAACGAGACCGGCGTCAGATCGATCGTCTGCGGGGGCGCCAAACGGATTGAATCAGCCGTCCACGTCGAGCTTCGGAATGATCCTGTCGAGCCAACCCGGTATCCACCAATTCCGCTTGCCGAGCAGCTCCATCGTGGCGGGCACCAAAAGCATTCGTACCAGAGTGGCATCGAGCGCGATCGCGGTGGCCAAGCCGACTCCGAAGAGTTGCACCACTCGATTGTCCTCGAAAACGAAACTACCGAAGACGACCACCATGATTGCAGCAGCTGCGGTGATCACCCGGGCGGTCATGGCCAGCCCATCCGCGACCGACGTGACCGGATCACCAGATTTCAAGTACTCCTCTCGAACCCTCGACAGAAGAAAGACCTCGTAATCCATCGAGAGGCCGAACACGATGGCGAACATCATCATCGGGATGAACGGTTCGATGGGAGCGGGCTGAACGTTGGTGAGCGTGGAAAGCCAGCCCCACTGGAAAACTGCCACGATTACGCCATAGGCGGCACCGATAGAGAGCAGATTCATCACCACCGCCTTCAGCGGCACGAGCAATGACCGGAAGACTGCCATCAACAAGACAAACGACAACAGCAAGACCGCGGCAAAGAAGATTGGCATCCGGCCTCCGAGGAACTTTGAAAAGTCGACGCTTGCCGCCGTTTGACCGGAAACCATCACTGTCAAGCCGGTATCGGCGGTTGCCGCCGGCACCACTTCGTCGCGGAGACGATTGACGAGTGTTTCGGTGGCGCGTGACTGCGGTGACGAATTCGGCACAACGCGCATCACGTACGCTTGCGGAGATTGCGGGTTGTTCGGAATGGGTGGGGACGCGAGAGCGACGTCGGGATCCGCGGAGATCGCGGCTTGCAGTGCGGGAAGAGCCGCAGCGTCATCGGGCGAGTCGACCTCAACGGTGAGCAACAGCGCTCCGTTGAAGCCGGGTCCGAAGCCTTCTGCTGTGAGGTCGTACGCTTTGCGGGTTGTCGTGTCGGGTGAGAAGTTGCCCTCATCGGAAAACCCGAGGTGGAGGCCGAGCATCGGTATGGCCAAGATCAACAACAGGGCTGCACCCACGAACGCCGACATCCAGGGTCTGGATTGGATCAGCCGACTCCACTTGTATGAGAGGGTCTCGCGGAGAGGTTTGACCTTGCGTGCGGGGATTTCTCGCCGTAGTGGAGCATGAACAAATCCGGCCAGAATCACCAAGACGGCAAGGGGCGCGCCGACGAGAAGGGCGGTGGCGCCCAGCCCGACGCCCAACAACGCCACGGCGATCAGCGCCGCGGCGATGAGCCCTCGGTAGCGAGTGACCTCGACGCGCAGTTGCGCCAAACCGAGTAGGGCAGGCAGCAACGTTATCGAGGCGATGATTGTGATCAGGACCGTGGCTGCTGCGGCAATTCCGAGGCCGGCCACAAACGGTAGGCCCATCAACAGCAATCCAAGGAGCGATATCACAACTGTGCTGCCGGCGAACACGACGGCTCGACCGGCAGTGTTGGCAGATGCCGCGGTGGCTTCGATCGGCGACATTCCCAGGTGAAGATTCTCTCGATATCGGGTGACCATGAACAGCGCGTAGTCGATCCCCACGCCAAGTCCGATCATCGCAGCAAGAGTCGTCGAGAAGTCGGGCATCGATTTCACGTGCGACAACAAGATGATCAGCCCGGCACCGGTGCCCACTCCGGCAAGGGCCAGCGCAATGGGAAGGCCCATGGCCAGAACCGATCCAGTGGAGATGATCAGCACGATTACCGCGAACGACAACCCGATGAGTTCGGAACTGGGCGGTGAAAACGAGGCGAACGCTTCGCCACCGATCTCTACCCGCAGGCCTTCAATCTCGGGGCGAAGAGCGAGCATTTCGGTGCCGATCGCTTCAGAGTCGCTGTAGTCGAGCGATGAGTCGAGGTTGACTGTTGCGAACGCGATCGTGCCGTCCTTTGAGATTCCGCCGCCGCTCCTCTTGTAGGGATC
>CAZHMP010000007.1:0-51660 GCA_964533595.1 uncultured Acidimicrobiales bacterium | reverse complement strand
GACACTCCCATCACCACGAGGGCGACGACCCAAGCGGCGATGGTCAACCAACGATTCCTGAAACACCATCGAGACAATCTCACGAGCATCGCATCAGTGAAACGTCTGTTTCGGTGATTTGTGCGGCTCGGTGGCGAATTACACAGGTGCTCCGCTCACCCAGAGCGGACTCGTCAACGACGACTGGCGTCGTGGGGCAGTGATCCTCGGGCGGCGCGCAAGTAGGCATACGGGGTTTCCGCGGCGAAGTTGGCGACTCTGCTCGTGTACGCGTCGGCGTACTTCTCGACCTGACGGGCAAAGAGACTCTTGTCGACGCCGGAACGCATCAGCGGGCCCCACGTCGGGTTGCCCTGTTCGGTGGAGGCACGGGCCAGAGGAGCGATTCGTGAATCGATGTGGTCGATTTCGCGGCTCACCTCATCGATACTGGCGTCGATTTGGTCGTGAGGCTCCCCCTCGACAACTCGACGACGTCGGGCCAGTCGGAGGGTGGAGTGAGTGTGTTCGAGTTCGATCTTTTCATCCATCATCATCTCGAGTTCATGCTCGGAGGCGGCGAACTCCGTGGCCGCTTCGATCTCCGCCTCGAGTTCCCTCGCGATCAGGCAGGTCCGCCAACGCAACAGGTCCTTGGTGACGTGAACATCGCCGAAAAGGTGGTCGCCCACGTAGAGGTGTTGAGCGGGGTCGTGCCCGAGCGATGCCTCAACCATGGATGCGTTTCCGCCATGGTAGGCATGACCCTTTTCCAAGCGACCCCAATGCGGTTCGAGAAGTCCTCGCTCGGTGTCGACAATGCGGTAGATGGGACCCCGCTCGGAGAAGAATCTGGGTTTCGACGCTGACACGATCACGATGTCGAAGAGGTCACGCCATGTTTCTCCGGACGGCATGTGGCGGTCGAATGTCCAGGACATCATCTTTTGGGTGTAGGACCACTCCGAATTTGTGATCAGCAAGAGCTCCTTGCCCGCAAGCCTCTGATCTCTCAGCGTTTCAACCACTGTCGGGTCGAAGTCCACGAATCGTTCAGGATCGGCGATGATGGCAGCCTTGAGGGCGCCCTCGAGGTGTGCGGCGGTGAGCGCCTCGTCGATGACCCGGTACAGCCGGGCGTATGACGTGATATTCGGAAGAGCCGATTGGTCGTGGAGATCGACGAGCTGCGACCACAGAGCAGCACGACTCAACTCGAACAGCGTGTTCATGAACTCAAAGCGATCTTCGGAAAGGTCGATGACCGTGCCGAGGTAAGAGCGACGTTGTTGCTCGAATTCGAGCATTCTTCCGCCGTGCTGTGCTCGAGTTACGTATCCAAACCGTGTGGCCTTCACAAGGTTGCCCAAGTCGAGGTCGAAGGTGAGCCCGAGCGTGAACGCATGCGGGTCGAACACCAGATCCTCAACCGGCCAACCCAAGTTGCTCAGGTAGTCCCGCGCATGTTGGAACGCGGCGCGCTCCCACTCATCCACGTAGTAGTGGATGAGGGTGTAGTCCATGTCGTAGCCGATGGCTCTCACACCACGCAGGTTGAGAGTGCGGTTGCAGAAGATCTTTCGTGCCGGAGAGAGTGGATCGACTTCAGAATCGCTCATGCTTCAGTGTCGCATGGTCGCGAGCTAGTTCGCGACGCTCGCCTCAGCCATATCGACCAAAGCCGCGAAGGCATCGGCACCGATTTCACCCGACTGCCTGTCGAGGACAGTGTTGTCCGGACCCAACACGATCCAATACGGGATGGTCGACAGTCCGAACGCCTCGGCCAACTCATCGGACTTCGAGTCGAGAAGAACCGGAGAAGGCCAGTTGACGGACTGGAACCACTCCGAGGGCGGATAGTTGCCGCGGCCGGCGTTGACCAAGCTTGAAATGGCAATGACCTCAACGCCGTCAGGCACTTGATTATCTGCAAGCCACTGAGACACGACAGGTACTTCCACCTGGCAATGCGGACACCAGTGGGCAAACATGCCAATGACCTTGGCGGTGTCTGTTGGGCCGCCGTCCCCGGTGACTTCGTGGCTGATCCCATCGAAATCGGTGGTGATGAAACCTGGCGCGGTCATCCCGATCGCCGTGTCCGACACTGTGTCGTCGAAGATCGGAAGGCTCGCCCCCTGGACCTGGACCGAAGCGCTGGTTTGGGTGACGGAGGGCCCGGAGCCATTTCCGGTGACCACCACAACCAAGCCGATGATCACACTGGCTGCCACCATCACCCCGATGATCAGCAGCACCCTACGATCAAGCGATGGCGTCTTGGCCTTGCGATGCTGAGGGCGTCTGGCGGTTTGACGGGAGATCTTTCGCCCTGGGCGATTACTCATCGTAGGGAAACCTCCACTTGGGGATGATTTAGGAAAGCGCTACGAACGCATGATTGACGACCTCGACGAAGCGTGACCACACCGGCACCAACCAAGCGGGATCGTCGTCGGCAAACGCTGCCCGCACCTGAGCACGAATGTTGGAGGCTTGGGGTCCCGTGGGGTCACCGTGCGCGTGCATCCATGCGTCGGCGCGTAGTGCTTGAAGCACCGTCACGGGATCGACGGTGCCGTACTCCAGGGCGACCGCGGTGAGCTCAACCCGGCCGAGCCAGTCCTCGGCGCGGGCCAGCCAATCGCCATCGAGGCTGGCCGAGACGCTCTCACCGTCGACCATCGACCGCACATCACCCCACCACGAGAGCGCTCGTTGATGGGCTGGATGGCTGGTTGGGTGATGGCCGATCAACTCACCGTGGCCCCATTCTCCAAGACCGGTGTGGAGGTCGATGATCCCGACCCGGGACGCCGCGCCGACCCGCGCCGAGCAGATCTCGCGGAGACGCTCGTGTGACCATGTTGGGCCGGTGCCTCCGTAGAAAACTCCGGTGGGGTGGTTGTACTGGCCACTACTCACGTCGGCCTGAAGCTGGTCAAACCCTATGGCCGCCGCTCGCTCGAGCAGAGCTGCCGTGGACGCTTCTTGTTGGGCGGAGCCCCACGACTCAGGCACCAGAAGATGGGCGATCTCGTCGTAGCCGGTGTTGGCCGGAGCTGGGAGGCCCCAGTCGATGAAGTTGCGGTTGAGGTCGACGTTGTCCTCGTTTACCCGCCGAACCCAAGCAAATCCATGCGGGTTCAATGCGTGAATGAAGACAATCCGCAATCCGGGTGGTCGGGTGGCCAGCTGCCCGTCGAGCCAATGGGTCTGTAGGGCCGAGCCGCAGTAGCCCTCCACGCCGTGGGTACCCGACACGATTATCAGAAGTGACTCGGCATCGCTGGGGCCGAATTCGGCAATGTCGATTCCGAGTGTCTCACCGGCGGGTCCGGTAAGCGGATGGCGGATGTGTTCGATTGCCCCGCCAGAGGCTATGGCTGTGCCCATGAAGGACACCCTTGCGGAGGTGAAGTCAGGGGATAGTCCGGAAGGCGGAAGTGAAGGGTGCGCTCGAGTGTCAGTCATCGAAGGCATCATGTCGTATATGGCAGCCAGACGCTACGCGACCATCATCAAACATCTGACCAACGAGCCGATTGCGGCGGTCGAGTTGGCGGCCAAGCTCGATGACGATGTCATCGATCATGTGGTGGAGGCTTTTCGAGACGAATCGCGTCGCAGGGCCGTGGAATCGGGAGACCTCGGGGCGATCATCGACGAGGCATTCGAGGAGGGTTTCGGGCGTGACGGACTCGGTGTCGATCCGTGGATCCAGAATCGGCTGATCGTGTGCCCAGGAGGACTGGCCGCAAAGAGTCGAACCAATCATCGCTGCCGGTTCGTGAGCGTCGACGACGTGTGGATATGGGACTCTGTGGAACTGATCCGAGAGGAAAAGCGGTCGAACCCCGGACGCGACGACGGCTTTCGAGCGGTGGCTCTGCTTCCGGTCGTCCAAGGCATGGTTCTGGATGTGGTCACTGGCCGGGCACGCGCCGGACAGCATTCGGTGGAACGCGCCACCTCATATCGAGTGAGCCGCGGTCGTCTGGTGGAGATCGCCCATCGTTCGGTGAACAGCCGGGGGATGAAATAGCGATCTACGGCGAATCAGGCCGGTGGAGGGATGACGAATGACTCCACTCGCCTCAGAGAATTGGTGTCGGTGTGGTGGTAGGGCTCGTCGTACTCGTTCATCTCGAGCACGGAATCCTGGTCGTACGTGAGCGAGTCGCCGTCCACCGAAAGGTTGAACACGTATGAGATACAGCGGGAGTTGTTGAACAGATACGTGTTCGAACAGATCCCGTATTCGTCGCTGTCTGAATCTGCTCGAAGTGTGAACGATGTGGCATCGGGGCTCACCTCTCCGCCAGCGAGAATTACCGACCCACGTGGGATCACGAATCCGCGCATGACGTGGCCGAGATCCGAGTCCCACAGCCAATACCCAACTTCTGTGTGGAAGGGGTCTTCTTCACCGGTGCGCCACGCCGCCATCTTGTAGTCGAGTCCGTAGAGGCTCTGAGATCCGTTGTCGACAGGACCAAACGGTTTGAACGTGATGTGTTCTCGGTATCTGGTGTCGCCGGCCTCGCCGTCAGCATGGTGGTAGGAGACGTCGACGCCGCCCGTGCCCTCCCACTCTCCTGCCAGTTGCGCGAGGGGTCCGAAATGTGATGAGTCACTCATGGGTGGACCTTACCTCCGGCGGGATTGAGCGGCGGTAGTGGGACGGGATCGGCATCTTCAGATTCGGCTGATGTCGTGTCGGGTTGGCTGGGGCATGTGACGAGGTGGTCCGGCACCGGCGAACTTCACCATGCGAATGATCCGCATGCGGTGACCGCGATAGGGCTCGAGAAGTTCGAGCATCCGATCGTCGTCACCCGCCTCGCCACACAGTGCATGTGTGACCATGCGGGGCAGGTGAAGGTCGCCGATCGGGACAGCGTCCGGGTCGCCGCCGGCAATTGAGGAGGTCAGCCCGGCGGTCCAGGGCCCGACCCCGGGGAGTCGGCGCAATGACTCGATTGCATCGGCGCCGGTGAGGGTGTCGAGGCTCTCCAATCTGTCGGAGTGCTTCGCGGCGACCCTTACGACCCTTGCTCGCGATCGTTCGACCCCGGCCAGATGAAAATCGTGGTCGGGGATTCCAAGAATGGAGTCGGGCGTTGGAAACACGGCTGTTGGCAAGCCATGGAACACAGTGCCGAATCGCTTTGCGAGCCGAGTGCGAGACGCCTGCGCATCAGCCCTCACCACTCGCTGCCCAATTGCCGTGGTGGCGAGGGCCTCATACCACCTGCCCGTCGCACCGATCAGCACGCTGGGGCAGCGGTCGGCCAACGCAGCGACCTCGCGAGTCAGCGGTCGAAAACCGGTCGAATCATCATTTCCTCCCAGCAACGCGGGAATTTGTGACAATGCCCAGTCTGATCCGGGCCCCCACGCGTCCGCTCGCACCGCGCCCGACGCCGCTCGAAATGCTGTGACAGCCGGTCCGGCCGGAGTGTTTGATGCCCACCAGTGGACGCCATCAACTCGTCGTATGGTCTTCACCCACATGAGCGACATTGCAAACGACACGGCATGGTCGGGCTCGTAGGTGAGCGAGCCATTCGGTTTTGACAGATCGTGAAACGAAACCAACTCAGGCTGGGACTGCAGAATCGGTGGCGGGTTCAATCACACGATCGACCTGTTCGACAAGAATCTCTTCCCGGCGAAGTGCACGTGCCGCAAGAAGTTTCTGAAGAGGTCGGTCAGCCTGGGAGGCCGTGACCACCAGAAGCGACGCGACTGCAGCATCGAGCCACCAGTGGTTGGCGGTGACCACCACCGTGAGAGCCATCAGGAGTGGGTGCGCCACGGCGATCCACTTCCACCTGGTGTGAAGTGTGGCGATCACGGCCCACGCGACTATGAGCGCCCACGCCACGTGAAGCGATGGCATGGCGGCAATCTGGTTCGCCGTGGATGCAACCGCTTCGCTGTCGTAGACGCGGGGTCCGTAGGTCTGGAGGGTGTCGACGAACCCAAATTCCGGGAACCATCTCGGAGGCGCGAGCGGAAACGCCACGTGAATGGCCAAGCCGCCGATGGTGACTGCGAACAGAACTCGGCGGACCCGGCCGTACAAGTGACGGTGTCGGGTGAAGAGCCACGTGAGCAGAAGTGCCATACCGAGAAAGTGGGCGATGAAGTAGTACCGGTTGAGCGCCAGGATGATGGTGTGATTTCCGAGAATGGTGGACTGAAAGTCGACCTCGTTGAAGATCCCCAACGCCTTTTCCCAACCGATCACACGGTGAGCGTTTCCAAACGCCTCCGACACTTGGTCCTTCACCCAGTATCGAACCATTCGGTACGCCACCAACCCGGCAGCAATGAGGGCGATTTCACGAGACGCGAGCAATCCAACGTGGCCGCGGCGATTGGCCGGCCGTGATCGAGGTTGTTCGAGTGTGGCTTGTGTCATCACCCCTCCGGATTATTCAACTACTCCGGACTGCTGGTAATTCCCGTGGCATCGGCAATGTCACGGATGGGTCAATGCTAGTTGTCGGCGGTGAGCACGGTCAGGCGCTCCAACAACTTCCTGTCGGTTGTTCCGGCTGCGAGTTTGAGGTCGAGCTTGACCTGAGTTATCGCGGCCTTGGTTTTTGGCCCCATGATTCCGTCGCTGCCACCGACATCGTAATTGATTGATTCGAGGATGGCTTGCAGGTCGGCGATCTCGTCGGATGAGAGCGGGAGATCAGCTTCTGCGTCGACCGAACCGGGGTCGGGTTCAGGAGAGCTTGTGGCCTGTATCGCACCTTCTGAACCCATCGCCTCATGAAGGACCGGTGATGCCCAGTTGGCGATGCCGAGCAGTAGCAGGGACACTGCGGCCAAAAGTGCAACGCCCTTGATGTGAATTCTCACGGTCGATACCTCAACTCGCCACGTCGGCACCCTCTACGGCGTCGACAGCTGCAACCACGAACCCGGCTATGCCGTCGGGGATGTCGTCGCGGCGAAATGCCCGACCCCCGATCCAATTACCGCCGAGAAGCGATACCACGTCGGCCAGCTTGTCGACGACCTTGCCGGCGTGAATCGCGTATGTCACGAAACCGGCGGTGGGCTTGCCCCAGATCCCCGGCAGCGCGAGCAGATGGCCGCTACCGCCAGGGCGATGTCCAGCGATGATCAATCCGTCGGTCCAAGTGCCGAGAAACACCATGTCGGCGTCGCCCAGATAGTCGAGGTTCACCTTCGAAGTCGGCCAAATACCCACTTCATGACCGAGCTCCTCGAGATGGGCGCCGATCATTTCGGCGGCGGCCGCCGTATTGCCGGTTCGAGTCTCGTAGATGACCGCGACCTTCACTGTTTCTCCCGTTGTTTTGGTTCCGAGCTTCGATTATCGGCCCGGCCGGACTCAAGGCTAGTCAGTCCTCACCATTGATCTCGACAAGAAGCGCCCTGGTTCGGGCATAGTCGTCGGAGTTCGCGCCGATCTCAGCAGCTGAGAACTCCGTGGCGCCGGCGCTGGCGATTGTGGCCAGCTGTTCCCTGACCGATTCCTCGTTTCCGCAGACCATCGCGTCTCCCGGCCCGGCAACGCCCTCGCGGTCGAGCATGGCTCTGTAGCTCGGCAAATCGCCGTAGCGGGAGAAGACGGATTGGACGAATTGGCGCATTCCAGCCTCATCATCGGTCACCGAAATCGGAAGCGAGCAGACAACCCGCGGTTTCGGGCGTCCGGCTTCCTCGGCCGCCTGGTTGATGGTGGGCGCTATGTGGCTGGCAATGGTCTTCGGGCCTGTCATCCACAGAAGCGTTCCGTCGGTGCGCTTACCGGCGATTCGTAGCATTTGCGTGCCCATGGCCGCCAAGAGAACGCTTGGCGGATTCTCGGTGGGGCGGGTGCCCTCGTATCGGGTGGTGAAGGCTTCGCCCTCGAAGTCGACCTTGCCCTCGTTCAGCAGACCCTGAAGCCCCGATAGGTAGTCGAGGATGTGGCGGATCGGCTTGTCGAAGCTCTTGCCCCAAACCTGCTCGACGATCGGCGCGTGGTTGACGCCGATGCCCAGAGCGAGTCGACCCCCAGTGACGGCTTGGGCGGTGAGGGCCTGGGCCGCCAATGCGGTGGGGTGGATTGGGAACGTAGCCACAACCGCGGTGCCAAGTTCGATCTCAGGCGCCTCCGACGCAGCCACGGACAAGACGGTGAGAGCATCGACGAGACCGGTCTGGGCGAGCCACCAGCCGCTCAGGCCGTCGGACGCGGTTTGTCGAGCGTGAGCCACCGACTCGTCGATGTTGGCACGAAGAAGGCTGGTACTTCCGTTGATACTGATGCGCATTGGAACTCCGATTTGGTGTCGTGACTAATGGTTCTGGCCTAGTTCTGGCCGCGGTTGAGAAGCTGCTCGCGTATCTCGGCGCAGGTCTTGCAGACGGGGTACTTCGAGGGGTCGCGGCTCGGCACCCAAACCTTTCCGCAGAGAGCAATTACGGGCGTGCCCTCGACCGCCGCGCGCGCCGCATCGGCCTTGCGCACGTAATGGGCAAACCGATCGTGGTCACCGTCGTCGGTGACCGGTTGCGTGACCTGCTCCTCGACGGGTGCGGTGGTGGTGTCAGCCATGGCGATCAGTGTGCCCGAAACATGCGTGGAGCAGGCATCGACAATTCATGTGACTGGTTCGAGTTTCGCGGGCACGTGTTTGTGATGGGGAGTGCCGGCAATCGGGTCGCGATCTTCACTGGAGGTGAGCTCGTTCGGTGACACACCGATCTCGACATCGCTCGAAACGTCGGGATAGTCGAGTCCTTGACCGTTGGGGAGAGAAATGTGTCCCGGCTGCATGGTGTCGCTCACCTCGATTGCCGTGATCAAATGCCCCCGACGAGTGGTGAGGCGCACCTGGCCCCCGTTGTTGACGCCCAACTCAGCGGCGTCGTCCGGGCTGATCCGCAACGCCGTGCCCGGATTCTTGCGTCGCCAGCCTGGATCGCGTACAGCGGTGTTGGCTGTGCCGGATCGGCGCTCGCCTGCCGACAGGATGAAGGGAAAGTCAGGGTCGGTCGTCGGCGTCTCGTCCGCGAGAGATCGGAACTCCGGCACGAGTTCGTCCACCATGAGGTTGATCTTGTGATCGCCGGTGGTCATCCGTTCCCAAGTATGGGAATAGGGGTCGGAGGTGAACACGACGCCGTGCCCGGTCTCAAAGATCGCGTCGAACAAGGCATCACCGAGCGCGATCCCATCTCCTTGGTATCCGGCCCGCTTCACCGACTCCGGCTCGCTCATCGCCAGGCGCTGGGTGAGGCCCCATATTGCTGCTGCTGCTTCATTTCCCTCACCGAGAGTCGGGCCGAGTGTCTCCATGAGTACCAGCGGGAGGTAGCCACCCAGGCGAGGATTCTCGGCCAGCGTGGAGAGCAGCGCTTCACTGAACTTGGACCTGCTCTGCAGGGCGGCAGCTTTCAGATCGACCAAGTCGTCGTCGGTGTAGGCGCCGAGAGCACGACAGAGCCGACGATGGATCTCCGGCTCAGGCAGCGAGTCGCCGAGAGGTTCGAGCAGCGGCGCCCGTAGATGGAAGTCGTTGTCCGGGAACTCCATGGTGAAGAAGGCCGCCTCCCACTTCTCGTACTGGCTTGCCCCGGGGAGGATGTAATCGGCAAGTCGTGCTGTCTCGGTGAACGCCACGTCGATGACGACCAAGGTGTCGAGCGCTTCGAACGCCTCGCGAAATCTCGGGGAGTCGGCCAAGGAGTGAACGGGATTTGCCGACTCGACGAGCGCCCCACGAAACCTGTTCGGGTGATCGGTGAGGATCTCATCGGGCAACACGTTGCACGGAATCAGACCGCCGATGATCCGGTGTCCGCCGACCGGGCTCGAGGGACCCTTGCTTCCCTTCTTCCCGTCTCCCGTCAAACCTGCCAGACGGGAATGCAGATTCATCCCACCGTGCTTTGCGAAATTGCCGGTGAGTATGAAGATCAGCTTCTCGAGCCATGAATTGAGGGTCGAGTGAGGAGACATCTGGATCCCCAGGTCTTCGAAGATCGACACACTCCGGGCATCGCCGATGGCATGAGCGGCTTCACGGACCTCGGCCTGGGTCAGTCCTGTGACCGCGATCCAGCGCTCGACATCGACCACACCCAGCATGTGCTCAACTTCGTCGAGACCGTGGGAGTGCTCGTCGAGCCATCCACGATCGATGAGGCCGTCATCAACGAGGATCCGCAGGATTGCTCCGAGCAGCCACGCGTCGGTGCCAGGTCGGAGCTGCAGGAAATGGTCGGCCAAATCGGCGGTCTCGGTACGACGGGGGTCGATCACGATCAACTTGCGATCAGGGTCGGAAGCCATCTCCTTGAGCACGACCCTGGCCCTGGGTATTCCGTGTGACTGCCACGGATTCTTCCCCCAGAACACTCCGCATTCGGCGTGCTCCATGTCGGGGCAGGTATGGCAGCTCAGCGACCCGAACATCTCGCCATCCACCCAGAATTCGCCGGTCTTTTCCTGGGCAAGTGCGTTGGAGGAGAACTCGGATCCGATCGCTCGCCTGGTGGCCGCGCCGTAGCCACCTCCCAAATGATTTCCTTGGCTACCGCCTCCGTAGTAGAGGATCTTGTCGCCGCCGTGAGCGTCTCTGATGGCAGCGAAACGTTCGGCAACTTCCGATATCGCCGTGTCCCAGTCGATTTCCTCGAACGTGCCGTCGGTACGCCGTCTCAGCGGAGCGGTCAGTCGGTCCTGACCGTTCTGGTAATGGTCGAGTCTCAGTGCCTTCTCACACGTGTAACCCTTTGATGCCGGATCGGATTTGTCGCCTCGCACCCGTTGGATACGACGGCCGTCGAGCCGGATCTCAACGCCACAGTTGACGCTGCACAACATGCAAGCACTCTTGAGCCATTCGTCGCTCATGGCCGTTCCTCGCGATCGTTTCGACAATGTGATTCCGGCAGGCTGCACCGGTTGACCAACAGAGCTTGACGGCCCGTAAATTCACAAGTCAATTCGAGGTCCTGTGGTTAGGGTCGCGCCATGCCAAAAGGGATTGCCGCGGCGATCGGCACATATTTCATCTGGGGGCTCGGTCCGATCTTTTGGAAGCAACTTGATGACGTGCCCACAGGTGATGTCATCATCTTCAGAATTGCCTCCACATTTGGCGTGCTGGTGGTAGTCCACCTGGTGCGCGGCTCGCGCCGAAAGGTGCTGGCCGTGGCTCGGGAACGAAAAGCAATGGGACTGGCCGTGCTCACCGGCGTTCTTCTCGGGGCGAACTGGCTGGTCTATGTGTGGGCTGTGTCAGCGGACCGAATTCTCGAAACCAGCCTCGGCTATTTCATCCTCCCGCTCGTGAACGTGATCTTGGGTGTGGCAATTCTCGGTGAGAGATTGCGTCCCGCTCAGTGGCTGGCCGTGTTCGTGGCCACGGTCGGTGTGGCTGTTCTCACCATCGACGTTGGCACCCTTCCGTGGGTATCGCTGGCGCTCGCCGGCACGTTCGGGTTCTACGGCCTCATTCGCAAGACTGCCCCTACCGGCCCGCTTGACGGACTCACGCTTGAGATGGCGGTCCTTCTTCCCTTGGCCTTGGTGGCCATCACCTTCAGAGCGAGTGGGGGAGATGGATCTCTGGGTGCCTCAGTGCCGGTTCGAGACGTGTTCTTGATGGCAACCGGTGTGTTCACCGCCGTGCCGCTCGTGATGTTTGCTTCGGCGGCGCGCCAGATCAATCTTTCCTTGCTGGGAATTCTCCAATACTTGGCACCGACGCTTCAATTCCTGGTCGGCGTCTTCGTCTACGACGAAAGCTGGACGGGCGGGCAGGTCGTGGGCTATTGCATCATCTGGGCCGGTCTCGTCGTTTTCGCCACCGATGGTGTGATGGCGACTCGATCAGCCCGCCATGGGATTTCGCCCGTCAGCCCACCGCCACTGAAGCGCGTGAGAAGTTGGCAATGATCTCGTCGAGCAATTCCTGGGTGCGCGATGCGGGGAGGTCGTGTCCCATATTTGGAAACGTCAGCATACGAGACCCTGGTACGGCCAGACTCGTGGCCATTCCTCCACTCGGCTTGACCAGCGGATCCTGCAATCCGTGCACAACCAACGTGGGGACACTGACACGCCCAAGGCCGGCCGTACGGTCGGGGCTACCGGCTATCGCTGCGGCTTGGCGGCTGGCGCCCTTGGCGCGGTAGCTGCGTTCGAGGCCCAGTTCAATCAACCTGCGGGCCTCGTCCCGATCGAATTCAGGGCCCGATATCAGCTCGAACACCTCCAGGCCCTGGTCGACCGCGTTCTCGCGGGTGACGTCCATCGCCTTTCGGGCTTTCCACATGAGCGAGCCCTTCATGAGACCGTGTTTGCGGTCGCCCGGATTCGACATGATCGAGCACAGCGACAGCACCTTCGATGGATGATTGATGGCGAGAGCCTGGGAGATCATCCCACCCATCGATACTCCCACCACATGAGCAGAGTCGATTGCCAACGCATCCAGCAACCCGGCGGCGTCGGCAGCCATGTCGTCGATGGTGTAGCCAACCCCTTTCAGCGGCCGACGACTCACGAGAGATCGGATGAGTGCATTCCGGCTTGGTGGCTCCCATGAAGTCTCCGAGCTGAGACCAATGTCGCGATTGTCGAACACGATCGTGCGATACCCGCGCTCCACGAAACCGTCGACGACATCGACCGGCCAATCGGTGAGCTGACCGCCGAGGCCCATCACCAACAACACGGGTGGCCCTTCGCCCCTTGTCTCGTACTCGATGGTGATTCCGTTGGCCTCTATGGAAGACATATTCCAAAACTAGCTGGAAGCCGGTGTTGAGACTCAGCCCAAGGCCGGGTGGTCTGCGTAGTGTCGGAGTGCCTCGGGGTTGGCCAGCGCCTCGGTGTTATCGAGTGGTTGATGGTGCACGACGTTGCGCACTGCCAACTCGACGATCTTGCCGCTTCTCGTTCGGGGAATCTCCGGCACGGCGGCAACGACGGCCGGCACGTGGCGGGGCGTAGCTCCCTCACGCACGGTTTGCTTGATTCGGGCCGTCAGTTCTTCGGTCAATTCCTGGCCGTCGCGCAACACCACGAAAAGCACGACCCGCGTGTCGTCACCCCAGTTCTGGCCGATCACGATGGCTTCGAGAACCTCGGGAACCTTGTCGACTTGGCGGTAGATCTCGGCCGTGCCAATTCTGACTCCGCCGGGATTGAGCGTGGCATCGGATCGGCCCAGAATCATGACTCCGCCATGATCAGTCCACTGCGCAAAGTCACCCTGATGCCACATTCCGGCGAACCGGTCGAAGTACGCACCGTGGAGTCGCTTGTCATCGGGATCATCAACGAATCGCAGGGGCATGGATGGAAACGGCGAGCGACACACCAATTCGCCTCGTTGGCCGGCGGGCAGCGACTTACCATCCGCCCCCACGACATCAATCGCCATTCCGAGACCGGGCCTCTGAATCTCGCCGGCCCAAACCGGAGATGTCGGGTCGCCCGCAACCAGGCAGCCGCACAGATCCGTTCCTCCGGAGATCGAAGCGAGGTGAACGTCGGCTTTGATCGATTCATACACGGTCTCGAATCCCTCGGCCACCAACGTCGACCCGGTCGAGGTGATGGTTCGGATTGTGGACAGGTCGTGCGTGTCTGTGGGCCTCAGCCCGGCTTTGGCCACCGACTCGATGAACTTGGCCGATGTTCCGAAGAGGGTGATTCCGGTTTCGTCGGCAAGGTCGAACAGCCGATTGCCGTCGGGATGAAACGGCGAACCGTCGTAGAGCACGAGCGTGGCTCCCGAGGCCAAAGCTGATGCCAGCCAATTCCACATCATCCAGCCGGCAGTTGTGAAGTAGAAGACGTTGTCGCCGGGTTTCACATCACAATGAAGTTGGTGTTCCACAAGGTGTTTGAGCAGTACTCCGCCGGCTCGGTGAACGATGCATTTCGGCTTTCCGGTGGTGCCCGACGAATAGAGAACGTACCAAGGGTGATCGAACGGAAGGCGCACGAAGTCGGGTCGGCGATCGGCAATACCCGAGGTGAATTCGTCGATCGTGACCGCGCCCGGGACATTGCCGGCGGTGCCCGCTCCCATGTAGGGAACCACCACTACGGTCTCGACCGAAGGGAGCCCCTCCACGACTTCGGCAAACGGTTCGAGCCTGTCGTGGGTTCGTCCTCCGTACGAATAACCGTCGCATCCGAATATGGCCTTGGGTGAGATCTGGCCAAAGCGGTCGATCACACCGTCTACCCCGAAGTCGGGTGATGTCGAGGTGAACACGGCGCCGATCGAGGCTGTCGCCAGCATGATGGCGTAGGTCTCGGGGATGTTCGGGAGCCAAGCAGCAACATGGTCACCTTGGCCGATTCCGATCCTGCGCAGCGCCTCCTGGAGTCGACCCACCATGTTTCTCAGCTCGCCCCAGGTGAGCTCGCGAGAAGAGATTCCCGGCCGCGCACCGGGGTTCTCGCCGCGAAAGATCATGGCAATCGAATCGTTGTGTGCTCCCGCTCCCGCCAGAAGATTTTCCGCCACATTGAGTCGGGAATCGGGGAGGAATCGCGTGGCGGGCATGTCGTTTGCCGGGTCCACCAGCGAAGCGCCTCGGTCGCCGATCACACCGAGATGGTCCCAGACGGCGGCCCAGAATTCGCCGAGGTGGGTCAACGACCAATCCTGCACGCCTTCGAAGCCCTCCACCCCGATGGCATCGGCGAAGTGAGTCAGGTTGGCATCGGCGATTCGTTTGGATGACGGTGTCCAGATTGGGGCCATGGCCGGAGAATACGACCGATCCGGGGTCGTGGTGGCCTCGGACTCAACCTTCGGTGGATTCCAAATCCTCTGCCGCCTCTTGCCACTTGCCCAACAGAGAATCGGCCAACTTGACGGCACGGTCGTGAGCGGCCGCCAATCGGTGGACCTCTTCGGGCCGGTCGTAGATCTTCGGGTCGGCCAACTGGTTGGCCAATTCGTTGGCTTGAGCCTCTGCGATTTCGCTGTCGCGCTCGAGTTTCTTTACTCGCTTGCGCAGGTCGCTGCCGGCCTGCCTCGTCTTGGCCGATTCGCGGCGGCGCTCAGCGCGAGGATCGGTGGACCGTTTCGAACCAACCCGGCCACCATCGCGCTGTTTGGCACTGAGTCGACTGGCATCGGCCGGGGTGAGAACGTTGTCGGGAACACCGGTGTGCCAGGTGGCGTGGCCGTCGCGCACGTCGATTATCGCGTCGGCGACATTGCGGATGAGATGGCGGTCGTGGGTGACCAACAAGACGGTGCCCGGGTAGGCGGTGAGCGCGTCTTCGAGCACGTCGCAACTTGGGAGATCGAGGTGGTTGGTCGGCTCGTCGAGCACCAACAGGTTGACCGGCTCGATCATCGTT
Organism: uncultured Acidimicrobiales bacterium; assembly: GCA_964533595.1. Classification (GTDB taxonomy): domain Bacteria; phylum Actinomycetota; class Acidimicrobiia; order Acidimicrobiales; family Aldehydirespiratoraceae; genus SZUA-87. Next base: position 36,299 of record CAZHMP010000007.1, on the reverse strand, counting down.
CGAGCCAGAGCCAGTCGAGTGCGTTCTCCACCCGAGAGGTCGCGGATATGGCGGTCGGCGGCATCGCCCGGGAATCCGAACGATCCGAGAACCGTGCGGAGATTGCGCTTACCGGGATCTATTCCTCCGGAGAATGCCTCGATGACGGTCTTCTCGCCGGGCAGCTCGTCGGCTTGATGCTGATGGAAGGTGGCGATGCTCACGTTGGCGCCGAGTCCGGCTGATCCGACCGATGGTTCAAGCTGACCGAGGATGAGCTTCAACAAGGTGGTTTTGCCTGCCCCGTTCGGGCCGACCAGGGCAACTGTCTGGCCGCGTTCCACGGCGAGTGACACGTTGGTCACGACGGGCATGTCGTCGTAACCAACGGTGGCATCGTGAAACTCGGCGACCACTCGCGATGAACGAGGTGGCTCGGGGAACGCGAACTTGGCGATCAGTTGCTTGCGGTCCGGGGGCTTGATCAATTCCAGCTTCTGCAGGGTTTTGATACGGCTCTGTACCTGCCGGGCCTTGGTGGCTTTGTATCGGAATCGGTCGATGAATTGTTCGACCTTGGCCACCTCGCGGGCCTGACGGGCGGCCGCGGCCTCGAGGCGTTGCAGCCTCTCCTCGCGTGCAACGACGAATTCGGCGAATCCCCCCACGTATTCGAGTGCGGTTCCTTCGGCCAATTCCACGACGCGGTCGGCAACGGTGTCGATGAAATCGCGGTCGTGGCTCACGAAAAGGAGGGCGGCCGGCCAATCGGCCAAGTGCTGCTCGAGCCATGCAACGGAGTCGACGTCGAGATGGTTGGTGGGCTCGTCAAGGATGAGCACGTCCGGTTTGGCCAGTAGCAGTCTTGCCAGCGCCACTCGCATACGCCATCCGCCAGACATCTCCCTTACGGGTCGGTCGGCGTCGGTGTCACGAAACCCAAGTCCGGCCAACACCTTGCGGGCATCGGCCTCCAAGGCGTAGCCGCCCATCGCCGAGAAGTGCGCCTGGACGTCGCCGTACTCTGCCAACACAGCGTCTTGATCCGCATGAGGGTCGTGCATCTGTGCTTCGAGTTCATGGAGTCTGATCTCGAGATCAGCAAGCTCGCCAGCTCCCGCGATCACCTCTTCGAGGACCGTTCCGGAGGCCGTGTCGACCAGATCCTGGGGAAGGTACCCGAGCTTCATGTCTTTGGGTTTGGTGATCTTGCCTTCGTCGGGCTCGGACTCTCCAACCAGGATCTCGATGAGGGTCGTCTTGCCGGTGCCGTTGCCTCCGACCAACGCGATCCGCCGTCCGGCCGAAAGCTCCATCGTTACATCGCGAAAAAGTTGGCGCGGACCATATGACTTGGCCAGACCCGAAGCGGTGAGCACGAGATCAGCCGAGAAGCGAGTCGAGCGCAGATTCGGCTGCACCGGACTGCGGGTTGCTGATCGAGGTGTCGTCCATACGACCCAGCCAGGTGATCGAGACGAACCCGTCCATCACCGCGCCGGCATCGGTATCGGATGGAACCTTGACGGCATCGCCCCAGGCCATGTCGACCGTGAACGCGCCCTTGTGGCCGGGCTTCGGCAGAAGCTCAGCCGTCGTGACGGTTCGGGGCGGGAGAATCCCGACGTTGGTTCTGCGCCAACCCTTGATCTTGGAAATTGGTGAGTTGGGCACGTTGATGTTGAGAAGTACCGGATCGTCTGTTGGGTTGGCGGCGACTTGAGCGGTCATGACCGCTGCCACATCGGCTGCACTGTGCCATTCCTGGGCCTCGAGCATCGCATCCCAGCCCTGGCCCTCCACACCCCAGTCCTCGACTGACTGGCTGACCGCCACCGCACTGATACCTCCGTTGCGCGCGGTGAGAGCAGCGCCGACGGTGCCGGAGTGGTAGATGCTTCGCCCGACGTTGGCGCCGGGGTTGATTCCCGACACGACCAGGTCGATGTCGCCGAACAGTCCAAGACGGCCGAACATCGCGCAGAGAGCGGGAGCGCCGTTGACGGAATACGACTCGTCGATGCCCTCGATGTCCACCTCGTGGACCTCGGGTTTCATGTCGGCGAATGACCCGAGCGCGGCACCGAAGCCGGAGTATTCCCGGTCGGGCGCGGCTATCACCACCTCGCCGATCGGGCGCATGGCCCGGGCGAGTATGTGAAGGCCAACTGAGTCGATTCCGTCGTCGTTGGTCACCAAGATTCGCACCCGGTGACCCTACCCGCGGCAGTCGCTTGGACGAACCGGGTTCTCACCTGGCTCTCACCTTGGCCGGGCACTGTTTGGGGCTATCGTGCGTGCGTCCGCGTGGCGCGCCCGGCCCGGACCAAGGAGCCCCGTGTCAACGATCCTGATCGCCGAGGACGACCGACGAGTGAGGGAATCGCTCGAGCGTGCCCTGCAACTCGAGGGTTACGACGTCGTAACGGCCGGCGACGGTGCTCGGGCGCTCGAACTTCACCAAGCTGCTCCAGCCGACATGTTGATCCTCGATGTTTCGATGCCCAATGCCGATGGCTTGTCCGTCTGTAGAAGGATTCGTCAAGCCGGGGACACCACCCCGGTGCTGATGCTCACTGCCCGTCATGAGGTGCCCGATCGGGTCGCCGGGCTCGATGCCGGTGCTGATGACTACCTGGTGAAGCCGTTCGCACTCGAAGAGTTGTTGGCGAGGATCAGGGCGCGTTTGCGGAGTGGGACCGAAAGCGACGCCGACGTCCTCAAGGTTGGAGATCTGCAACTCGACACCTCGGGTCGTCGGGCAACCAGGGGTTCTCGCCCGTTGGATCTGTCTCGCACCGAATTCGACCTTCTCGAATTGCTGATGGTCAACGCCGGAGTCGTGCTGAGCCGGGAAGTTCTCTACGACCGTGTTTGGGGTGGTGAGCTCGATTACGACTCGAAAACCCTCGACGTCTATGTCGGCTACCTACGAAAGAAGACCGAGGAGGGCGGGCAAAGCCGACTTCTGCACACCGTTCGTGGGGTGGGCTACGTGGTGAGAGACGACGAGTCATGAGCTTGCGGGCGAGGGTCGCGATCGCGGTGGCAGTGGTGGTGGCGATCGTCGTGGCGGCCGTGGGACTGTCGGTTTATCGATCAACCCGAGATGAGCTCTACAGCCAGATCGACCGCGACCTGATGACCAGGGCTCAACAAGTTCTGCGTCAGCCTCGTGGGTTCACAAGGCCGGCTCTGGGCCGATTCCAACCCGGCGGTGGGGTCGGACGAAACGACCCGTTCGGCGGGATCGTGTCGTTCGATGTGCTGGCCCGAATCATCGACTCGGACGGAAACGTGGTTCTCACCCTCGGTCCGGACTTTGGAACCCAACCCGATCCGGCGGATCTGCTGGCCGCAGCTTCCGGACCGGTTATCAGCACCGAACGCGGTGCTGCCGGATCGCTCCGAACAGTGTTGGTGCCGGCGGCAGGCGGGAACTTTGTGGAAATGGCTCGTTCGCTGAATGAGACGAACTCGGTGCTGTCGACCATGCAGACTCGAATCTTCGTGATCGGATTGTTGGCGACCCTCGCCGCGGCTTTTGCCGCGTGGTTCATCGCGAGACGAACGGTGCGACCGATTACTCAACTCACCGAAGCGGCAGAACGAGTGGCCAACACCGGTGATCTGGCGCAACCGGTTGATCACGCCGGTGGGGATGAAGTTGGCCGGCTCGCCGACAGCTTCAACGGCATGCTCGAGGCGTTGGCTGGTTCGCGTCGTCAGCAACGTCGGCTGGTGATGGATGCAAGCCATGAGTTGCGGACCCCGCTCACCAGCATCAGAACCAACGTTGATGTGCTCGGGGGAGCACGTGAACTGAGCGCACAGCAACACGAAGCGGTCGTTGCGGACATCGATGCCGAGCTTGGTGAACTCACCGAATTGGTATCGGAGCTGGTCGACCTGGCATCCGACCTCCGTGACGATGAGGAGATCCAATTGATTCAACTGGCTGAGTTGGTCGAGCCGGTTGTCAGACGAACCGAGCGTCGCACCCGACGCAAGATCGAAGTTCGGGTGCTGAATCCAGCTGTCGTCGAGGGTCGACCGGAAGCCCTGTCTCGCGCGGTGAGAAACCTGATCGACAACGCGGCCAAGTTCAGTCCTGAAGGCACGGATGTGCTCGTGGAGTTGGACGGCGGCAGAATCACCGTTCACGATTCCGGTCCCGGGATCCCCGCCGGAGAGCACGAAAAGGTGTTCGACCGATTCCACCGAGTGGAGTCGACACGGGCCATGCCCGGCTCCGGTCTCGGGCTTTCCATCGTGCGACAAATCGTTGAGAGCCACGGAGGAACTGTGGAGGCGAGTGATTCTCGACTCGGTGGAGCGGCGGTCGGATTCACCGTTCCGACGCTCGATGATTGAAGCGAGAGGATCGTTCCGATCTCCTCAAAACGCAAAGATTCGGGAGCTTGAGCCACGCGTTTCGTGGCCCAAGCCCCCGAAATCAGGAGCCTCTCTTTGAGAGATCAGCTGAGCGGATCAGGCGTCAGCGCCGCCGTCGAATCCGGGACCACCGCTACCGGGACCACCGAATCCGGGACCGCCGTTGCCGGGGCCGCGGTGCCCGCGTGGGCCACCTGGGCGAGCGGTGCCGTCGACGATTTCGTTGGCGTGATCCTCAGCGTTGGCCAGCATCTCATCGGCCTTGTCCTGGTCGAGTTTGCCATTGTCGACACCCTGTTGAATGCGCTCTTCCATCTGGCTGACGATGGCATCGACCACGTCCTGGGTGTCGACTCCGTTGGCAGCGGCAATGTCGGCGAGCGACTGGCCGTCACGAAGTTCCTGACCAAGAGTGTCGGCGTCGGTGCCGAGCACTGATGCGAGGTTGTCAAGGTTGGGTCGGCCCGGGCCACCGTTGTGGTCGCCTTTGGCGGGTCGTGCCGCCTCGAGAGCGTCGATGACTGCCTGAACCTGCGAATCGGTGAGTGTCCCATCATCAACGAGAGGCTGAAGCGCCTCGGTGATGTGAGTCGACGGGTCGGCGCGCTGGAAATCCGGAGCGGCGGATGGTGCCTGATCGGTGGTGTCCTGTGCGCCCGCCAGTCCGGGTCCGAAGACCGTCGCGCCGGCAGCGACGCTGCCGAGGGTGGTGGCCGCAATCAGTGTGGCTGCCAGTGGTTTCTTCATTTGGATGTCTCCTCGAGAGGTTGTTGGTTTTGGGGGAGTTGTTCGCCTCTCTGGGGAACACAATCGCCGTCGAAGGTAAGAACTTCCCGAGACAGACATTCCAAATCGATGAGAGAAATGTTAGGGAAGTGTGACCCGGTGCCGGCCGTCCACGAGTCGTAGGATCTGCCGCTGTGGCAGCCAGGGCACATCCCAATCGCTTTCTCAATCCGAATCTTGCCGAGTTCGGCACCACCATCTTCGCTGAGATGAGTGCCTTGGCGGCGCGGACCGGTGCAGTCAATCTCGGGCAGGGTTTCCCCGATACCGATGGGCCGTCCGAAGTTTCCGAAGCGGCAATCGATGCCATTCGAAGTGGGCGCAATCAATATCCACCGGGTCCGGGAATCCAACCGTTACGCGAAGCCATCGCCCGCCATCGCATGAGGTTCCGCGGCCAGAAATTTGACGCCGACACGGAAGTTCTGGTGACGGCGGGCGCCACGGAGGCCATAGCCGCGTCCCTTTTGAGTCTCTGCCGTTCGGGCGACGAGGTGGTCACCTTTGAGCCCTATTACGACTCCTATGCGGCCAGTATCGCGATGGCTGGAGCGCGCCGCAGGGTGGTCACGCTGAATGCTCCCGATTACTCATTTGATCCGGCCGACCTGGCCGCCGCGTTCACTCCAGCCACGAGACTCCTACTCCTCAACAGCCCGCACAATCCGACCGGCAAGGTGTTCAGCCAGGCTGAACTCGAGACGATCGCAAGACTGTGCATTCGCCACGACGTCCTCGTCGTGGCCGACGAGGTCTACGAGCATCTCGTCTATGACGTCGATCACATACCGATCGCCACCTTGCCCGGCATGTCCGAGCGCACAGTCACCATCTCGTCGGCCGGAAAGATTTTTTCCTTCACCGGATGGAAAATCGGCTGGGCATGCGGCCCCGCGGACCTGATCACCGCGGTGAGAACGTCGAAACAATTCCTCACCTACGTCAACGGCGGTCCGTTCCAATATGGGGTAGCGGTCGGGCTCGATCTGCCCGACAGCTTCTTCGATGAATACACCAAAACGATGAGATCAAAGCGTGACCGGTTGTGCGGATGGTTGACAGATGCGGGATTCGAAGTGATCGTTCCCGACGGCACATATTTCGTCACCGTCGACATCCGTTCCGTTGGGGGAGTGGACGGCATCGATTTCTGTCTGGCATTGCCCGAGCGGTGTGGTGTGGTCGCCGTGCCAACCCAAGTTTTCTACGACGATGTCGAGGCCGGCCGTCATCTGGTCCGATTCGCGTTCTGCAAAAAAGACGAAGTGCTCGACGAGGCCGGTCGCAGGCTCGCCACACTGAACACCGGAGGGCGATGATGATCAAGGCAGCAGCCATTCAACACGACATCGTCTGGGAGGACCCAAAGGCCAACTTCGTGCGTATGGCTCCTCGATTGGCCGACGCCGCGAATCAGGGTGCGAGATTGGCCGTCGTATCCGAGATGTGGTCCACGGGTTTCTCGATGAAGTCAGATCGGATCGCCGAGCCATCCGACGGCCCCACCACCACGTTCATGCTCCAGCAGGCCGATCGCCACGGCATCTGGATCGCAGGCTCAGTGCCGATCAAGCAGGCGTCCGGAGGTCTGCCACTCAACAGGTTTGTCCTTGCCGGGCCCGGTGGCATCACTCACGTCTACGACAAGATTCATCCGTTTTCGATGGCCGGAGAACACGAGCATTATGCAGCCGGCACGCGCGTGGTCACGGTTGAGATCGACGGAGTCAGGATCACGCCGCTCATCTGTTACGACCTGAGGTTTGCTGATCTGTTTTGGACCGCAGCGGCCAACACGGACTGTTTCGTCGTGCCTGCCAATTGGCCTGACGCACGGAGATGGCACTGGATCTCGTTGCTTCGCGGCAGGGCGATCGAGAATCAGGCCTATGTGATCGGCGTGAACCGTGTGGGTGATGCCGGCAGGCTCAGCTACACCGGCGACACCCGCGTCATCGATCCGATGGGCAACGAGAACTCCGCGGCATTGGGCGTGGAAGAGACGGTATTCGCGGAGATCGACCCCGACTTCGTGGCATCCACACGTCGCGACTTTCCGTTCATGGTCGACCGCTAGCTGTCGGAACCGGTTCCCCGTTGCCACGCCCGGTGAAGCCCGGCATAGCGGCCACCCTGTGCAATCAGTTCATCGTGTGAGCCGCTCTCGACCACCCGGCCTCGGTCGAATACGACGATCTGATCGGCTCGTTCGGCGGTGGAGAGCCTGTGGGCAACGCTCACCGTCGTTCGTTCCCGACTGATCAGGTCGAGCGCGTCGGACATGGCTCGTTCGGTGACGGGGTCGAGCGACGATGTCGCCTCGTCGAGTACCAGCAAGCCGGGATCTGCTAGCTGGGCGCGGATGAGAGCCACGAGTTGGCGTTCGCCGACGGACAGCCCCTCGCCGCCCGGGCCGAGCATCGTGTCGAGACCTGACGGAAGTTTGTCGATCCAGGTTCGCAATCCCAGACGATCGATGGCCTGGTCGATGTCGGCGTCTGTCGCGTCATCGCGTCCACGCATGATGTTGTCGTGGACAGTGGTGGCGAAAAGGAAGCCGTCCTGGGGAACCATTCGCACCCGGCCCCGACGTTCGGGGGCCGCAACGTTGCGAAGATCGGCACCGCCCAACTTGACGCTTCCCTCGTTGGGGTCAGCCAAGCGGCACAACAGTCTCACGAATGTCGTCTTTCCGGAACCGGTGGCCCCAACGACAGCAACCGAGGTGCCTGCCGGAATGTGAAGGTTGACGCGGTCGAGTACCACATGGTCGTCGTAGGCAAACGTCAGATTCTCGACATCGATGGCAAGTGCGCCCGGTGGAATCGACTCCGTTCGTTCATGAGGTGGCTCGGGCAGGGCGTCGGGGCGATCGACGAGGTCCATCGATCTTCTCCACCCGGCGAGGGCCAGGGATGTCTGGTCGATCACTTCGGTCAGCTCCGACACCGGGCCGATCACGAGCTGCACGAGGAAGAGGAACGCGACGACGGTGCCGGTCTCGAGCCCCCAATCGGGGCCCCAGAACGACACCACCAAGACGACGGCAGACAGAGCAAGTGTTCCAAAAATGTCGGAAACGGTGAAGAGGACCGCTGAATATCGATTGACGTCCACTTGAGCTTCGAATTGGTCGTTGATGGCGGCGTTGAGCTTGGCAAATGAAACATCACCGTGTCCCAGCGCACGGACAACTTCGGCACCGCCAATTGTCTCGGACACCTCACCCAGGAGCCGGCCGGTTCGATCACGAACCAGCGAATAACCCCGTCGCTGTCGGTCCTGAATGACTCTGAGAATCGGGAGCATGGCGGCAAAGCTGAATGTGACCACCAGGGCCAGCTGCCATGAATAGACGTACATCGCCAGCAAGGCACCGATTGCCACCGAGGAGTCGACGATCCATGAATAGGCGCCCCAGTCGAGAAACCGCGCCACGGTGTCTATGTCGCCCGTGGCCCGGGACACGAGATCACCACGGCGCTCGTCGGCGTGTTCGGCCAGAGAGAGATCTATCGCTCTCCGCAGGACCTTGATCCGCAGCAACGCCAAGGCCTTCTCGGCCACCTGCAGCACGGACAGCTCTGCGAGCAACGCCGCGACCGTAACCACCAGAATCACACCGACTGTGATGGCGAGCAGCCGGGTGAGAGTCTGACTCGAGATTCCGCTGGGATCGAGAAGTCCTCGATCGATGATCAGCTGGAAAAGAACGGGCACGGTCACTCGGCCTGCAGCCTCGAACACCCCCACGATTGCGAAAAGGATGGCGGCCCGCTTGAACCCCGGGCTGATTTCGAATCCGCGACGAATGATGTCGAACGTGGTCTGCTCGCGCGGGGGCGACTGTTGCGCAGTCATCCCAGCACCTCCGATGCAAGGTACGCGTCGACGAGTCCTCGGTAGGTCGGGTTCCGGAGCAACGATTTGTGATCGGCGACCTCGACGACCCGACCTCCGGCGACCAGTGCAACTCTGTCGGCCGCGATCATTGCCGCAACCCTGTGGGTGACCATCACGACGGTCATGGGCAGGTCGGACAGTCGTTTGATGATCTGCTCTTCGAGCGCCGGGTCCACTGCCGACGTCGCATCGTCGAGCAGGACCATGCCCGGCGTGCCTGCCAGTGCTCGAGCCAAAGCAACTCTCTGGCGCTGCCCACCTGAGAGCGTGACGCCGCGTTCACCGATCACCGTCTCGAAACCGTCCACAAGCTCGGTCTGGAGGTCGTCGGCGCCGGCCATCAGGAGCGCGTCAACGACGGCCTCATCGCTGATCTGCCTCGAGAACCGGACGTTGTCGAGCACGCTGCCGTGGAACAGTGAGGCGGTTTGCGTGGCGAGTGTGAGCTTGGACCGCAGCGACGTGTCGTCGATTTGGAGGACCGGAGTGGCCTCAACCAATACAGCTCCGTCGTTGCACGGTCGAAGCCGAGCAAGCACTTCCAGAACGGTGGACTTGCCTCCCGCGGTGGGGCCGACCACCGCCAACGTCTCACCTCCGACAATCTCCAAATTGGCGCTCTTGAGACGACTTCGTTCGTCGTCGCCGACACAAACGGAATCCAGTCGGGCCGACAACGGTCCATTTGGTAACTGTGATCCCCCGGCGGTGAGCAGAAGCGGGTCGTCTGGCTCGGACATGACGAGGCTCACCCGGTCGTGTCCCACAACCGATGGCGGGAGGTCGAACAGGAAAAACCCGATCACCTGCAGCGGAAATGCCAGGACGCTGAACAGTGAGACGGCTTGGACCAGACCTCCCGCATCCAATTGTCCATCGCCCACTCGCATCGCACCGACGGCAAGGATCAGAATTGTGGTGAGTTGGGGGACCGCTGAGAAAGACACGGCGAAGGCGGTTTTTCGCATGCCGAGTCGAACACGAGCCCGCCTGAGTTGATCGACCTTCTCGGCGAACAATGCAGTCTCTGCGTCCTCTCGGCCGAGCGTCTTCACGACCTGCACGCCTTCGATGATTTCGGACGCGGCGGCCGTAACGGCGTTGTTGGCCTGGCGTTCGATCGCGGCTGGGTTCTGGATGATCGTGGCATTGAGCCAGCTCATGACCGCGATGACGGGAAGCAAGGCGAGCGTCACCAAAAGGAGCGGCACGTCGAGCAGAGCCAAGCTGATGGTGCCGAAAATCAGCATGCTGATCACGCCGATGGAGAAGGGCAAGGGGTGAATGGCATCGATCGCCGATTCAGCGTCGGCGTCGATGTGGCTCAGCAGTTGACCGTGGGGACGTGACCTCACGCGATCCAGGGGCATCGACAGAATTCGATCGGCCATGCCGCGCTGCAGGTCGGCCTTTGTGTGCGCGGCCGTGAGTCCGGCGTAGTAGCGGCGCACCACAACTCCGCCTGTTCTCAAGATGGCCACGCCCATGAGACCGACGATGGCTGCCCAGGGGTTGGAGTCGCCGCCTTCAAATGCGGGAATGATGGTTTCGTTGGTGGCGTAGCCAAGGGCAACAGTCGACAAGACGGTTCCAGCCGCGTAAATGACAGAGCCGGTGACGGCAACGGCGAAGCTGGCCGGATGCGCCCGGACGTAGCCGGCAACGAGCCGGAATCCCCGGCGGATGATCGAAGGTTCTGACATGACACGGTCCGACCTGAACCACACTGGTTGCAGTCGGTCAGGTGACGCTACTGGTTGGACGCGAACAGGTCAGGTGGTTTTCGTCACTCAGACGACAACAAACGTTCCTTGAGCTCGCGCTTGACGAACTTGCCGTTGGCGTTGCGAGGCAACTGCTCGTCGAGGAACCACACCGACTTGGGGTGTTTGAACTTGGCCAGCAACGGCTCGAGGTGAGCCGACAGGGAGACCTCATCGAGAGTTCCTCCATCGATCAACACGATGGCAGCGGCGACTTCCTCGCCCAAACGTTCATCGGGCATTCCAAATACTGCGGCCTCGGCCACATCCGGATGCTTGTAGATGGCGGTCTCGACCTCGGTGCAAAAGATGTTCTCTCCGCCCCTCAGCACCATGTCCTTGGCTCGGTCGACGATGTAGACGAACCCTTCATTGTCTATGCGTGCAATGTCTCCGGTGTTGAACCATCCATCCCGAATCGCGTCGGCGGTGTCTTCAGGGCGGTTGAGATAGCCCTTGATCACGGCTGGGCCCTTCACACACAACTGGCCGATCGAGCCGGGGGCCAGCTCGTTGTAGTCGTCGTCGACGACCTTGCTCTCGAATGTGGGAAGTATCGGCCCGGCCGAATCAGGTCGGGCGGTGAAGAATGCATGTCCAACTGCTGTTGTGACGCCGTGGGTTTCGGTGAGGCCGTAACCGGTGGTTGGTTTCACGGCGCCCTTGGCGCTGTCGATCTTCTCCACGAGATCGGGTTGCAAGGCGGCACCTCCGCCTCCGAGTGTGGCCATGGTTGACGTGTCGGTCGACTCCCAATTTGGGTGCATGAGCAATTCACGGGCCATGGTGGGCACACCGGTGAAGCCGGTGGCTCGTTCACGCTCGATCAACTCGAGGGCACGTTCGGCATTCCACTTGTGCATCAAGATGATCTTGGCGCCCACGGCGGTGACCGGGTGGAGCACACAGTTGCAGGCGGTCACGTGGAACAGCGGTGTTGGCACCATGACCGCGGGCGGGGCGTCGACTGCTTGTTCGGTCTCGGTCCCACTCGCGGCGTCCATCTTTGCGGTGCCGACCGCGGCGAGCGAGTTGGCGAAAGCGAGGTGGAGGATGTTGTGGATGGATCCGCGATGGGTGAGCTGGGCTCCCTTCGGAAATCCAGTGGTGCCGGACGTGTAGAAGATGCAGGCGTCATCATCGGGGTGTATCTCCGCCTCAGGCAAGGTGGCGGGCGCATCTTCGGGCTTGACGATGTCGGACCACTTCACAGCATCGTCAGGCAGCTCACGATCAGACCGCACGGAAATGACTTTCAGGGATCCGCCCTCGCGGATCGCATCGAGTTCGGGAATCGCCCGCTCGAGTCGTTCGTCGTCGGCTATGAGCACCTTGGGTCGGGAATCTTGCAGCCCGTACATCATCTCGGCTCCGGTCCACCACGCATTCATTCCGACGATCGCCGCCCCGAGAGAGATGATCGCCCAGTAGCTGGTTATCCACTCCGGGTAGTTGCGCATCGCCACAGCCACCCTGTCTCCCTCGACAACTCCGATCTCAGTTCGGAGGTAGTGGGCCAGTGAACGAACCTGTGCGTGAATCTCGTTGTAGGTGTATGTCTCGTCCTCGAAGACGATGTAGGGGTTTTCGCCATGCGCAGCCGACATCTCCCACAGCACCCGCATGTGCGGAGGTGCCGTGTCGAACACGCGCATTTGCATGCCTCGCACCTCTTGCATCGACCATGCAAAAGGTGAGCCAGGCGCAGTGAGTTCTTCCCATGAGGACTTGAATGCATCAATCACGAGCGAATTGATACACCCTCGGAGACGATTTCAGCGCCCTGAGGCCGAGTATTTACGATCATCTTTCGGACTGGGCCGAGGGGAGACGTAGCCTTCGAGCATGACAGTTGGATGTTTGAAGGTTTCCGATGAGGTGGCCGAAGCCCTCTTCGAAGGCCGGCCGGTGGTGGCGCTCGAGTCGACGATTTTCAGCAGCCTCGGCCTGCCGTCGCCCTCAAATCGCGAGTGCCTGGATCGTTGTGTTGCGGCCGTTAGATCCGGTGGTGGAGTTCCGGCGCTCACCGCCGTGATTGCCGGCGAGGCAACGGTTGGAGTGTCGGATAGCGATGTTGATCTGGTGTTGGGAGCCGTAACGAAGGTTGCCGCGCGAGATCTGCCATCCGCCGTTGGAACCAATTTGGCTGCCGGTGTCACCACTGTGTCGGCGTCGGTCACGCTCGCCGCTCGGGCCGGGATCGAGGTGTTCTCCACCGGCGGTACCGGCGGAGTGCATCGTGGCGCGGAGATCAGCGGGGATGTCAGCCACGATTTGGTCGCGTTGTCCCGTCATCGGGTGGTCACCGTTTCGGCGGGGGTGAAGGCGTTTCTGGATCTCGCTCGCACGCTCGAGTATCTCGAGACGGTGGGAGTACCGGTGGTGGGTTGGAAAACCGATCGTTTCCCGGCTTTCTACACACGCGACTCCGGCTTGTCGCTCAACTGCAGGGCCGATGAAGCATCGACAGTGGCACGAATGTTCAGAGGAGCTTTGGAACTCGGTCACCCCGGTGGGATTCTCGTGGCGAACCCAATACCGGCCGAGGCGGAACTTGACACAGCTCTAATGGACGAGGCACTGGATGCTGCGCTCGACGAGGTGTCGCGACTGGGTCTGACGGGCCCGGCGGTCACCCCAGTCGTGTTGGGTGCGATAGCCGCCGCAACGGACGGATTGAGCGTGCCGGCCAATCTGGCGCTCGCGGAGAACAACGCCGTGGTGGCGACGGAGATTGCGGTGGCATTGGCCAATACGGCGGTTCCGTCCGACGCGAAGAACTGAAGGTTCAGTTCTGGAGACTGACCTCGGCATTGACGTTGGGACGATTCATGTCGAGCCAAGTCATTGTTGTGGAGTAGCCGGCCTCGATGAGCCGAGGTGCCTGGGAGAAGTCGATCGGCGATATTTCGAGGGGACACGGCGGCGGAACGATCCGCAAATCGACGGATTCGCGGTAGCGCTCGATCTCGATCACCAGCCTTTGAGACGCCATGATTCCGATGGCGTGAAGGGTCATGGCCAAGGCGCTGCTTGGGGCCTCTCCGGCTGAACACGAGAAACCGGTCGGCAGCGCCCACACCACGTCGGCTCCGGCCTTGATGGCGTGGCTGACCGGCGTGTCGTTCACGACTCCGCCGTCGATTTGTGGGCGACCCTCAATGTCGACCGCAGGGAAGACCCCAGGGATCGCGGCGCTGGCCAGGATTGCCTGCGTGGCGTTTCCGGTTGAGATGGCGTTCTCGCGACCGGTGAGAACGTCGGTCGAGATCACGGTGAGAGGAATCGGAGCGTCTTCCAGATTTTCGAACTGCAGGTTGCGTTCCAGCAGTTTGCGGAGATTCCTGTTGGACACCAGATGGTCGCGTTGGCCGATGAAGCCCAGGAATCCGCCAACCGGCGAAAGCGGGAAGATGTCTTTGCGCGACATCGATTCCCATGTGATCGCCAGCCGGTCGATGGCACTGACATCGCAACCAGCAGCCAACCAACCCCCGTTCACAGCACCCACGGAGGCGCCCACGATCATGTCGGGGTGTTCGCCGTGCTCGGCCAATGCCCTGAGCATTCCAACTTGCACCGCGCCGAGGTTGTTGCCACCTGACAGAACAAATGCAGTGGTCATGATCGGAACCTACTCCGGTACGGTTCTGCGCCGAAGGAGACCGGCGCCTTGAACTCAAATAACACAAATGCAGCCAACCTGATTCCCGCTCCGCGTGGGCTGATACCGGAGCGTCCCCCGGATGCCTCCAAGGCGCAACCCCACGATTACCTCGTTGAGATCGATGGTGACATGGTCAGACCGACCGAATTCTGCGGGGGGCCGTGGGATGCGGGGGCTCAGCACGGAAGCGCGGTCGCGTCGGTGCTGGCCCGGGCGGTCGAGTCCGTGGAGACGCTGGTGCCGATGCGCCCCGCGAGGTTCACGGTCGATCTTCTCAGTCGTGTGCCACTCACACCGATGAGGCAGGTGATCGAGGTTGTCAAGATGGGCAAGCAAATCGCCGTGATCGATGCCCGCCTGCTCAGTGACGATCGGGTGGTCGCTCGTGCCAATTCGCTCATGATTCGCTGCGGCGCCGAACTCGAATTTCCCCCCGAATCCAGGGTTCCGCTCGATCTGCCTCTCCCCCCAACCGAGGAGATGCCGATGGCGGCCATGGGCGGATTCTCATTCCCGGGATTCTGGAACGCGATGGACTATGTCCGCACCCGAGGTGAAATGGCCGGAGGTGCACCCTCATCGGTCTGGATCAGACTTCGCTGTCGTGTGGCAGCGGGGGAGGACCCATCGCCGTTCCAGCGCCTGGCCGTGGCGGCGGACATGGGTAGTGGCATCGCGGGGTTCCTTCCCTTTGATCGCTTTCGCACGATCAACGCCGACATTTCGATGCATCTGCTGCGGTTGCCGACTTCGGAGTGGATCGGACTCGACGGCGACACACGCATCGAAACCGACGGCATCGGCCAATCGAGCGCTGCCATGTTCGACGAGCGGGGCATGGTCGCTCGCACCCAGTCGTCGATCCACGCGTCCGAGGGACGGCCGGTCATCGCCGACTGAAGTATCTGACCCGATTGCACGTCCAACGATGTACCGTGGTCCAATTACGGGCAAAGGCCTCATGCGAGGCCCCATCCCGACCGATTCTGAATATGACCGAAGCCACCTGTTCTATTGGAACACCCACCCGCCCGGGGGCGTTGTAACTGATATGAGAGATCTCGAATCCACGATCCACCAGATGCGTGACGACATCGACGGAGAAGTGTGCAGTCGTTCGCGCGTGGTCGACGCGTTGCTCGATCTGCGGATCGAAGCTGAAGCAAGAACCGACGTCGTAGAGCTGGTTGATGTCGCGCTGGCTGATTTGCCGGGCAAGAACATGGTTCCGGCCTCATGGTGGATCGAGCAACTCGACATGTTCGAGCTCACCGCCATCAACCCGATCGAGCCGGTCGTCTGATCCCGGCCCGACCCGGATGCAACGAGTCCCGCGTCGAGGATGCTTGGTGCTAGGGGTTGATGATCGAGGTAAATGGCGGCTGCATTGAGCCAACCGGCTTCGCGGCGGCGATACTGACTCGGTGACAGATCAATCAGCCTTCGCCAAGTCCCACGAATCGTTGGGGCTCACCACCGACATAGCAGACCAGGGCGTGTATGAGCGCACAGTCGAGCGTTTCAGGGAGCGTCAGATAGCGCTGCCCACGTTCTCGGAACTGGCCGATCCGTCGACCATCCCGGCGGCCCGCATAGCGGCCCTCTCCGGGCTCGATCGAAACGAGCCCGATGCGCGCAATCTGTTCCGCGTCCATTGGTTCGGCAAGCTCGACGGCAGCGGTCCCCACGCCGTGCCCGACTACGTCGAGTTGCCCAGCGAACTAACGGGCGTGGAAGCCCGCATTCTGTTGGCCTTCGGCAATCGATTCCCGATGATCACCGCGCACAAGGTGCTGGCCGCATACGCGTGCCTGGTGCCAAGGCTCATAACGGGCCGCTTCGACCCCACGGTCAACCGGGCTGTGTGGCCTTCCACCGGCAACTACGCCCGTGGCGGCATCGCCATCAGCCGGATCATGCAGTGTCGTGGAGTGGCAGTTCTCCCCGAAGGAATGAGCAAGGCAAGGTTCGACTGGCTCGAGAAGTGGACCCTCGATCCGGCCAACGACATCATTCGCACGCCGGGCACGGAAAGCAATGTCAAGGAGATCTACGACACTTGCAACGAGCTCGACAAGGACCCCGAGATCGAGATCCTCAACCAATTCTCGGAGTTCGCCAACTACCTGGGGCATTTCTCGGTCACTGGCCCCGCCCTCGAGACGGTGTTTGCCGACGCAACTCGCAACGATCCCAATGCTCGTCTGGCCGCCTACGTTTCGGCATCCGGATCCGGTGGCACCTTGGCTGCCGGTGACTATCTCAAGGACAATCATGGTGCCCGCATCGTGGTGGCCGAGGCACTCGAATGCCCCACCCTTCTCGAGAACGGCTTCGGTGATCACAACATTCAGGGAATCGGCGACAAGCACGTGCCCCTGATCCACAACGTGATGAACTCCGATGACGTGGTTGCGGTCAGCGATCGCTCAACCGACGCCCTCGACGCTCTGTTCAATTCGCCGGCCGGCAAGTCGTACTTGGTCGACAATGTGGGGTTGTCGCCGGAATTGGTCGAGTCTCTTCACGACATGGGCTACTCATCGAGTTGCAACGCCCTTGCCGCGATCAAGATCGCCAAGGAACACGACCTTGGCCGAGACGATGTGATCGTGTCGGTGGCCACCGATGGTGCGGAAATGTACAACGCCGAACGTGCCGAGTATTTGGCCGCCAATCATCCCGATGGTTATGACGCGGTCGCGGCAGCCGCCGACTTTGGCCGCGAGTTGGCGTCGGGCGATACCGCCAAGCATCTTGAGCTCACCCAAGCCGAGCGCCGACGGATATTCAACCTCGGCTACTTCACCTGGGTTGAGCAGCAGGGGACCGGCTTCGCTGACTTCACGGCGCGAGCCGACCAGGGATTCTGGAAGGGAATGCACCATTTCGTCTCCGACTGGGATGAGCAGATTCGAGAGTTCAACGGCCGAACCGGCACTCGCGACGACGACTGAGCGGTTCCCGTGACAGCCACGCCATCCACATTCGAGATTCACGCCGATCGGCTCGATTCGTACCGGTCGGCGCTTGAAGCCGGCCTCGATCCCTCAGAAGTTGTTGCGATGATTCGGCGGCTCGACGCGGCGGTGGCCGAAGTTGATGGTCACGGTTTCGAGCCCACCCCCAGCGCCGTTCAGACGAGGTTGCAGTCCAGTATCGACCTTGGTTCACAGCTATGGGTGAAGGACGAGACGGGAAATGTGTCCGGTTCCCACAAGGGCCGTCACCTCTTTGGTGTTGCCCTACAGAGAATGGTGGATGAAGCAATCGGCACCGTCGATGAAGGAAGGTTCGCCATTGCCAGCTGCGGGAATGCCGCACTGGGCGCCACGGTGGTGGCGCGCGCTCTCGACCATCCGATTGACGTATTCGTCCCAACCTGGGCCGAGGCGGCCGTCGTCGACAAAATCGTGTCGCTGGGTGGAAATGTCGTGCGCTGCGAGCGAGATCCTTCGGTTGCCGGCGACCCCACCCACCATGCCATGGTGGCTGCCGTGGCCAATGGGGGGATCGCCTTCTCGTGCCAGGGCACCGACACGCCTTCCACGATCGATGGTGGTCGCACGCTCGGCTGGGAGTTGGTCGATGCGTTGATCGCGAATGACGAATCCGATTCCACACACCTCGAACGTCTCTTCGTGCAGGTTGGCGGCGGAGCTTTGGCGTCGTCCACCGTGCTCGCTTTGGCCGACGACGTTGGCCGAGGCCGACTTGATTCGATGCCGGTCATCCACCCCGTTCAGCCGGTGGGGAATCACCCGTTCGCGCGAGCTTGGGATCTTGTGGTGTCAGACATGCTCGAAAGGCCTGCTCCGTTGGAGGACAGAGCTGGCGCCGCGTCCGAGCTGGGCCGTATCGATGGACCTTCCTTGAGAGCAGTCATGGCCAAAGTCTCGGCCGACCAAGACAAGTACATGTGGCCGTGGGAAGACGAGCCCGTCTCATTTGCCGACGGAATTCTCGACGACATCACCTACGACTGGCTGCCGATTCTCGAGGCGACACTCGCCACCGGCGGTTGGCCGGTCGTTGCGAGCGAGGACGAATTCCACCGCGCTCACGACCTGGCCCACGAACACACCGACATTGATGTGAGCGCAACCGGGGCATCCGGATTCGCCGGCTTGCTGTCGCTGCTGTCGCGCGGGCAGATCCCTGGATCTGATGAGCGTGTGGCAGTTCTGTTCACGGGGCTTACACGCTGAAATCCGAGGGCTGCCGCGATCAGCTATCCGGCGGCGCCACGAAATCGATCAACTGCTCGACGGCGCCGAGAAGTGGCGTTTCCAGATCGGTCCAGCTCTGCACCCTCGCGAGCAACATTTTCCAGAACTGACCGGTTGAGTCCCGATACTGCAGTTCGTCGAGGATGCCCTGTTTCCATGGCTGGCCAATCGGGATGTCGGGCCACCGCTCCATCCCGATCACGGACGGCTTCACTGCCTGCCAGATGTCGACGTATGGATGACCGGTGATCAAGACATTGGGGTCGGATGCGGCCGAAGCAATGCGGGTCTCCTTGGTGCCATCAATCAGATGGTCGAGAAGAACTCCCAATCTGCGGCGCGGACCGGGCCGGAATTCTCGAACCCGCTCGGCCAGGTCGTCTGCGCCATCAAGGGGCTGGACGACGACTCCCTCCGCTCTCAGGTCGTCGCCCCAGATCTTCTCCACCAATTCGGCGTCGTGTATCCCCTCCACCCATATGCGGCTGGCTCGTGCCATTCGGGCCGGTACCTCGCCGGCATCCAGAGAGCCGGAGGCTGTGATCACCGCGGGCCGTGCCGCCGGGGAGGGCGGCCTGAGTGAGACTGCCACAGTCGTCCCATCGACATTTGCACGAACTCCTCCAGCGTCGTAGCGGAGGACATGGTTGCGGCCCTCGGCGTCGCGCAACGTGAGACGCGGCGGGCTGAAGTCCACCAGAACACCGACTTGGCCGGTGTCGCGGTGCTGGAGCATTACTCCCCGTCGTGCCTCGATCACTGGATACACGGGGGCCTGTCGGCGGGGTCCGTTGATGTCGAGTGGGCCGGCCAACAAGCCGTCGTCGCGCATCGTCGCAGGCTAGATGGCGGTGACCCTCTCAGCCGTGATCGAGGATGGGCTTGGCCAGCCAGTCGGTGGTGAATGCCAGATTCGACGGGCCTGCCGCCAGATGAAGGCCATCCGCGCGTGTGTATCGGTCGGGGTCAGCGGCGAAGGCCTCGGCCGCCGGTATGACGAAGACGTCGGGATTCTCCGACGCCAGGTCCTTCAGGATGCCGTTGTAGCTCTCGGCCCAAGCCGCGCCGATGGCCGGATCGGTGTCAGGGTGGAGTTCGCTCCACACCGGCGGTAGCGGGGCGGTGACCAGCAACGTGGCTGCCCCATATGAACGGGCTTCGCGGATTCGGGTCAGGTAGACGGAGCGATACAGCAACCTTGTGAAGGGTTGGGTGAGCACGAGGTCGACGTCGGGGTTGGTGGGATCGTAGGGGTTGACGACCGGCGCGAGCAGAACTCCCCAGTCGATGATCAACAACTCGTCCGGGGTGATCCCTCCGGCTTCTTCCACTAGTTGGGGAAGCGACTTCCGGCACGGGGTGTCGCCGTATGGCGCCTGCGTACCCAGTTCTCCGCTGGGGTTTCGGGTTTGGTACATGCCGGTGATCGGGTCCATGAGCACGTTGCATGCGATTTGAGCGCCGGCGATCACCACGGCATCGTGGCTGGTCTCGCTCCACGCCCGAAGACCATCGAGGGCCGCGAAGGCTGTGGAGTCTCCCAGCACGTAGACCACCGGAGGCGAATCTGGTGTGACCGCACCGAGCGTTGGTTCGTTGGACTTTGGTGCCGGATTCAATCGACTGGCAACGGTCGGAGGTTTGTCGACAGAGTCGATGACCGGTTCGGCCCCCAACGATTCGCTGATTGTGGTCGGGCGGGTGTCGGTCGCGGGTGTGGTGTCGGTTGCAGGCGTGGTGGCGGCGACAGGCGATGCGGATGCCTCGGCTGCGAACCAGTCCGGCACGGTCGGAAGTTTGGTGTCGAAAATCGACAGGGGGGAAGCGACCAAAGCCGCGATGGCAAGGCTCGCGATCGCTGCTGCCCCGGCCGTGCCTCCCAAGACCAGCAGTGGCCGCTGAACCCTCGCTCCGTAACCGACTTGGCGTCTCAATGGCGTCTCGATCAGCCGCATCGACAACTCGGCCACCAAGCCGGTTGCCGCGATGATCGCCAGGGGATTCCAATGGCTGATGACGATGAAGGGCCAGTGCCACAGGTAGATGGCGTAGCTCCGGGTGCCGAGCCATCGGAGAATGGGATGCGCCAGGGGCCCTGGGTGGCGGATGGCCACGGCGACAAGGGCAACGGAGGTGACGGAAAGCAGGGCTGGTCCACCTCGTAAAACGATTGAGTCGTGTTCTGTCCAGGTGAGCGACACCCAGATAAGCATCACCAGTCCGCAGAAGGTGGCCAGGATCGTGAGTGATTCGGCAAGCCATCGGCGCGAGATGATCGGTCTGCCCCGTGACTCGAAACTCCACAAGACGATGGCGGAAACAGAGCCGGCGAACACCTCCACGGCTCTGACCGGGGTGATGAAGTATGAGTCAGGGTCTCCCCACCAATGGATCGTGGACGCAACAATCGTGGCGGTAACGGCAACGGCCGCGGTTGTTGCCCAACGCTTGGAAGTCAACGCAACCGCGAAGATGAGCGGCACAACCAGATAGATCTGCTCCTCGATGGCCAAGGACCACAGGTGATCGAACGGCGAGGGGTCGGTGAATATGGCCTCGTACCCGCCGGGGGCTGCGGCGGACCGCCAGTTGGCGATGTAGGCGAGACCGGCCGCACCGTCGGCGGCGGTGCGATGTAGTGCGGACGGATCTACCAGAGCAACAGCAGCGATCACCACCCCCACCATCGTGATGACCGCGGGCAGGAGTCGCTTGGCTCGGCGGCTCCAAAATGCTCCGAAGTCAATGCGTCTGTTGCGGGCGTGCTCCTCGAGCAGGAGTGTGGTGATGAGAAAACCCGACAACGTGAAGAAGATGGACACGCCCACCCACCCGCCGGGGAGCGATGTCGGCCAAAGGTGGTAGACGACCACCAGACCCACGGCGATCCCCCGCAACCCATCGAGGCCGGGCCACCACCTGCGTTCCCCCGCATGGACTGTCCCTTGTGGACTGGATCGTGATTCGACTGTGTTTCTCATTTCGATCCAGAAATCGCAGGGCAAGACAACCCAAACAGTGTCGGCCGTTCATCGTCGAATTCCACCGCTGGGAATCCGAGTCGACACTCCACGAGTAAATACTCATACAATCAGAGCGTGGACTATCGAGTAGAGGAGCTTGCCGAGGAGGTGGGAGTCGGGGTCGACACTGTTCGCTATTACCAGGGCCGCAAGCTTCTACCGCCCCCCAGGCGTGAGGGCCGAGTTGCGTTCTACGGAGAACACCACGTCGAGAGACTACGTGAGATACGTGACCTGGCCGGGAGGGGTTTCACCCTCTCGCAGATCCGCGAACTTGCCGACGCCGCAGGCGACAGAATTCTCGCAGACTTGGCTCGCGCCGATGCGGTCGACCCGCAACTCGACAGGGCCGAGTTGGCCCGCAGGGCCGACGTCCCTGCGCTGATAGTGGATATAGCGGTGAGCGCGGGATTGTTGTCGTTCTCCGGGCCACCAGGAGACGAACGATTCGCGCCCGACAGCGTGGAGATGCTCTCTGCGGCCCGTGCATTGGTCAGCGAGGGGGCCCCGCTGGGAGAACTGACCGCGCTGGCCATGAAGCACGTCGCCAACATCGAATCGGTAATCGACGAGGCGATCGAACTGTTCAAGAATCATAGTGACGAGAGTGGCGGCAACCGGGATGATCTGGTGGCAACCATGCACCGACTGGTACCGGTTGCGTCTGGTCTGGTGGGTCGACATTTCGAGCGAACGCTGAGAAGCAGGGCACTGGCACGGCTCGGTGACGACGCGCCGGTGGCCAGAATCGTCACCTCGGCTCGACCGCTGTCAATCTCGGTGGATCCACTGGCGGTGTACCTGGACGCGGGCGATCAACATCGAACGGTCTGGATCCGTCCGGATGACAATTTCTCGATAGCGGCCATCGGAGCCGCAGAGACAATCGAGGCAACGGGTGATGGCCGATTCACCGCAGTTTCCGCAGCCCGAGCGGCGCTGGCTCAACGAGTCTCCACTCACGGTCCGGCAGGCTCGCCGGCGCCGATACTCGTGGGCGGTCTGTCGTTTGAAGCGGGCGAAAGCGATCACCGTCCCGATTGGTCGGGGTTTCCCGACGCGAGATGGATTCTTCCCGAGTTCACATGGATCACAAGCCACGGCGAGTCGTGGCTGCTGGGCGCGGCATCCGTGGTCGAAGGGGCCAACGAGTCAGACGTGTTGGCCCAACTGGAATCCCGTCTCGATCACCTTGCCGGCTCCACCCCCAACGATTTTGTCCAACCGCCGTCGGTAAAAACCGGCGGCTCCATGTCCGACGACCGCGCGTATCAGGAACTGGTGTCGGACGCCGTTGCAGATATCAGAGATGGAATGCTCGGCAAGGTCGTTCTGGCCCGAGCGCATCACGAAGATCCGATCGACCTTGGTGTGGTTCTGCCAAGACTCAAGACGCGATATCCGACTTGCGCCGTGTTTGCGTTCGCGGTTGGCGACACCACATTCTTCGGAGCGAGCCCCGAGAAACTGGTTGCGTTGCAAGGCTCGCGAGTCGAGACGGTGGCATTGGCCGGAACGGTGGAGCGAGGTGCGAACGACGCCGAAGACGAGCGATTGGCCGCCGAGATGTTGGGATGGTCGAAGACGCGCGCCGAACACGGCTTCGTGGTCGACGACATCACCCAACGGCTTTCCACGCTCGGACTGGTCGGCGCCACTCCCGAGGTGCCTGGCGTGCTCAAACTGGCGAGAGTGCAGCACCTTCGCACACCGATCACGGCGCAAGTGGATCGAGAGTCACCCGACTCCGACGACCTCGACGTGTTGCGAGTGGCCAGTGTGCTGCACCCGACTCCCGCAGTCGGCGGAACACCCACGGAGGATGCGCTGAACTGGATCAGGGAACACGAGTCGCTCGACCGCGGATGGTATGCGGCCCCGGTCGGTTGGTGTGACATCGACGGCAACGGCGAGTTGCGTGTGGCACTCCGGTCGGCGCTGGCCACACCCGACGGAGTCGACCTGTTTGCCGGAGCGGGAATTGTGGCCGACTCGAATCCTGAGGATGAATTGGCTGAGACCGGTGTGAAACTCCGTGCTCTACTCGACGTGATGGACCGCTGATGCACCACATGGACGACCCGCTCTACGACAACATCGCAGCATTCACTGCCGGCCTCGTAGCCAGCGGTGTCAAGGACGTGGTGATCAGTCCCGGATCACGATCCACGCCTCTGTCGATCACACTTCATGCTCATCCGGAGCTACGTACTTGGATTCAACTCGATGAGCGATCCGCGGGATTCTTCGCTCTCGGGATGGCCAGAGTGAGCGGCATGCCTTCGGTCTTGGTGTGCACCTCGGGCACCGCGGCGGCCAATTACCTGCCGGCCGTGGTCGAGGCGCACCATGCCGGAGTCCCGATGATCGTGTGCACTGCCGATCGTCCCCCGGAACTCCAAGGTTGGGGAGCGGGCCAAACCATCGACCAGCACAACATATTCGGCACTGCCACTCGCTGGTCCGCCGAGATGCCGGTTGCCGGCGAATGGACTCCCGCCGGCGCGGAACGCGCGGCCATGCGTGCGGTGGCTTCGTCCGCCGGGGCGCGCCCGGGTCCGGTGCATCTCAATTGGCCGTTCCGTCTCCCCCTCGAGCCCTATGTCACGCCGCCGGTGAGAGATCCCGAATTCTCCCCACGGTTTGTTGATGGCGCAGATGCAGTGTCGCCCGCCGCGGTTGCTGTGTTGGAGGAAATCGTCCAGATCGATCGCGGCGTGATTGTGGTTGGGCCATCGGATGGATTGGGTCTCGATCGTGAGCACGAAACAGCCGCAGCCGTGGCCAACTTCGCTCAGATCGTGGGGTGGCCGGTGCTGGCGGAACCGATCACTCAGATGCGGCGAACCGACGACCACTCGACGTCCAGCGTGATCGCCAATGCCGGCAAGCTGCTCGAGGTCGAACAATTCGCGGCGCTACATGCTGCCGACCTCGTCATCCGAATTGGACGAGCCCCCACAACGAAGTCGGTCAGGCTCTGGATGCAAAATCATCAGCCCTCCCGAGTCGTGCTGGTGGATCAGTCGCACCATTGGCATGAGCCGAGCTTCACGATCACTGACCATCTGAGCGTCCGGGCGACTTCCCTGCTGCGCGGGTACTTGCAATCACACAGTTTGGAACCACACAGTCGGATCCGATCCGAATCAACGTGGATGTCGGAGTGGAAGCGGGCCGATCGGGCCGCAGCCGAGGCGATCGACGCGGAGTTGTCAGCCGGACCCCTGATGGCAGGGTTGGTTGCGCGCCGGCTCACCGAAGCCATGCCCGACGGATCGATTCTCGTCACCTCCAACTCCATGCCGGTGCGCGACCTCGACACGTTTGTCGGGTTGGGATCCCCACGCATTTCCGTAATCGGAAACCGAGGCGCGTCGGGTATCGACGGAATCACCTCCACCGCGTTGGGTGCAGCGGCGGCCGGCGGTCGACCGACAGCGCTGTTGATCGGCGACTTGGCGTTGCTCCACGATCTTGGCGGACTAACGGCCGCTCGGCGGCTCGGGCTCCACCTCACGGCGGTGTGTGTCGACAACGACGGTGGCGAAATCTTCTCGATGTTGCCGATAGCCGAGCATGGCGACGACGTCGATTTCGACACATTATTCCGAACCGCTCACGGGATCGAATTCGCGGATTTGGATGGTTTCGCAGGCGTTGAGGTCACCGAGGTGTCGACCTCGGCCGAGCTGGACTTTGCACTCGGCGAGTCGCTCGACTCGCAGCGACCGGGAGTCGATCTGATCGTTGTGAAGATCGATGCCGACGCCGACATGGACCAGCACCGTCGGATCGGTGACGCAGTGGCGCGAGCTTCAACCCGATGACCGCAGAGATCTCGCCTGAGAACGTCGGGGTCACAATTGACGATGGGCTCACGATCCACGCCGAACTGTCGGGTGCCGGTAGCGCAGTCATCATCCTCCACGGATTCACGGGTGACGCCTCCACAATGCGGTGTCTCACTCAGCGATTGAGTCCGGACCACATCGTCATTGCGCTCGAGCTAATCGGCCACGGACGTTCGAGCATCCCGAATGATGTCGAGTCATATGCGGTCGATCGGATGGCCGACCAGGTTCGCCGCGTTGCCCAAAGACTCGGCCACGAGCGGTTTCACCTCGTTGGATACTCGATGGGGGGCCGAGTTGCGCTCACCCTCGCGTGTGAATCGCCGGCAATGGTCGAGTCGCTCTCGCTGATCGGAGCCACCGCCGGTATCGAGGACGACTCGGCGCGGTTGAGCCGCCGTCATGACGACCATCTGCTGGCCGAACGACTCGAATCAGAACCAATCGACGGTTTCGTCGACGAGTGGATGGCCAAGCCCCTGTTCGCCACCCAGCGACGGCTCGGCTCGGTTCATCTCGAGGCTGCCCGGCGGCAGCGACTGGCCAATGATCCCGCGGGACTGGCCCGAAGTCTGCGGGGCGGAGGCACCGGCTCGATGCGTCCGCTGCATCACGACCTGGGCGGCTGTGACGTACCGACGGTGCTCATCGCCGGTAGTGAGGACCCCAAATTCACTGAGCTCGCCGCCGGCATGGCCGAGCTGTTGCCCAACGGACGTGCCGTGGCAATCCGGGATGCCGGTCACGCGGCTCATGTTGAGCAACCAGATGCGGTGGCCGACGTGATCCGGGATCACATTTCCGCGTCGGAGGCCCGATGAGCGGCCTGATCGCCGACGTGAGGCGTTTCCGTCTGCCGTTGAGTCACCCGCTCACCACCGGCCGCACTTCCACCACCCACCGCGACGGGATGTTGTTCTCGATCAGCGATGGGCTTGAAACCGGATGGGGCGAGGCGACGCCAATGCCGGGTTGGTCCCGCGAAAGCATCGGATCGGTGGAGGCCGCGCTTCGTGCAGCGGCCGCGACGGTGTCAACCATCGGAGATGTTTCAGATTCGAGGTTGGGTCGCCTGCTCGATGATCTTGACCCGACCCCCCACGCTCGCGCGGCAGTTTCGGGTGCATTGGCCGATCTGCGTGCCCGCCGTGCCGGCATGACGCTCGCGGAGATGCTGGATACCGGTTCACCCGGAAGCGTGAGGGTCAACACGATGGTTTCCGCGTCGACGCCCGAGGAGGTCGCCGCGGCCTGTTCGGCGGCCATAAAGGTCGGCTTCGAGTCGATCAAGGTCAAGGTCGGGGTGTTGGACCCGGGCACCGACGTCGCTCGCGTCGAAGCGGCGAGATCAGCCATGGGCTCCGGTCCAGAGCTTCGTATCGACGCCAATGGCTCATGGCAGATCAACACCGCTTTGTCTGTGCTCGAGCAAGTTGCGCAATTCGATGTGTCGTACTGCGAGGAACCGGTTGAGGGAATAGCGGGAATTGCAGCCGTCGGCGCGCGTAGTGGAATACCGGTGGCTGTTGATGAGTCGGCACGGACGTTGGGTGACGTGGCTGAGGCGTTGGCCACGGAGTCGATCGACGTGGTGGTGGTGAAGCCACAAGCCATCGGTGGCCCCGATTTGGCGATCAGGGCCCTGCAGTTGGCCCGCAATTTCGGTGCGACGACGGTGGTCACCAGCATGATTGACGGAGCCATAGGCGTGTCCCATGCGCTGCATGTGGCGGCAGCCTCGGGCGCGCACACGGCTCATGGCCTGGCCACGTCGTCCCTGCTCTCGGCCGACAACGGGCCGGCAGTGGAGGTCGCCAACGGCAGGATGTCGATTGGTGGGGCGCCGGGAATCGGCATCGAACCGTTTGATCAACTTCCGATCTGAGGAGATGGCCGTCCTCATGCTGGCCACCCGATCAGAGTGATCTTCGTTGCACCTTGCCAAGAGATGTGCGAGGTAGGGATTCGACCAATTCAAGGCGCCGCGGCGCGTGCCACGGGGGCAACTCGTCCTTCACGACCTGGCGAAGCCGGTCGAGAGTTGGCGGCGCATTGCGATCAGCTGCGACGATCACCGCAGTGACAATCTGCCCCCATTCTTGATCCTCCCGCCCGACCACTGCGGCCTCGGTGACGTCGGGATCAGACATGAGAATGCGCTCGATGGGAGCGGGCCAGACCTTCTCGCCGCCGGTGATGATCACATCGCCCATGCGACCCTCGACCTGCACCACCCCGTCGATCACGCGGCCGGCATCGCCCGTGGGATACCAGCCGTCGGAGCAGCGCGGATCGGTGCCGTCGCGATAACAACGCATCAGCATCGGACACCTGACTTGAAGCTCACCGTCGACCTCGCGCACTTCCACCCCGGGGAGGGGATGCCCGTCGTAGACAACCCCGCCACCGGTTTCGGTCATGCCGTAGGTCGCAACGGAGTTCGCGGGACGATCCGGCGGTATGGCCGATCCCCCGAGAAGGATCCGGCGAAACAGCGATGGGGTGATGCGACGAACCGCAGTCGGTACGAGGGACACGAGGGTGGCACCGGATCGTGCCGCAGATTCCACCCGTTCGGCGTTGAAGCCGTCATGAGTTTCCAGTGGCGTGTCGGTGAGGATGGCTCTGGTAACGACGGAAAGTCCGCCGACGTGCGAGAGCGGAAGGCAAGCGAGCCAGCGGTCGGTTCTGGGGTCCACCCCCAATGCGGTGGTGGTTGCACGGGCCGAGGCGGCAACAGCGGCGTGGGTGAGTACAGCGGCGCGTGGCTGCCCTGATGTGCCGCTGGTGTTGACGACCAATGCGTCGCCGGGCTCTGCCGAGCGCCCGGCACGGGAGTGAGGGCCGTTCGGGTCGATCACCACCGTCGGATCGACGGCTTCGATCGCCGCCTCAAGTGCGGGCTTGGGCAGTCGAGGGTCGATGGGAGCCACAGCGTCTCCCGAATCCCATGCCCGCCGCAGTGATTCCACGAACTCGGAACCGCCCGGCAAGAGCAGCGCGACGACGTCGTTCACCGGTTCAGAATGCTTCTGCGAGACGGATTCACCACTTCAGAAGATTACGCCGAGTGATCGACAAGTCGCTGCCTCGACCACAACCGCTCTAGCCTCCGCGGTGTGGATCTGTTCATCATTCGCCATGGCCGGCCCGTTCGTCACGTCGTGAAGGAAGGCGAGGGGTCAGCAGACCCGGAACTCTCAGAAGTGGGCCTTCACCAAGCCGAGAGAGTCGCCGATCTCCTCGAGACCGTCGGCATCGACCACGTTGTCTCGTCGACAATGCTGAGGGCCCGCCAGACCGCCGCCCCGCTCGCCGGCCGACTGGGTGTCACCGTTGAGCTGTTGGACGACATCAAGGAATCCGACCATCGCTCGCGCTCATACGTGCCGTCGGAAGAGATCAGAGCCGATGACCCCGACACCGCCCACTATTTCGAGGGTGATCTGATGGACACGATCTTCAGCGACGGCTACGACAATTTCGAAGCGAGAGTCGTGCGCGGTTTCAAGCACATCATCGAATCCAACCCGTCCAAACGGGTTGCGGTTTTTTGCCACGGCATGGTCACCAACGTGTTCATCAAGACGATTCTGCGATTCGAAGAGGTGCTGGCCATCGCGCCCGACTATTGCGGCGTCACCCGAGTGCAAGCCTCGGGTACCGGAGTTCGCACTGTGCGTTCGGTCAACGAGACGTACCACGTCCGAGATCTGATTGAGTGGTGACCCGATGTCCACCATGAAGGCCATTCGAATAATCGACAGTGAGCCGGTCCTGACCGACATGCCCAGACCTGTTGGTGATGGGGTGATGATCGATATCGTCGCCGCCAGTATTTGTGGCAGTGACCTGCACATGATCGATGCGGGTATCGCCGAAGGCCGGGTGCTGGGACATGAGTTCGCGGGCACGACTCCAGATGGCACCGCGGTTGCAGTTGAGCCCATCGTGTCGTGTGGAGAGTGCGTGCACTGTCTGACCGGCAGCCGCAACCATTGCGAAGAGGGTGCATCGGGATTCGGAATGTATGTCGACGGCGGAATGACCGAGCAGATAATCGTGCCGGAGGGGGCATTGGTGGCGTTGCCTTCTGGCTTGGACTTGCCGAACGCATCGTTGGTTGAGCCGATAGCTGTGGCGGTTCATGCCGTGCGTCGAGCAAGAGTTGTCGCCGGTGACCGAGTGGCCGTCGTCGGGGTCGGACCGATCGGGCTGTCGGTGGTGGCTGTATGTCGAGCCAACGGAATCGAGGTCGACGTCCAGGCTCGTCACGAGCATCAGAAGATGGCAGCCGAGCGACTCGGTGCCAACGTCGGCACCGATGGCCGCTACGACGTTGTGTTCGACGCGGCAGCAACAACCGAATCGCTGGCTGACTCAATCCGACTCGCGAAAGTCGAGGGCCGAATCGGGCTTGTCGGCACCATTTGGACGACTGCCGAGCTGAGTATGGCGGTGTGTATGAAGGAAGTCGAGATCATCCCCTCGATGATGTATGGCCGCACAGCAACCGGCAGAGATGTGGATGCCGCCGCGTCGATTCTGGCCCGCAGTCCCCAGATCGCCGACGTGATGATCACCCATCGCTTCCCACTCGACGCTGCCGCTGATGGTTTCGGTGCGGCGCGTAGCCGTGGCGAAGGCGCTATCAAGGTGGTGTTCGAACCATCTCTTTGAGGGGAATGAGAATGTCTTCGCCAGATCGAAATGATGAGTGGCAACAACTCCGCGACACCTACCTGTCCCCGTCAGAAGAAAGGCCATCAGGGCCGGGACGTGGTGTCCACCATGTGGCGCTGTTGTGCACCGACGTCGAGCGGACGATTCGCTTCTACCAGGGGGTCCTGGGATTCCCGCTCACCGATCTTTTCGAAAATCGTGACTACGAGGGCTCCACCCACCTTTTCTTCGACATCGGAAACGGGAACTCGCTGGCTTTCTTCGACTTTCCGGGGCTCGATCTCGGACCCTACGCCGAAGTGCTCGGCGGTCTGCATCACTTGGCCATATCCGTGCCGGGAGACGATTGGCAGCGGCAACGTGATGCCCTCGAGGAGGCTGGGGTGACCACAATGATCATCCAGAGTTCGATGTATTTCAAGGATCCCGATGGTGCACGCGTGGAACTGATCTCCGATCCACTGGGTGAAATGTATGGCTCGGCGTTGGGCGAGGTCGGTCGCTCGTAGCCTGTCGGAGTGATCACAAGTCTCGTAGTGATGGCCGCCGGCCTTGGTTCCCGCTTCGGCGGCACCAAGCAACTGGCGGAGGTGGGTCCCGGCGGTGAGGCGTTTCTCGACTTTGCCATCGATGACGCGGTGTCGGCGGGGGTCGAGAAGGTGGTGCTTGTTGTTCGTCGCGACATCCTCGAGGACGTCGAACGGCACATGGCGACCCGTGCCAGGAGAGTGAAGATCGCGATTGTCTGTCAAGACGAACACGGCCCCCACCGCGACAAGCCGTGGGGCACCGGTCAGGCCGTACTGGTGGCTGCCCCTGAAATCGAGGGTCCATTCATCGTGTGCAACGCCGATGACTACTACGGACGATCAACCTATGATCGCGTGGTTCCCGCAGCGGCGCACCTGCCCGACGACAAGGTGCTGTTGGCCGGGTTTCGCCTCGACCGAACGCTTCCCCGGATGGGAACCGTCAGCAGGGGCATCTGCACTGTGAACGGTTCGGAGATGTTGGATTTGGTCGAGACTCACGGCGTGGGCCGCCGCGACGATGGTCTGATCATGGCATCCGATCCGCTCGGGTCATTGCCTCCGGACTCGATCGCATCGATGAACTTCTGGGCTTTCCCGCGGCGCATCATGAGTTTCCTGGAAGCGGGTTTCGAGCAATTCCTGAACGATCACGGCGACGATCCTCAGACCGAGTTTCTTCTGCCCTCTGTTGTGGCACGCCTGCACCACGCCGGCGAGCTCAAAGTCGAGGTCGTATACACAGAAGAGGAATGGGTTGGTGTCACCAACCCGGTGGATCTCGAGATCGCTCGGCATCGGATCGCTGAGCTGCGAGTCGTCTGAGAGGGTTGGCGATGGCCGAACGTCGAGTGGTTTCCCCGGGACGGGTCAACTTGCTCGGCGAGCACGTCGACTACATGGGAGGATCCGTCCTCCCGATGGCCGTTAATCTCGGAACCACCATCGACGTATCCCATCGCGGTCACGACGATTCCGATGTCGTGCGGCTGACCTCCGACGTCGAATCCGAAACTGTTTGTGTCCGGCTTCCCGTGGGAGAACCACCGAGCCAGACGACTGGCTGGGGGCGATATCCCTCCGCCGTTCTCGCCGAGCTCGCAACGACCGCCGGGTTTGACGGCGAGATAACGACGACTCTGCCGGTCGGGGCCGGTTTGTCGTCGAGTGCATCGCTGGAGGTCGCAACGGCGCTGGCTGCGGGTTTCGATGGCGACTCGTTGGAGTTGGCCAAACTATGTCAGCGGGCCGAGCATCGGGCCACGGGCGTTCCGTGCGGAATCATGGACCAACTCGCGATCACTTCCGGAGTATCTGGTTCGGTGCTCCTGATCGACTGCAACGAGTTGTCGGTCCGGCCTTTGAATCTGCCTGATGGCCTCGCGGTTCAGGCCGTGCACTGCGGTGTTCGCCGCCGCTTGGAGGGATCTGAATACGCCGATCGACGACGAGAGTGCGAGGAGGCCGAAAAGCTGATCGGGCCGCTGCGCGAGGCTTCCCTGTCCGACGTGGATCGGCTCGATGATTCTGTGATCAAGCGGAGAGCCCGCCACGTCATCTCGGAGATGCAGCGGGTGGATCAAGCGGTGGTGGCGATTGAATCAGGCGACGCGGTCGAGCTCGGCCGACTGATGAACGAATGCCACGCGAGTCTTCGCGACGACTTCGAGGTGTCCATCCCCGAGTTGGACCAGCTCGTCGACGTCCTTCGAAGGGTGCCGGGAGTGTTCGGGGCTCGCCTTACGGGTGCTGGGTTCGGTGGGTGCGTCGTCGCGATCGTCGACGATGATGTCGATCCAGAGCTACTGGGCGGCTGGCGGCTGGTGCCGAGCGCGGGTGCCCACGTGGTCGACCTTTAGAGAGTGGGTCCGTCGGCTGTTGCCAGTCGATCAGCCGATTCGCCGTACGACATCAGTGTGTGTGCAGCCGTCCCGTTCGACGGTTGAATCGGGTTCCCATTCGAAGCCGTCGAAGTGGAAGTCGGCCAGCGAATCGATGGTCGGATCGGCGGTCGAGACGAGGTTTCGTGCCAGAACGCCCTTGAGGAGCTTGTTCCAGTGCGAGACCGTCACCAGACCGCGTCCCGGTCGTTCCTCCAAGAAGTTGACGGTGATCACTCGGGCCGGGGTGTCGCCGATGAGCCAGGCTGCCCCGTGTTCCTTTGGGCGAAGATCCCACACCACGCGGCCTCGTGCCATCTCGTCGAGCGAAGGGGCTAGACGGCTTCTCCACCATGTCGACATCTTGCCCAAGCGGCCGAGGTTGGCCCCCATCTTGAGCTTGTAGTCCGGTATCCGGTCATCGGGAGCGACCACCCCCCAGAGTCCGGAAAAGATCAGCACTCGCGAATTGAGACGCCGGCGTGCGGTGGCATTCAGTGTTGTGGCATCCAACGATTCGTAGAGAACCCCGGTGTATCGCTCGATGGCGGGCCGGGTCGGGGAGTGCTCCAGCGCCCGGTTTGTCTCGGTTGCAACGCGAGTAGCGGCCGGTCCCACGCCGAGCAATTTGGCGCGCTTCGGGGCTGACTGTCGCATGGCCACCCGCAGACCGGTGAGAACCTTCAGGCGGTGCTGATCGAGCCCGGGCGTCGACTCACACCCGGTCCACGCCGGACCGTCGCCGCCGCATGACTTGCCCTCCGATGGAGGCAGAAGGATGAGAGGTGATGTGGCCACAGTCCCGCAGCCTGCCCGGTGGTTCGTGGTTGACGCCAGTCGAGCGCGATACTCCTGACGTGATTCATCCGTGTGTGACTCGAACCGCCCCCAACGCGATGGTGTCGACCGTCGACCATTTGGCCACAGCGACGGGGCTCGACCTACTGCGCCGCGGTGGGTCAGCCGCCGATGCAGCTGTTGGCGCCAACGCCGTGCTCGGGGTCACGTCGCCCCATATGTGCGGGATGGGCGGCGATGTTTGGGCCCTTGTTCACGACGGCAGCGCCCGCCCTCGAGCACTCGACGCGTCGGGGCGGGCGGGGTCAGGCGCCGATCCGGATCGAGTACGAGCCGAAGGACACGACAGAATCCCGTTGCGTCATCACACCTCGGCTATCACCGTGCCCGGGGCGGTTGACGGTTGGCTCGCTCTCCACGAGCGGTACGGCAAGTTGCCGCTGTCGGATGTGTTGGCAGATGCGATCCGATACGCCGCCGAGGGCTTTCCTGTGGCGCCATTGCTGGCTTGGACACTCCCGATGGTGGCCGATGCCAAATTCAACGAACTGCCGGGTGAGCCCGCGATCGGCGACATCGTCACCCGTCCCGGGTCGGCGCGGGCGTTGCGAGCTTTGGCCGACGAGGGTCGCGACGGCTTCTACGGTGGCGAATTCGGGGAGGGGTTGCTGGCGGTGGGAGCGGGTGAATACAGCCCCGCAGATCTCGCCGAGAGCCAGGCACGCTGGGTTGAACCGGTGATGGCGGAGGCATGGGGGCACCAAATCTGGAGCCCTCCGCCGACAAGCCAGGGGTACCTCACGTTGCTCTCGGCCGCGATTGCCTCCGGGTTCGATGTGGCCGACGACCCCAGCGGCGTGCATTTGTTGATCGAGTCGGCCGCCCAGGCCGGCCACGACCGACCAACCGTGCTTTTCGATGGTGCTGATGGGGCCGAACTGGTGTCCGCGGAGCGAATCGCGAGTCGCCGCGCGGCGATCGACCCGTCGCGAGCCGGCGAAGTCGACGTACCGCCGTTCACCGGCGACACCACCTACTTGTGCGTGGTCGACTCCGAGCGAATGGGAGTGTCGCTCATCAACTCCAACGCCAGCGGATTCGGTTCTCATCTGATCGCTGGTTCAAGCGGGATCTTTCTCCACGATCGAGGTTTGGGATTCTCCCTTCGCCGCGGCCATCCCGCGGAGTACGGGCCCGGCAAGCGGCCGCCACACACGCTTTCACCTGCGATGATCACCCGTTCGGATGGGTCGTTGAGAACAGTGCTCGGCACGATGGGAGGCGACACCCAGCCGCAAATCCTGCTTCAGCTCCTGGCCGACACGTTGGTGCACGGTTGGGACCCGGGTCGGGCGGTGGGCGCGCCGCGGTGGCGGTTCACTCCGGCCGAGGGCACCGACGGTTTTTCCACATGGCAACCGGGCGTGAGGCGAAAGGTCCAGCTGGAATCACCCGCAGCGGACGGACTGGCAGATTCGTTGAGTTCGATGGGTCATTTGGTGGAGGTGCTCGATGATGCCCACTCTCAGTTCGGTCATGCTCACATGATCGAAGTCATGGCGTCGGGGGCACTGGCCGGCGCCGCCGATCCGAGGGCCCTGACCGGCATCGCCTCCGGCCTCTAACCGTTTTTGTGAGTCTTAAGTGCTGCCTGGGCAGCACTTAAGACTCACAAAAACAGTGGGGGTAGGGTTTTGGGCGGGGGAGTTTGGAAGATTGGGGGTGTGCATGTCGGCTGACATTGGCGAGTCGAGTTCTCGGAGTCGCATTCCCTACGGCCCGGTTCCGCAACAATTCGGCGAACTCACAGTGCCACCTGGGGCCGGACCACATCCGGTGGTGGCGTTCATCCACGGCGGATTCTGGCGAGACCGCTACGGCCTCGACCTCGCCGAGCCCCAAGCCGTCGACGTCGCGGCCAACGGCTGGGCGACATGGAACATTGAGTACCGCCGGGTCGGTCACCCCGGTGGGGGCTACCCCGGCACCCTCACCGATGTTGCCGATGCCATCGATCACCTCCACGAAATCGCAGATGAGCATCGAATCGACACCGAGAGGGTGGCCTTGGTCGGACATTCCGCAGGCGGTCACTTGGCGTTGTGGGTCGGTCAGCGATCCCGTCTGCCGGCGGATTCAGACTGGAACCTGCCGCGCGTGAAACCGAGGCTCGTGGTTGGGCAGGCCGCCGTGTCGGACCTCGCGTCAGCGGCTGCCGACGGTCTCGGCAGCGGCGCGGTAGTCGCGATGATGGGAGGTGGTCCCAACGCTGTGCCCGAGCGGTACGACATTGCCGATCCGGCCCGCTTGTTGCCGGTCGACGTTCCCCAGCTGATCGTTCACGGCAGTGCCGACGACGATGTTCCCTTGGCATTGTCGCGGGCTTACGCGCGACTCGCCGACAGCGAGAGGGTGGATCTCGTCGAGTTTGCCGGGGCCGATCACTTCGACATGATCGACCCCAGCCACGACTCGTGGAACGTGGTGAAGCGGCGAATCAGCCGGCTTCTGAGTGTGTGACGGGCTGTTCGCCCATCCACTCTCGCAACGTGTTCTTCAACTTGGTTTGCTGAATGAAGAGGTCGTGCTCGGCGGGAACCTCAGTGGCCGCCTGGGGTGCCTTCAAGTAGAAGCTGAGCCATTCCTGAACTCCGGCAGAACCGGCCCGATGGGCGAGGTCCATGAACAGGGCCAGGTCGAGAACGATCGGGGCAGCCAGGATGGAGTCACGGCAGAGGAAGTCGACCTTGATCTGCATCGGGTAGCCGAGCCAGCCGAAGATGTCGATGTTGTCCCAGCCCTCCTTGTT
>CAZHMP010000006.1:58620-59980 GCA_964533595.1 uncultured Acidimicrobiales bacterium | reverse complement strand
CAGGTTGGATTCATCGGTGGCGTGTCGGGCTTTGGTCTCATCGAGAAGTTCCAGGCCGGCTATGAGGCTGGTGTGCACGCTGTCGACCCATCCATCGAGGTCATTTCCCAGTACATCACCAAGTTCCCCGACATGGACGGCTTCGTCTCCCCGGACCGCGCCAAGGAAATCGCTTCGGCAATGTACGACGGCGGTGCCGACATCGTCTACCCGGCTGCTGGTTCATCCGGTGGCGGCGCGTTCCAGGCAGCCAAGGAATACCGCGACGCCAACGGCTCCACAGTGTGGGGCATCGGCGTCGACTCCGACCAGTACAACACGGTCGATCCTTCGGTGCAGGAGACAGTGCTCACATCGATGCTCAAGCGTGTCGACGTAGCCGTGTTCCAGGCCACACAAGCTGCCCTCGACGGCTCGTTCACCAACGGCACCACCGTCTACGATCTCTCGGTCGATGGCGTTGGCTACTCCACCACCGGCGACTTCCTGAGTGCCGACACGATCGCTCAGATCGAAAGCTTCAAGGATCAGATTGTCAGCGGCAGCATCGTCGTACCGACGGTTCCGGCCTGATCGTCTGACCCATTGAATTCGGGGTCCGTCGAAAGTTTGTCGGGCCTAATCATGACGAAACAACGGAGTCGGACTAACGTCCGGCTCCGTTGTCGTTTTCTTGGAGCACCGCCAGATGGCCAATGCGATTGAACTGATCGGTATCACCAAGCGATTCCCGGGGGTCATTGCCAACGACCGGGTGAATCTCGCCGTGGAACAGGGAGAAATACACGCGGTTTGCGGTGAGAACGGTGCCGGCAAGTCAACGTTGATGAAAATCCTCTACGGAATGCAGCCCCCCGACGAGGGACAGATCCTGGTCAACGGCAACGACGTGAAGCTCAATTCGCCCTCAGATGCCATCGAGTTGGGCATCGGCATGGTCCACCAGCACTTCATGCTCGCCGACCAACTGACCGTGATGGAAAATGTGATCCTGGGTTCCGAGCCCATGAAGAACGGCTTGATCGACTTCGCCGGAGCACGTGCCCATCTCACCGAGGTCGCCGAGTCTTACGGATTGGCTGTCGACCCCGACGATCTTGTCGAGTCGCTCGAGGTCGGCGAACGCCAGCGCGTGGAAATCATCAAGGTGCTCTATCGCGGCGCCGAGGTACTCATCCTCGATGAGCCCACAGCGGTTCTGGTTCCCCAAGAAGTGGAGGAACTTTTCCGCAATATGCGCGATCTGAAAGCCGGCGGCGCATCGATCATCTTCATCGACCACAAGCTCGATGAGGTGCTCGAAATCGCCGACACGATCACGGTTATCCGCCAGGGTCGCACCGTCGCCACGGTCAAGCCC
>CAZHMP010000006.1:20667-58520 GCA_964533595.1 uncultured Acidimicrobiales bacterium | reverse complement strand
TTCGATGTGCGAACTCCGAACGTGGAAGTTCCAGCCCACGCGCTCTCAGGAGGTAACCAACAGAAGCTGATAATCGGCAAGGAGATGATCAGCGAGCCCAAGGTTCTGATTGCCGCTCACCCCACAAGGGGAATCGACGTGGGGGCACAAGCCGCCGTGTGGCAAGACATCCGCGATGCCAGGGCCGACGGACTGGCCACCTTGCTCATTTCAGCCGACCTCGACGAGTTGATCGGACTCTCCGACACAATCGTCGTGATGCTGAGGGGCCGGCTGGTCGCCACCCTCGACCCGGCCGAAATCACACCGAGAGATCTGGGTGCATACATGACCGGCGTTGCCGTTGCTCAGGAGGCTTCGTGAACTCATCAACTCTCCGCCGAATTGGCCTCGCCATCGCGGCACCCGCCATGGCAGTTGCCGTGGCCCTCGTCGTGTCGGCAATCGTTCTGATCATCTCGGGAAGCAATCCATTCGACGCCTTCTCCGACATGGTCAGCAACGCATCGAAGTTGGAAACCTCGATCGACATCTTGAACCGAGCGACGCCGTTCTACATTTCCGGGGTTGCTGCGGCCATCGGCTTTCGGATGAACCTGTTCAATATCGGAGTCGAAGGCCAATACCTTCTGGCTGCCTTCTTCGCATCGGTGGTGGGTGGAGCCGTCGACCTTCCGGCGGTGCTGCACGTCTCGCTCGTGTTGATTGTGGCCATGAGCGTCGGCGCCGCTTGGTCGGGCCTGGCCGGAGTTCTCAAGGTCACCCGCGGCGTGAACGAGGTCATCTCGACGATCATGCTCAATTTCATCGCCACGGGCGGAATCATCGCCGGTCTCATAGTGGTGTGGCAAGACAACACGGGGCAGGTGAATTCCGGCACCACACCGATTCCCAAATCGGGACGAATGCCCGATCTCAATTCGTGGGTTGAAATATTCACCCGCGACATCGGCAAGGGTCGCCGTCTCACCGGCGTTCTTCTCATCGCCATCGCGGTGGGAATCGCATACCACCTGTTCATCAATCGCTCTCGCATGGGATTCGAGTTCAGAGCCAGCGGATACAACCCGTTCGCGGCACGTGCAGGAGGAATCGCCCCGAAAAAGATGGTGCTCTCGGCCATGGTGTTGTCCGGCGCAGTAGCGGGTCTCGTTGGAATGGTGGAGGTGCTCAGCGACAACTACCGCTACGACCAGTCTTTCGTCCGAGGACTCGGATTCCAGGGGATCGCAGTCGCGCTGCTCGGGCGAAACAAGCCGGTCGGCATTGCCATCGCGGCCCTTCTCTTCGGCTTCCTTGATGCATCCGCTGGTGCCCTCCAGGTGAGCGGATCTGCCTCCAGGGAGATCGTGGTGATCATGCAAGCGACGATCCTCTTGGCGGCGGTGGTCGCCTACGAGGTGGTCAACCGGGTGAAACAGAAGGACGAAGCGAAAACCGCTGCAGCCCTACTCGCTGGGAGCGCCTCATGACCGCCGCCACCAGCACTCACTCACCTGCCACCAGCTTCTACGTTCGGCTGCAGAACATGTCCACCCCTGTGCGGTGGATGTTGATGGCCGGCAGTGGCATGTTCGCCATCACGTTCGTCGCGCACTTCGGCAAGGGAGACCCCGGCCTCCTCACCAGTTCCAGTGCCTCGGGAGCAATGATTCGCTGGGCCGCGCCGATTCTGTTGGCCGGGCTGGGCGGCCTATTTTCGGAACGCGCCGGAATAGTCAACATCGGTCTTGAGGGAATGATGGTGCTCGGCACCTGGGGCGCTGCTTGGGGCGGAATCAATTATGGCCCTTGGTGGGGGCTTGTGATCGGTGCCGCATTCGGTGCCGCGGGTGGTCTCCTGCACGCCATAGCCACTGTGAGCTTCGGAGTGGACCACATCATCTCCGGTGTGGCGATCAACATCTTGGCTCCCGGCGTGACGAGATATCTGTCCGACCAAATCTT
The DNA here is from genome assembly GCA_964533595.1 of uncultured Acidimicrobiales bacterium. Taxonomy (GTDB): domain Bacteria; phylum Actinomycetota; class Acidimicrobiia; order Acidimicrobiales; family Aldehydirespiratoraceae; genus SZUA-87. Next base: position 56,573 of record CAZHMP010000006.1, on the reverse strand, counting down.
CACCGGTTATGACGGCGGATCCGTGTCCCAGTCGCCTGGCGCCGGACACCTCGCGAAATTCAATATTCCGTTTCTTTCGGGTGGGGACTACTTCTTTGGGTGGAGAGCACCCGACACGCTGGGGTGGATCGACAAGAAGGATTGGTTCTTCATCTCTGACGCGGCTGCGATGCTTCGCGGCATATTCGTGCAGATCACGTGGTTCACCGTCATCGTCTATCTACTGGTGCCCATATCGGCATTCGTGCTTTGGCGCACTCGGTTCGGTCTACGTGTTCGGATCAGTGGCGAGCGACCGGGCGCCGGCGAGTCGCTGGGGGTAAACATCTACCTCCACAAGTACCTAGCCGTTGTAATCAGTGGAGCGTTCGCTGGGTTGGCCGGAGCGTTCATCGTTCTGGAGCTGACAGGTTTCTACCGCCAAGGCCAGACCACCAGCCGAGGATTCATCGGCCTGGCTGCGCTCATCTTCGGAAACTGGCGTCCTGGCGGAGTGCTGATGGGGTCACTGGTCTTCGGCTACCCGTTTGGCTTGGCGTTGCGGGATCTCGACGGCGACGCCACACACAATCTCCTGCTGGTCATCAGCGTGGCATTGTTTGTGGTGGTCGTTTGGGCGGCGCGCAGAGGCAAGCGAAACGACAGCCTGTTGGCGGCGGGTCTGGGGGCCGCCACGATCATTTGGTACATATTGAGTACGAGCGCGCCCAAATGGCTGCCCAACACGATGCCCTATGTGATGGTGCTGCTCACCTTGGTATTCCTGAGTCAGCACCTCCGAATGCCGGCCGCCGACGGACAGATCTACCGTAAGGGTGAGACATAACCTTGGCCGCGCTCACGGGCACACAACTGCAGTCGTGGCGCGAGGATGGCTACCTTTGCCTTCCCGACTTCGTCGATCCCGGGAAATGCGACGCTCTTCGGTCGCACGCCATTTCCATGCTCGAATCGGCTGATCCTGATTTGGGAGGAGCCCTCACGGTCTTTTCCACCACCGATCAGAGCCATGGCCAGGACGAATGGTTTCTCAGCTCCGGCGACAAGATCCGGTGGTTCCTCGAAGATGGTGCCGTGGCCAACGGCACCATCGACCGGCCGCTGCCGTTGGCAGTGAACAAGCTCGGTCATGCCATGCACGACCTCGATCCGGTTTTCGAGGCGTTTTCTCGAACCCCTGAGCTCGCCCAGTTGGCCACCAACATTGGCTTTGCCGACCCTCGGTTGCTCCAATCGATGTACATCTTCAAGCAGCCTGGAATCGGTGGCGAAGTCACCTGCCACTGTGACCACACTTTTCTCTGGACCGAACCGCAAAGTGTCGTGGGATTCTGGTTCGCAATCGAAGACGCAACCATCGACAACGGTTGCCTGTGGGCCTCCCCCGGCGGGCATCGCGGTCCGGTCCGGTCGCGGTTTCGTCGCAGCGGATCGGGCACTGTCACCGACGTGATCGATCCAACACCTTGGCCCACGGATGATCTGATTCCGCTGGAGGTAGAGGCCGGCACTCTCATTGTGATCCACGGCCTGCTTCCCCACTGGAGCGGTCCAAACACCTCCGGCATCAGCCGCCATGCCTACACGCTCCACATCGTGGAGGGCGCGGCCGCCTATCCCGACGACAACTGGCTGCAACGTGGGCCCGACATGCCGTTGCGCGGCTTCAGCAGTTGAATCGGGACCAGCTGTTATGCGGTTAGACCGAGCTGGCCGAGGGCGATGTTGAGTTGATGGTCGAAGAACAGATCGCGGTCGACGACCACGTTGTCGAGATGTCCGAATAGTTCGAGCGATATCAGCCCGAATAGTTGGGCCCAGACACCCATTCCCACCGCCATCATCGCCGGCTCGACCTCGGGGGCGACAAGCGCCAACTCCGCCGCAACCAGTGAGGGAGGCTCGAGGATGGCCGCGGTTTCGGATCGCTCGTCGCCAGCGGCCTCCAGAATCCTTGTGAGCACGGACGTGATGCGGGTGGCTGGTTCGACCGTGTCGGTGGGTGCGACATAGCCCGGCACGGGGCTTCCATATACGAGGGCGTACTCATGGGGGTTGTCCAGCGCCCATTTCCGCACCGCACGGCCCACTACCTTCCACCGCTCTCCAGGCCCGCTCTCGAAGACACTCTCGTCAGCAGATTCGGCAACCTCACCCACGGAATCGAAAGCGTCGACGATCAGGGATGTGAGCAGCGCATCTCTACTCGGGAAATATCGGTACAGCGCCGACGAGGCCATCCCCAGCTCTCGGGAGACCGCACGAAGTGACAGGGCTGAAGCTCCGTGCTCGGCCAGGTGGCGGCGACCGGCAGCTTTGATTTCACGGGTGATCTCAGCGCGGGCTCTGGCCCTGGCCGTTACGGGAACCGATTCGCTCATGGTGCGATTCTGCCACATTCGGAGAGCACCGACAACAATTGCGAGCAGTGATCTTGACATTCTGATTCGCCTCTGCTTTGATCTGGCGAGAGCGCTGCTCTTGTTTAGTATCACCGCACACATCCAGAGGAACCAATGAACACCCATCCAATGCCGTCAGGCCACGATCGACACGTCGTGGTAGGCGCCGGTCCAGTCGGCCGCGCCACTGCCATCGAACTTGCCCGACTCGGAAACGATGTGATCGTGGCGAGTCGGTCCGGCACCGGACCCGTCCATCGATTGATCAGACTCGTGGCGGTCGACGCCACCGACACCGCTGCAATCGAGCCGCTCGCTCGGGGAGCCGCCGCGCTGTACAACTGTGCCAACCCTCCGTACAACCGTTGGTCGACCGACTGGCCGCCGTTGGCGGCGTCGCTTCTCAGCGCAGCCCAGTCGGCAGATGCCGTACTTGTCACGATGAGCAATCTCTATGGATACGGACGGCCAAGCGGAATCATGACCGAGGACCATCCTCTCGCGGCTCGAAGTCGCAAAGGTCGAATTCGGGCCGAGATGTGGGCCGATGCGCTTTCCGCCCATTCTGCTGGACGGCTTCGCGTCGTCGAGGCGCGAGCATCCGACTTCATCGGTGCTGGACTCGGCGAGGGAAGTCACATGGGAAGCCGAGTGATCGACAAGATTCTCTCCGCCAAGTCGGTGTCGGTGATTGGAAACCCCGATGTCCCCCACAGCTGGACATCGATTACCGACGTGGCTCGAACGCTTGCCGTGCTGGGCACGGACGAAAGGGCATGGGGTCGGGCATGGCACGTCCCCACCAATCCGCCGCTCACCCAGCGGCAGCTCATTCATGGGTTCTGTGAGGCGGCGGAAACCTCACACGTGAAGGTCAAGGGCATTCCCAAGCTCGCCCTCCGATCCGCCGGCTTGTTCTCTCCGATGGTCCGTGAATTGTTGGAGATTTCCCACCAGTTCGAAGAGCAATTCGTAATCGACTCATCTGCGTGCACGTCAACCTTTGGAATCGAACCCACACCGATCTCGGAAACCATCGCCTCGGCAATCGATTTCGAACTTCACCGGCCGCGATCGATTGATGTCACTGCGAGTTAGTCTCGTGCGATGGACAACGCCATTCACGGGCCCGATGTCGGACCGCCAAGTTTCGAACGAATCCGTCACGCCCCGAAGGTCGTGCTGCACGATCATCTGGACGGTGGTCTGAGGTCGTCCACGATCATCGAGCTCGCCGATGAATACGGCTATGGCGGTTTGCCGTCCACCGATGCAGACGAACTCACCGAGTTGATGCAGCGCGGTGCAAATCGCAAGGATCTCACTCTTTACCTCGAAACTTTCGACCACACGGTCGGCGTGATGCAGACGGCCGAAGCGATCACCCGAGTAGCACGCGAGTGTGCTGAGGACCTTGCGGCCGACGGTGTGGTCTATGCCGAGGTCAGGTTCGCCCCGGAACTGCACATGGAGCAGGGGCTGACCATGGATGACTCCATCGAGGCCGTGATCGCCGGCTTCGATGCCGGATCGGCCGGCACATCACTCACGATTCGAGTGATTTGTTCAGCCATGCGACACCTCCACGAGAGCTTCGACGTGGCGATGGCGGCAATCCGCTGGCGCGACCAAGGGGTAGTCGGGTTCGACATCGCCGGGCCAGAGGACGGCTTTCCCCCGGACGACCATCTGCTGGCATTCCAGTACTGCCAGAGAGAGAACTTCCACATAACGATTCATGCCGGCGAGGCCTACGGCCCCAAATCGATCTGGAAGGCACTTCAGTACTGCGGCGCAGAAAGGCTCGGTCACGGAATTCGAATTGTGGAGGACCTCTACGACCGCGGAGAGAGCGAGAGAGGCCTGGGACGCCTGGCCAACTACATCCGCGACCGTCGCGTGCCTCTCGAGATCTGTCCCACCTCCAACGTCAACACCGGTGTATGCGACGAAATCAAGGACCACCCGATCGATGAGCTGATCCGGTTGCGTTTCAGGATCACCGTGAACACCGACAATCGGCTGATGTCCAACGTGTCGATGACCTCGGAAATGGCCGCCCTCGTTGATGCGTTCGACTACGACTGGGACACGCTTCGGTGGCTCACCGTGAACGCCATGAAGTCGAGCTTCCTGCCCTTCCGCGAGCGGCTCCAGATAATCGAGCACATCATCAAGCCCGGTTATGCCCCACTCGAGGCCTGGCAGTCGGAACCGCCGCTGTAGTCACCTGATGTCCCGCTTCAACGCAACCACCACACCGTCGCGATCGCCGCTGGGTGTCGTTGCGGTACTGGCCGCACTGGCGCTCGTGGCCGCGGCGTGCTCCAACTCATCGGTCTTCGATTCCATCCCCACGCAGACATCCGCCGCGTCATCGAAGCCCGCAACGGCAGAGTCCACCACCACTCAGCCTTCTTCACCCACTCCGACGATCTCGGCTGTTGAGCCCGATCCGGATCCAACTCCGTTGCCCATCGACCCGGACGTGAGAATCGGATCGCTCGACAATGGGATGACCTACTACCTGCGTTCCAATCAGAGCCCGGGCGGAAGCATCTCCCTTCGCTTGGCTGTAGACGCTGGATCGGCACAACAAGTGGTGCCCGACGGCGGCACCGCCCACTTTCTCGAGCACATGATGTTCAACGGCACCGAGAACTTCCCGGGCAATGAATTGACTGATGCGCTCAACCGACTGGGTATTGAGTTCGGCGCCGACACGAACGCCTACACAAGCTACGACGAGACCGTCTACATGCTTGCGGCGGATTCCGGAACTCCCCGAGCCGTGTCCACGGCCTTTGACGTGCTCGCCGAATGGGCCAACGGTGCCACGCTGTCCCCCGCCGACGTCATTTCCGAAACCGGTGTGGTGCGCGATGAGATGCGCCAAGGTCGCGAGTCCGCCGATGGAATGATTTTTGCCGAGTTCGAGGACATGTACACGGCCGGGTCGAGCTATGCGGGTTATGCAACACTCGGCTCGGCCGAATCGGTCGAGTCGATGACTGCTCCACCCCTGCGCGACTTCTACGACAGGTGGTACCGACCGGACAACATGGCTGTGGTCGTGGTGGGCGACATGCCACTCGACCAGATGGAAGACGCCGTCGTCCAGAGATTCTCGTCCATCACCGCCCGGGGAACCGATCACCCGCCACGCCAGCAGTTTGAAATCTCCATCAATCCCGATCCGACCGGCCGCATCATCATCAATCCGGGCAACGTCGTCAACAATCTCTCCGTCGACATCCAGCTTCAACCCTGGGATATGTCGACTGTCGGCGGTGAGCGGATGTCGGTGATAGAGAATCTGCTTGTGACGATGATCGACAACCGAATGTCGGACGGTTTCCAGTCAGGGACACTCCACACCGACACGTCGCCCGTTATGGAGCCGTTTGCCATCAATCGGGGCCTTCGTTACATCGGCACCAACCTGCAGGGATCCGATCTCGAAATTGCATTGACGGAATTGATTTCCATCTGGAAGAGCGCCGCTGCCACAGGCTTCAGTGAGTCGGAGTTCAATCGTGCAGCCGAGGAGTTTCGCGCCGGCCTCGACGCCGTCGAGCGTCAGATCGGAAGCCGACAGGATTCCGATTTCGCGGCCACTTACGTTGCGGACTTTCTCGAAGGAGCCGACATCGGCTCCAGCGAGTCGAGCCTCAATAGATTGCGCGAGGTGCTCGATTCGCTGTCTCCCATCGACATTTCCAACTACTGGGCGTGGATATCAGAATCGAGCGGACCGATCATGGCTGCCGTCGGTACCGACGCCTCACAACTGCCCACCGGTGATCGCATGGTGGAAATCGCAGTTCGCACCGGCGGGCTCACGCCGTCCCCCGACACGGATGAGCCGGCGATCTCCAGTCTTATGACTCGCCCTGATGCTGTCGCCGTCGTCGACACGAAGTCGGCCAACACTCCGAACGGGCGCGAGATCGAGTGGACCTTCCCGAACGGGGCAAAGGTCGTGTTCCATCAAAGCCAAGTCGTGGAGGGATCCGTTGAACTGACCACTGTCTCGGAGGGAGGGTGGTCACAGATGCCGGTGGGATCGAGCGCCGTCACCGACCTGACTACCTCGGCCGTTGCAAACAGCGGCCTCGGCGACATCAACAAGACCCAGCTCGACCGATACTTGAACAGCCATTCCACCTTTCTCGTTCCGTTCATCGATGCCACCACCGAGGGATTCGTGGGTTCTGCATCATCTGACGACTTGGAGATCCTGTTCCAGCGCCTCAACCTCTCCATCACAGCAGCGCGCATCGACGATCCCGCATTCCGAGAGGCCCAAACCAACGCTGCCAATCTCATCACCGCCTCCACCATCGATCCCGGAATCGAAGCTGAAATCGCACTAAACGACCTACGTACCAAAGGCGATCCAGCGTGGATCATGGTGCCGACGGAGCAACAACTCGCCAATTTCACCTCCGATCACGCACTCGATCTCTACAACTCGAGGCTGGGCCACATCGACAACACCATCATCGCCATTGTCGGCGACGTGGATGTCGACGAGGTGGAGGACCTTGCCCGCCGATACATCGGCAACATCGATTCCCGCCCTCACGACACTTGGGCCGACCTTCTCCCTCCGATGCCAAATGGGGTTGCGAGCAGAGAGATTTTGCTCGACCCCGGCGTCAACACGGGAGGGGTCGACATCTTCTATTCGACGCCCATGGACGTCACGGCTCGTGTTGATCTTGTTGCACAAGTGCTCGCCACGATCCTCAGCGCACGAATCATCGACACGATTCGAGAAGAACTTGGTGCGTCCTACGGAGGAACTGCCGCCATCACCGGCATCTACGCTCCGCAGCAACGCGTTGACGCATCGATCTCCATCGACGGTGACCCAGGCCGAGTCGACGAAATTCGCGGGGAGGCGCTGGCGCAGATCGCCGAATTGGCCAACGAGGGGCCCACTGGAGATGAATTCGGTCGAGCCATCAGTGTGATCAGCAGCGACTTCCACTTCGTCGACAATCAGCTGTTCGCCAACACCATCATCAACAGCCGTCTCTACCCGGATGAGGTCATACTCTCGACCGACAACCGAGCCGAGCTGCTGGCCGGTGTGAGGCCCGCCGATGTGAAAATGCTCGCGCGAACCGTGCTTCCCAGCGAAAGGCACATCGAGGTTGTGCGACGCACCCCCTGATGTCGACGGCGTCAATACTTCAACGTGCTGAAACAACCCAACTCGTGGCATGCTCGCACCGTGCAGACAACAGTGATCCAGCATCCATTGGCAATCGATCGCCTGACGCGCATGCGTCAGCGGGGAACAAAACGCCGTGATTTTCGAAAATCACTGAGTGATCTGAGCTCTTTCCTCGTCTACGAGGCCACACGCCACCAAAGCATCACCAACAAGGACATCGACACGCCGATGGGCCCGACGACTGGTGTCGACCTCACCAACCTTCCGATGCTCGTCCCGGTCATGAGAGCCGGGCTCGGCATGCTCGACGCGGCGCTGGAGATGCTCCCCGACGCTCGCACCGGATTTGTTGGTCTGCGGCGCGACGAGGAGACACTGATGCCCCACGCGTACGTCAACACGGTGCCAGAACAACTCGAAGGCAAACCCGTCATGGTTCTCGACCCCATGCTCGCCACCGGTGGATCGTGCATTCACACCTGCAAGATTCTGCATGAATCCGGTGTGGGGAGAGTCACCGTGGTTTGTGTGCTCGCCGCCCCCGAGGGAGTCGAGGCTTTGGCCGAGTCGGGCATGGCCGATGAGTTGTTCACGGCGTCCATCGACGAAAAGCTGAACGAAATCGGCTTCATCGTTCCCGGTCTTGGCGACGCCGGGGACCGCCAATTCGGTCTCAACTGACGTGCTTACATGACGGGCGAGCGGGTTGGCGCCGCCAACGCTTTCGCGGTCTGCCCGGACACGCGTCCCGAAATGCGAGATGCTCTCGAGGCCGCTGTGAAAGACTCTGGCGGGCATCTGGTGCCCCTTGCCGACGCCCGGGCGATGATTTGGGCTGATCCCGCGGCGGCTGGCGCCTTTCCCGAGTACATCTCGCGGGCGCCGAACGTGGAATGGGTCCAACTTCCATGGGCCGGTATCGAACCGTTTGCACGACATCTCGACCATGCCCACGTTTGGACATCGGGAAAGGACGTCTACTCCCGCCCGGTCGCCGAGTGGATCATCACCGCGCTCTTGTCGAGTTTTCGTCACTTCCACGAATTTGCTCGGGCCACCACCTGGCCGGCCCAAGTGGGACGGAATCTCTCAGGTGCATCGCTCACAGTGCTGGGCGCCGGAGGAATCACCCGCTCCTTGCTCGAGCTTCTCGAGCCTTGGGATTGCCGCGTGACGGTAGTTCGACGAACCAGCGAGCCAATGGCGGGCGCTCATTTCACGACAACGGCCGATCGCCTCACCGAAGCCGTGGCCGATGCCGACGCCGTAGTGGTGGCGCTCGCCCTGACCGATCAGACGCGCGGAATCATCAACGCCCAGACGTTCCGTGCCATGAGATCCGATGCGTGGCTGATAAACGTGGCCAGAGGCGGCCATGTGGTGGTCCCAGATCTCCTCGACGCGCTCCAAGCCGATGAGATCGCCGGAGCCGTGCTCGACGTGACAGACCCCGAACCTCTGCCTGACGGGCATCCTCTCTGGGCCCACTCGAATTGCATAATCACGCCTCACGTGGGCAATACACCACTCATGGGATTGCCGCTCATAGCCGCCAGGGTTGCAGCCAACGTCAGCAACTGGATCAACGGTCGACCACTCGTTGGCGTCGTCGACGTCGACGCCGGGTATTAGTCTGCCAGCGGCATGCTTGACCACGTATTCACCGATGCGATCGGATCGCTACGCGATGCCTTCGAGATCGCGCTCCTCGAAAGACAGGCGTTCGAAGAGCACTTCCAGAATGATGTTCTGCTTGGTGATGTCACGTGGCAGACGTCCTATGGTCTGCCCGGCGAGGGACTTCCTCCCAGGGTCCAGGCCGATATCACGTGCGTGTGGCCCACCTGGTCGCAGACGGCCTATCGAAGCTGGTACGTGGACGAGGAACTTGGCGAATCACCAAAGATTGAAATTGAGATTGTGTTGAGGCTGCAACGTCTGACCCAGCCCCCCGATCCGAAAGTTGTGATGGGGGCCCTGCCCACCCGCAGTCCGCTCATCGGGGGTGACCGCCTGCTTCGCACCGGACCGACCGTTGAATCGATCCACTCTCACGATCTGAATGAGCAGGAGTTTGCCATCGAAATCTCCTACGAGGGCGTCTACGAGATCGACGAGGAAGGTCTGGCCGATGGTTCGGCACTCGACAAGCACTTCGGAAGTCTCGGCGGTTGGATCGCCTCGACGTTGGTGAAGGCCGGCGACCTCGGCCTCGATCACACTGTGCCCGACGAGGAGTTCGGGGCCTGAAGCTCAGGTGAGGCCTCGTCTGACCTCGAGCAGGTCGTCGAATTCGGGATCGCGCCCCTCAGCCTTTGCCGTGAACGTTTCCATCATGTCTGCGGGCTGAAACATTCCGGTCTGCCAAGTGGCGATGTATTTCAACGAGTCAGCAACCGAGTGATCGCGCGTGTAGTTGATCATTTCCTTTGTGCCGTTGACAGCCAGGGGCGACCGACTGGCGATCTCAGCGGCAATGGCGTGGACGCCATCGAGCATCGACTCTTGGTCGTCGAATACTTCGTTGACCAACCCGACCTCGGCGGCTCGCTGGGCCGGCATTCGACGGCCCGTGTACGCCAATTCTCTGGCAATCCCCTCGGGCACAATTTTCGGTAGGCGCTGAAGCGTCCCGACATCGGCGGTCATACCGATGTTGATCTCCTGGATACAGAACCAGGCGTCGGCGGTGGCGTAACGGCAGTCGGCGGCGGTGACCATGTCGATGGCACCGCCCACGCAACCACCCTGAATCGCTGCCAGCACCGGCATTCGAGCCTGCTCCAGGACGCTGAAGGTGTGTTGGAGATGGAGCACGTTGAGCCGCAGGTTGGCCCGCTGACGGCCCATCTCCGCGCCGGTCGTGTCGAGGTTGCTGCCACCGGTGAACACCGAGAGATCCATGCCCGAGCAGAAGTGCTTGCCGGTGGAGGAAATCACCATCACGCGAACTCGTCCCGAATCCGACATCTCCGTCACGATTTCGGGAAGCTCAGTCCAGAATTCCGGGATCATCGAATTGAATTTGTCGGGTCGGGACAAAATCAAGTGACCGACTCCGTCGGCCTCATCGATATCGAAACATGTGTAGCCCATTGTTCAGGATGCCTTGTTGGTCGTCGCTATTTCCGCGGCCTCTGCCGCACGGTCGGCGCTTGCGCCTTCGAAGTCGTCGGTAGCGAGGTCGTAGTTGGTGAACTCGCTGCCTGTGTCTTCAAGATGTTCGAATTCAATCACACCGATGTCGGTGAAGCGATCCCGCAGCCAACCGTCACCTGCATCGAGCAACCCGAGCTTTCGGCAGTTCGGCACGATCTTGGAGAACAACATCCGCTGGAAAACCTTGGCCTCCTCGGGAGCGGCCAATAAGCGCTTCACCATGTCGCGTGTGTCGACTCCCATACGCTCCCACACTTCCTGTTGGAGAAAGCGATCGCGCATTCGTACCGCAGCTTCGAATGCGAACTCTTGACGTTCACGGATCTCGCTCAGCGACATTTCCTTGTAGACCTCTTGAAGACTGAGCACGCCGAAGGCCACATGCCTGGCTTCGTCGCTCATCACATAACGAAGCAGCTTCTTGAGAAGGGGCTCGTTGGTGAAGTCGTGCAGGTATCCGAACGCGGCAAGCGCCAGCCCCTCGACCATGATTTGCATGCCGAGGTATGTCATGTCCCACCGGCTGTCGTTGATGATGTCATCGAGCAACAGGCCGAGGTGTGGGTTGATCGGATAGCCACCCCCCAACTTCTCGTCGAGATAACGCTGAAACACCTCAACGTGGCGTGCTTCGTCTACCACCTGGGTGGATGCGTAGTACTTGGCGTCGATCCATGGCACCGTTTCGACGATCTTCGCGGTGCAAAGGAGCGCGCCCTGCTCACCGTGAAGGAACTGGCTGAGCCGCCATCGCAACGACTCGACCCCAAATTCCTCCCATTGGTCCTCCGACCAGTTGAAGATCGGGGATGTCGGGTCCTCGAGCGTGTCGGCATCAAGAAGCAGCTCCGCCTGAAGATCAAGAGCCGTTGTGGGGTCGACCTCGATCGACCAGTCCAAATCGGTGGAGGCGTTCCACTGAGAAGTCTTGGCCTTCTCATACAGACGGTCGAGCCTTGGCCGTTCTCCCTTGTCGTAGTTCCATGTGAAAATGGTGTCGGAATTGTCTTTCACGACGTGTTCGATCGTGTCTACGTCATCGTTGAACTTGGCAATGTCCATGATCGCGTCGACGTCGTCCACATCCAGACGACCGAGTATTTCGTTGTTGGAAGTTGCCATCAATCGGCTCCTGGGTATTGGGTGTCTTGAGATTTGTCGTTGACCGGAAGAGCGGCGGCCACCATGCGCTTGATCAGGCGGTCCCAGCCTTGGGCTTCCGGCATCGGCCTGTCGATCGCTCCGAACATCACAAAGCCGAGGCTGATCGCGTGACATAGCGCCACGATCGATTCGGTTTCGAGCGAGACGTCGATAAGACCGTTGGCCTTGCCGTTGTCGATGATTTGGCCAAGCCGGCCCTCTTGTTCGGAGAACATCCGGCCGAGCATTTGCCCGAAATCGGGATCCCGCCTGGCCAATGCCAGAGCCTCGGCGAGAAGAGAGTCGGCCGTTCGATTCCTCGAAGTAACCAAGTCCTGACCGAGGCTGGAGAGTACGTCCGGAGCCGACGAATCAGGGTGCGACAGAAGTGCTTCGTGGAGTTCTCTCGACATGACGCGGTCGAGAGCAGCGATCATCATCTCGTGCTTGCCGCTCCACCGCGAATAGATGGCGCCGGTTGTGACGCCCGCCAGTCTGGCTACTGCGGCCACGCCGGCTTTGTCGATGCCCTTCTCGATGAATACGTGGGCAGCGGCGTCGAGCAGACGGTCGGTCAAACCATCATGTTCGCTCATCGCGTCACTGGGGGAAACGACTGCCATGAGCCAATGATAACGATCATTATCGAAGTGGCAAGTCGCCCTACCGCGACATGTGAGGCGACACAATCAAATCAGAGAGGCCAGCTCCACCCGGGGCCTGGCACCGATGTGCGAGATGATTTCAGCCGCGGCAATTCCACCCAGGTGAGCGCACTCCCCCAAATCAGAACCCTTGGCCACGCCGAACAAGAAACCGGCGGCGTACAGATCGCCGGCGCCGGTGGCGTCGACTACCTCATCGACCGGCACGGCTGCGACCGGAATCGTGTGATCACCGGCCACTACGACTGAGCCAGCGGCGGATCGAGTGAGCGCTGACACCTCCACAATGTCTCGAATCTGATTCGAGGCAGAATGGAAGTCATCGGTCTCGAACAGCGAACAAATCTCGGCTTCATTCGCAAATACCACATCGATCTTGTCTGCCAGAAGGTTGAGCCATTCATCTCTGTACCGATCGACGCAAAACGAATCTGACAGCGTGAGCGACACTTTTCGACCCTCGCTGTGCGCGATATCCATCGCTCGGTGCATCGCAGCTTTGGCGACTTCGGCGTCCCACAGATAGCCCTCGCAATAAGTAACTGCCGCGGAGGCAACAACTTCCTCATCGACATCATCGGGAGAAAAGTCGACTGACTTCCCGAGAAATGTGTTCATGGTGCGCTCAGCATCTGGCGTGACCTGAATCAGACAGCGCGCCGTCGGGTCACCATCCTCGCCGGGAGCAACATCGAAGCCCACTCCAGCGGCCCGTAGATCGTGGATAAAAACCGAACCAAGTTGGTCGTCCCTCACCTTGCCGAGAAATGCCGACCGGCCGCCCATGCTCACAACGCCGACAGATGTATTCGCCGCCGAGCCACCCGAGCTTTCGATACCTGGAGGCATGAAGCCGTAGAGCGAAGTTGCACGACCGGCATCGATGAGGGTCATCGAGCCTTTGACGAGATGGTGCTCGGCGATGAATTCATGGGACACAGTCGATATGACATCGACGATCGCGTTGCCCACCCCAACGACATCGATTGACGGCTCCACAGCTCGCTCCCGGATCGCTTCAGGGACGCGGGGACCCTAGCGCTGTCTGGGCAATAAAAGCGGGTCGAACCGGCCCGGATTGATCAGGCTGCCTGCCGGTCGGCGCGGCCGGCCGCGATTGCCTGTGCAAATGATTCGTCGTCGATGTCCCAACTCGACTGCGACCACTCACCCGAATCGATCGGGTCTCGATCTTGGTCGAATAGTTCACGATTTCCCATGGGTGGATCCCTTTGAATCGTAGATTTCTCCGTCTCCAACTTCTATGGAAGCCCATATCTGTGTTACATGGGTGTCATTCGCTTTACGGTCGGGTGTCGATATGGCCGTATCCCTTACAAATTCGTCGAATTTGCTCCCGAACCGCGACGGTAGCCTTCCTTGATCCGATCTCAGGGAGCTGACCGATGCCCGCGGAAAACACACGACAAGACTCACGACTCCCCGATGGCGTAGTGCCGACTCACTACCGAGTCGAGCTGAGACCCGACATCGCCGCTGCCAGTTTCACCGGCAGAGTCATCATCGAACTCGACTGTCTGACGCCCACCCGCAGAATCACCTGCAACGCTGCCGATCTCGAGATCCGAAGTGTGACTCTCGAAGTCGGGGGTGATCGATCTGCACCGCACTTCAGACTCGAACCCGAAGCAGAGCAACTCCACATCGAAGTGGACGCCGAGATACCCATCGGCCCGTCGCGGCTGAGCATAGATTTCAGCGGCACGCTCAACGACATGTTGCAGGGCTTCTACCGCTCCACCTACACCGACGACGACGGCAACGAGAAAGTCGTCGCCACCACGCAATTCCAATCGACAGATGCCAGGAGGGCATTCCCGTGTTGGGACGAGCCCGCCTACAAGGCGGTGTTCGAGTCGACACTCGTTGTGGAACCGGAGCACTTGGCCGTGTCCAATACCGCCATCGTTTCCGACGAGGTCGACCCCGACGGCCGGCGACGCGTCGAGTTCGCGCCAACTATGCCCATGTCGACATACCTCGTCGCCTACGTGGTCGGCCCGCTCGAAGCCACCCAACCCATCGACGTGAACGGCACACCTGTGCGCGTGGTCCACCGCCCAGGGCAAGGGCATCTCACCGAATTTGCCCTGGACGTGGCACGTCACAGCCTCGCCTACTACGAGGACTACTACGGCATTGCCTACCCGTCCGACAAGCTCGATTTGGTCGCGGTGCCTGATTTCGCGTTCGGTGCCATGGAGAATCTTGGTTGTGTCACATTTCGTGAGGTACTTCTGCTGGTCGACCCCGACCACTCCAGCCAGCCGGAATTGCAGCGGGTTGCCGACGTAATCAACCACGAGTTGGCCCATATGTGGTTCGGTGACCTGGTCACAATGAAATGGTGGGAAGGGATCTGGCTCAACGAGGCGTTCGCCACGTTCATGGAGACCAAGTGCTCCGACCATTACCGGCCCGACTGGGATGTGTGGACCACATTCGGCCGGGCCCGCGCCGCCGCCTTCAGCACCGACGCCCTTCGCAACACCCGACCAATCGAGTACCCGGTCGTGTCGCCCCAAGACGCCGAAGGAATGTACGACATCCTCACCTACGAAAAGGGTGCGTCCACAGTGAGGATGCTCGAACAGTTCCTGGGCCACGACAGATTCCGCGAGGGGGTGCGCCACTATCTCCACGCCCACTCGTACTCCAACACCGAGACAAGTGACCTCTGGGCTTCGCTCGAGCACATCACCGGACTACCCGTTGGCGAGATCATGAAGAGTTGGATCTTCCAGGGCGGGCATCCTCTGGTGACGGTGGAACAGGACGCACACGGCGCATCAATTGGCCAGAGGCACTTCACCCTCGATCCAGCCGCAGCCAGCGATAAACGCTGGCAGGTCCCGGTCAGAATCCGGGCCACCGGCGACTCGCCAATCACCAGTGTTCTCCTCGACTCGCCAACCGTGCGCCTCACTGCACCCCACGACCACATCCTCAGTGCCAACGCCGACGGCAGCGGCTTCTACAGAGTCCAACTCGGTGGGTCGCTGTTTCGACGGATCATCGAGTCCAAGGGGCAGGGCCTCAACGCCCCAGAGCGCCATGCATTCATCGACGATGCGTGGGCCCTCACGCTGGCGGGACAACTCCATGCTGCCGACTATTTGGAGGCCGCTGAGAGCTTTGCATCCGACCCCGACCTAACGGTGTGGCAGGCGCTTTCCGTTGGATTCGCCGGACTCACGCGATTCGTCGACGAAGGGGCCGAACCGGCTCTCCGGGAGAGAATCGGAGCCATTGCCAGACCAATGGCCGACACGCTCGGCATGGAGGCTTCGGCATCTGACAGCGATCGGACCCGTGAACTGCGAGCAACTCTCATTCGCCTAATGGGGGCGGTCGCCGATGACAGCTCGACCATCGCCCAATGCAGACCTCTGCTCGAACATGTCGACCCCACCGTGGCTTCCGCAGCGCTGTTCGTTGTGGCTCACCATGGAGGCGACGACGACTACCAGCGAGTTCGCGACGCATGGCTCAACGCAGCCGACCCGCAAAGCGAGCAGCGAAACCTCAGATCACTGGCCGACTTCCCCGACCCCGGACTTGTGTCGGCAACCCTCTCCGACACCCTCAACGGCCAAATTCGTAGCCAGGACGGGCCATATTTGATCCGGCGGGCCCTCACCAACCGACATGCAGGTTCGATTGCGTGGGAATTCATCGAGTCGAATTGGGCCAAGATCAACGAGACATTTCCCACCAACTCGATTTCGCGAATGTTGGAGGGAATCGTCGCCCTCGACTCACCGGGGGCCGCAAATCGAGTCTCGGCATTCCTTGCCTCCCATCCGGTACCACAAGGCGACAAGCAGATCGCTCAACATCTGGAGACTCAGGAGATCAACATCGCGGCACGCCAGCGTGAGATCAAGAGATTCTCCACATGGGTTTGTTCGTGACGCTCCCTAAGACCCGCCGAGCCGCTACCGATAGCACAACGTGACACTTGCCCTGCCATTTACCCGTCTACCCGAGATCGAGGTATTCGCTGTCGACGCTCGCAGTGTCCAAATCTGCTGGCGGAACCAGCCGCCGGGCAATCTGACCGCAACCTGCAACGGAAGCACGACATTCCTCGGTGATGCCGAGCGGCCGGGTGTTGCCGAGATCCGCGATCTGTCGCCGTCTACCACGTACCCGATCGACTTCCATGTCGATGATCGTCACGTGGCCAGGGCAACGGCCCTCACGGCGCCAGAACTGTCCGGCGAACTCGTGGCCAAAGTTGCCACCTTCAGCGACCTTCATCTCGGCGAAGAATCGTTCGGTTTGGCTCGCGGCATTCGAGAACGACCAAACGCACGCGCCTCATATCCTCTCCGATGCACCATGGCCGCGGTTCACGAGGCGCTTTCATGGGGGGCTGATCTGATCGTCTTCAAGGGAGACATCACCGACACGGCTCAGCCGGCGCAGTGGGACCTCTTCGATCGTGTGCTCGACGAAATCGATGTCCCTGTGTTGGCTGTGCCCGGCAACCACGATGTGGTTGGCGTGGCGGGTTCGGTCAACCACAAGAAAGCTCTGCAGGCCGCCGGGCTCTCATCTGCCGACGTCCAGATTCACGATCTCGACTCGGCCAGGGTGGTGGCAGTCGATACCACGATTCCCACGAAGGGATCCGGCACCTTCCAAAGTCGCATTGATGGGTTGCTTTCGGCGGTCGACAACGATCGACAGGTGCTGGTCCTCGCACACCACCACTTCGAGCACGTACCGGTTCGCTACTTTTGGCCGCCCGGGATCGGGTCGAAGGAATCCGCCACTGTCATGCGCGATCTGGCGAACGCCAACACCGACATTGTGTACTCGTCCGGGCATACCCACCGTTGCCGATCACGCCAAGTAGCAGGAATGCTGGTCACAGAGGTCGGATCGGTCAAAGACCATCCTGGGGTGTGGGCCGGATACGAAATTCACCAAGGCGGAATCAGACAAACCCTTCGCAGGGTGGAAGAACCGACCTGCGTCGAGTGGACCGAACGTTCCAGCCAAGCTGTGGGCGGCATATGGGGTAAATGGTCCTCGGGTTCGATCAGCCAGCGTTGCGTGAGCCACTCGTGGCGACGTGGCGCGACGCGTTCGGGATTTCCGGCAACGATGCCAACTACACGCTAGAACATCGGGTGTGAGCGAAGACCAGACAGCCGGGCCTGCCAACGCTAGGTGGACTCACATCGCCATACCCGTCAGGAATTTGGACGCCTCGATTGCCTGGTGGCTCGAATGGACTCCGCTGACGATTATCCATAGACGCACCGATTCCGACGGTCGTACTGCTTGGATTGGCCACGACGACCAGCCCGACAACCCATTTGTGTTGGTATTGATCGAAAAAACTGACGACTACGAGTCGGTGGCATCCACTCTTGCGCCTCTGGCTCATATCGGAATTGAGATGCCACACCGCCGAGACGTCGACGAAATCGCCCTGAAGGCCGGTCGAGCCGGCACGCTTCACTGGCCTGCATCAGATCTCGGCCAACCGGTCGGCTACATCTGCGCCGTGGCGGACCCCGATGGAAACATCGTTGAGTTCAGCCACAACCAGCAGGTCTACTCGGCCGTTAGAAAAGCAACGCTCTGAATCAACCCAGATCGACGAGCCTGGCCATCTCGACCGCGGCCTCAGCCGCGTCAGATCCCTTGTTGCCCGACTTGGTGCCGGCCCGCTCCACAGCTTGATCGATGGTGTCGGTTGTGAGCACACCAAAAATTGTGGGTACGCCGGTGTCGGCACTCACCGACGCGATGCCAGATGCCGCCTGAGAGCAGACATAGTCGAAATGGGGCGTTGCTCCCCTGATCACCGCACCGAGACAGATAACCGCATCCACCCCTGATTCGGCTCTCAGCTTGGCAACCAAGGGAAGCTCGAAAGCTCCCGGGACCCAAGTGAGGTCGATGTCATCGTCGCCGACACCGAGACGGAGCAGGGTGTCGTGGGCACCATGGA
This sequence comes from uncultured Acidimicrobiales bacterium, assembly GCA_964533595.1. Taxonomy (GTDB): domain Bacteria; phylum Actinomycetota; class Acidimicrobiia; order Acidimicrobiales; family Aldehydirespiratoraceae; genus SZUA-87. The sequence continues at coordinate 38,027 of CAZHMP010000006.1, read as the reverse complement.
CCAACTGGCGCACTATCGCATCGTTGAATCTGGCGGCCACGATGCTGATGCGAAGCCCGGACCCGTTGAGTGTGTTCTGTCTTTCGATCATGAGATTTCCGATTCGCCATCCGTGGACGGGTTGATGTGAAGATCGTGGCCCATGCGGGTGCGCTTGGTCTCGAGATAGCGGATGTTTTCGGGATTGGGCACTATCTCAATCGGCACCCGCTCGGTGATTTCGAGGCCGTAGCCCTCGAGCCCACCGAACTTACTCGGATTGTTGGTCATCAACCTCATGGAACTGACACCGAGGTCGGCCAGAATATTCGCCCCCACTCCGTATTCCCGAGAATCGACTGGCAGGCCTTGGGCGGAATTTGCGTCGACCGTGTCGAGGCCTTCATCTTGTAAGGCGTAGGCACGGATCTTGTGGGCGATTCCAATCCCACGACCCTCGTGGCCACGCAAATAGACCAGCACGCCCCGTCCTTCGCTACCGATACGAGCAAGCGCCAATTGCAGCTGGGGCCCGCAATCACATCGGGTGGATGCGAGTAGATCGCCCGTGAGGCATTCGCTGTGAACTCTGACCAACGGCGGATCGCCACCGTCGACGTCGCCCATCACGTATGCGACATGCTCCACATCGTCGAGCACCGATCGGTAGGCGTGAGCAGTGAACTCTCCGTGAACGGTGGGGATTCTTGCCGCGGCGAAGTGTTGCACCAGTTTCTCGCTTCGCCGACGAAAGCGAATCAGATCTGCAATGGATATCAACTTGAGATCGTGCTCGTCGGCGAACTTTCTACAATCAGGCAGCCGCATCATCGTGCCGTCTTCATTGACGATTTCGCAGAGCACACCCACTTCGGAACGGCCGCTCAGATGGCAAAGATCAACCGCGGCTTCGGTGTGGCCGGCGCGCTTGAGAACTCCGCCGGGCCTTGCACGAAGCGGAAAAATGTGGCCCGGACGAGAGAATTCTCGGGGATCGGAAGCAGGGTCGGCCAATGAGCGAACGGTGCGGCACCGGTCACCAGCCGAGATTCCGGTTGAGTTTCCTGCGATCAGGTCGACCGTGACCGTGAACGCAGTTCGGTGCGACTCCGTGTTTTCGTAGACCATCAGCGGAAGTTTCAGGCGATCGGCATTCTCATCACGCATCGGCGCACAGATGACGCCGCTGGTGTAGCGGATCATGAGTGTCATCTTCTCTTCGGTCATGGCGTCGGCCGCGATAATCAGGTCACCTTCGTTCTCGCGGTTCTCGTCGTCGACCACAACCAGGAACTCGCCCTGTCGAAATGCCTCGATTGCGTCTTCTATGGAATCCAGCTGAGTCATGACTTCTCTCCTCCGAGAGTGGGTCGAATCTGGCGCTCAACGTACTTGGCCAAGATGTCGGCTTCTACATTGACCGAATCTCCAGGACGTCTTGCTCCGAGCACTGTGACCTCATGGGTGTGGGGAATGACCGCAATGGAGAACGAAGACGGCGTCACCCCGGCCACTGTGAGGCTAATGCCATCGATCGCCACCGACCCCTTCTCAACGACATAGTTGCAGAGCGATGAATCAAGCTCGAACTCGTAAACCCAGGAACCATCGGGCAGTCCGTCAATTCCCATGATCTCGGCGGTGGTGTCGACGTGGCCTTGCACCACATGACCGCCGAACCGTCCAGCGGCGGCCAGCGGACGTTCGAGGTTCACGCGGTCGCCAACCTCAAGCGACCCAATATTCGTGCGGTCCAGAGTCTCCGGCACGGCTTCGGCGGCCCACCAACCGGTTCCCAGATCGACCACGGTGAGACAGCAACCGTTGACCGCTATTGACGATCCGAGCTCGGCATCACCGAGGACGACCTCCGCGTACACCTCCAGCCGGGCGCCTCCGTCGCCGGTGGTGAGAGCCCTCACGGTGCCCATTTCTTCGATGATCCCTGTGAACATATTGAACCCCGTGAACTCGTGTGGAACACGATCTGTCGTCTTCATGGATGTGCGGGTGAAACCCAACGCATGGTCAGGTCATTGGATGCCCAAAGATCGCCTCGCGTCGTCGACATCCGTTTTCAATTGGGTCACCAGTTGATCGATGCCCTCGAACTTCTTCTCGCTTCGTAGGAAATGGTGGATGGACACCGACATCGCCTCGCCATACAGATCGCCGTCGAAATCGAGCAAATGAGCCTCAAGGAGCGACTGACCCGCATCGTCGTAAAACGTGGGTCGTCGACCAATGTTGATTGCGCACGGGTGACGAGAACCATCCTCGCGTGTGCACCAACCCGAATACACCCCATCGGCGGGCCAAGCCATCAACTTCGAAACGGGGATGTTGGCTGTGGGGAAACCGATCTTGCGGCCGCGCTCATCCCCGTGCTGGACGACCCCTCGTACCTCATATGGGCGGCCGAGCATTGCCGCCGCCCGCTCCACATCTCCCCCTGCGAGAGCGCGGCGAATTGCCGTTGACGACACGGGCTCGCTGGCACCAGCGTTGTGTCGAATCAGCTCGAGCGGGTGAACCTCGAATCCCCAGATCTCGCCCAATCTTGTCAAGCCATCAACGTTGCCGCTACGGCCCTTTCCGAAGTGGAAATCCTCGCCCACGACGATCGCTTTGGCATGGAGCGCATCACGAAACACTTCCTCAACGAATTCATCCGCTGGGGTGGAGGCACGATCCTCATTGAATTCGATGACGTAGGCGTAATCGATCCCCTGCTCGGCAATGAGGTCGAGCTTCTGATTCAGAGTCGTCAGAAGCCGTGGGGCGCTTTGGGGACGAACCACATGGGCAGGATGCGAATCGAAGGTGACCACCGCAGACCCGACACCAAGCCGGTCGGCAACCTGGTGAACACAACGAAAGACTTCCTGGTGGCCCAGATGCACGCCATCAAACACGCCGATGGTGGCGGCCACTGCCAGCGATGCCGGCAAATTGTCTTGATGATCATGGAGAATTTCCACTCGCGAGAACCTCCGTTGTCCCGGACGAAACGCTATCGCCGCGGGCGCTCTGCCAGTCGTTCAGCGAGTAAGGACGACGCTCGGTTTTGCGCCCCGTGTATGCGTTTCGTAGACAGCGAGGAGATCCCCACTCAGATTCGATACAGCCCACGGCCCCGCACCATCGCATCCGAGACGCTCGAGAGGCAGGACGCGGCCATGCCCCACTTCGATGGCAAGGTCATCATCCACCACTACCGCTTGCAGGTGGCTCACCGCCGCCGAGATCGGCAACAAGACCGGCGTCTCCATTGGTCGGGCATCCTCGAGCGTGAACCCACCAACCACTGTGCGCCGAAGATTGCGAAGATGAGCACCCCCTCCGAGCGATGCCCCAAGATCAGCCGCGAGCGTGCGCACGTATGTGCCGGATGAGCAGTCGACCTCACACCGCCAGATCCCCGGTTCCCCCGGCAGCTCGACCACCTCGAAGCGGTGGACCACGACCGGACGCGGGGGCCGGTCGACCACCTTTCCCTCCCGAGCCAACTCGTGCAGTCGACGGCCGTCAATTTTCACTGCCGAGACCATCGGCGGTATTTGCTCGATTGACCCGGTGAGCGCCGCGGCAGCCTGCTCCACGCGCTCGCGGGTGATGTCTGCCATGTCGTGAGTGGCGGTGACGCGACCAGACGAATCGAGAGTGTCGGTCTCCACCCCAAAGACGATCTCGCCGACGTAGGACTTCGGCAATTCGGTGAGATAGCGCAACAGCCGAGTCGCCCTGCCCACCCCTAGGACAAGGACGCCTGTGGCGTCGGGGTCAAGAGTTCCCGAGTGGCCCACCTTGCGCGTCTGGAGAATCCCACGACTCTTGGCGACCACGTCATGGCTGGTCCATCCAGCCGGCTTGTCGACAACTACGATGCCATCGACGCCGGAATCACTCCGTCTGCTCATCACGGGTGGTCTCCCGAAGGAGATCCTCAATTCGTTCCGCAGATCTAAGGGTCTCGTCCGGGCGGAATTGCAGCTCGGGTGCTTTTCGAAGCTTGGTTTGAACGGCGACGGCATGGCGTAGCCGTCGGGAGTGTTCCTCGAACGCCTCGGCGATTTCGGGATCGGAGTCTGAATCGAGTGTGGTGAAGTACACAATCGCCCGAAACAGGTCACGGTCCACGGTGACTGCAGTGATCGAGGCCATGATCAGCCGATCATCGTCGATCCGCTCGAGTTCCTCAGCAACAACATGGCGAATCAACTCGCCCACGCGTGCCGATCGGGTTCCCGACCGGGGGTTCGATCTTCTCCTGGGACTTCCATGTCGTGACATCAAGCCTCCAACGACGCTCGCGGATCGATTCTGGGGTCAGTGATCCAGAGTTCGGGCGATCTCGCGCTGCTCGTAGGTCTCGATTATGTCGCCGGCTTTGAGATCCTGGAAGTCGGAAAGGCCGATGCCGCACTCGAAGCCCGATTGGACTTCCTTGGCATCTTCCTTGAATCGCTTGAGCGACTTGACCTCGCCCTTCCAAATGATGGTGCCCTCCCGCAGGAATCGCACCTTCGACCCACGCGTGATGGTGCCGTTTTGAACCATGCAGCCGGCAATTGCTCCGACTCTCGGGATTCGGAAGATCTCGCGTACCTCTGCATCGCCGGTGACGATTTCCTCGAACTCCGGGGCGAGCATTCCGACCATGGCCGACTCAATGTCTTCGAGCAGCTTGTAGATGATCTCGTAGGTACGAATCTCGACGTCTTCAGTCTCGGCAACGTCTCGAGCCTTGCGGTCGGGACGCACGTTGAAACCGAGGATCGTGGCGTTGGAAGCTGCCGCGAGAGCGATGTCGTTTTCGGTGATGCCACCGACCCCGCGGTGCACGAAAGCAATCTTGACTTCGTCGCTTTCGAGCTTGCGGAGGCTCTCGGTGACGGCTTCGAGCGAACCGTTCACGTCGGCCTTAACGACCACGTTGAGGGTTGCGGCCTCACCTCTTTGAATTTGCTCGAAGATGTCTTCGAGCTTCGCTCCGCCGGAAAGGGCGTGAGCTTCGCGACCGAGATGCGACTGGCGATACCAATGCTCGCGCGCTGTGGCGACGCGGTTGGCAAGCTTCTCCGAAGGCGCAACGACGAATTCGTCGCCGGCGACTGCGACGTCTGACAGGCCCAGCACCTGAACAGGTGTGGACGGGCCCGCCGACTTGACGTTCTCGCCTTTGTCGTCGATGAGGGCACGAACTCGACCCCATGCCGCACCGGCCACAACCGGATCGCCAACCTTGAGGCACCCTCGCTGGACGAGAACCGTGGCTACGGGACCGCGACCTATGTCGAGGTTTGCTTCCAGAACCACACCCGAAGCTCGTCCCTCCGGTTCGGCCCTCAGATCCTCGATCTCCGACACGACCAGGAGCTGGTCGAGCAGGTCGTCGAGGCCGATGTTCTTCAGCGCCGACACCTCTTGGAAGATCGTCTCGCCGCCCCAGGCCTCGGGCACCAGCCCATGCTCGGCAACGCCGGCGATCGACTTTTGAACGTCGGCATTCTCGCGGTCGATTTTGTTGACGGCAACGATGATCGGGACCTCGGCCGCCTTGGCGTGGTTGATGGCCTCAATTGTCTGGGGCATCACGCCGTCGTCGGCAGCCACAACAAGAATCACGATGTCGGTGGCTTGGGCACCACGTGCCCGCATTGCGGTGAATGCCTCGTGGCCAGGAGTGTCGATGAACGTGATCTTCTGTCCACCACGTTCAATCTGGTAGGCGCCGATGTGCTGGGTGATACCGCCCGCCTCACCGGCAACGACATTGGCATGGCGAATCTGATCGAGAAGCTTCGTCTTGCCATGATCGACATGACCCATGACGGTGATGACCGGAGCCCGCAGAGGAGCATCATCGGCATCCTTGTCGTCGAATTCGAGCAACTTCTGAAGCTCGACTTCTTGTTCTTCACCGGCATCGACGAGCCGGATCTCGGCGCCGACCTCCGCTGCGAACAGTTCGATCATGTCGTCGGAGAGCGACTGCGTGGCCGTGACCATCTCGCCCTGTTGCATCAGGAATCGGACCACGTCGGCTGCGGTTCGATTGAGCTTCGGTCCGATATCAAGAGCGGTCGACGAACGCTCGATCACCACCTCGCCTTGCGGCACTGGTGCATCGTCGGGCGTGTAGGCCGGCATGTCCATCGGCTGTAGCTCTTCGAGGCTGCGACGCCTCCTGCCCTTTCGCCGCGGAGGACGCCTGCCTCCGTTGCCCCCTGGACGCCCGCCTCCGGGCCCGCCTCGGCCACCTGCGCCGGGGACCGATTGACGTGGTCCACCGGAACGGCGACCACCGCTGGGCATCGGGCCACTTCTCGGGGGCCCGCTCGGGGGGCCACCGGGACGCCTTGGTCCGCTACCACCCGGACGTGGCCGAGCTCCGCCTGGGGCACCTGCGAATCCGCGATTTGGCTGAACCCGAGGTGGTCCGCCCGGCGGAGGCGGAATTGGCTTGCCGGACACTGATTTCGGCGACGCACCTTGACCGGCCGCCATCTTCTTGACGACCTTCTTGACGACCTTCTTGACGACCTTCTTGACGACCGGTCTGGCGACTGGAGGAGGAGCAGTCGGTGACGTGGCCGCAGGAGATTCTTCGGCCGGGCGTTTGGGAGGGCCGGAACTCCCGCTGGAAGAGATCACGCGCTTGGGCGACTCAGACGCTGCGGGCCTCTCCGCGACTGTCTCCGGTTTGTCGTCGACAGCTTTGGGCTCGTCCACCGATGCCGTGTCTGGGGAGGGGACGGCCTCTTCTACGGTCGGTGTTGAGGGCTGATCCGTTCCGGCCGACGATTCGGACTTTGGCTCGGGCTCGACCGTGGTTGCGCCGGAGTCGTCGTCAGTCGCAGCGGCACTCTTGGCGGAGGTCTTCTTGGGCGCCGCCTTCTCAGCCGAAGCCTTCTTTGCGGTTGTCTTCTTGGCCGCTGCCTTCTTGGTAGAAGACTTCTTGGCCGCCGCCTTCTTGGCCGCGGCCTTCTTGGCCGCCGCCTTCTTGGGAGAGTCGGGCTCCGGCGGCTGTTCGTCGCGGACCATGCCTTCACGATGCGCCTTGCGCCGGGCGCGGTCTGCTTGAGGCTCGACGATGCTCGACGAATGCGACTTGACCCCGATGCCCAAGCCGATACAGAGGTCGAGCGTTTCCTTGTTGGTCAGGCCCAGCTCTCTGGCTAGCTCGTAGACGCGAATCTTGGATGACACGTGTGGCGGTTGCCCTTCTGATCCTGCGGGCCCGGAAACCCGAAGACCGATTTACATCTTCTGTGCGGTGTTGGCCGCACGTGTGTGGATTCGGTCGCCCGTGTGCGGACACACTGGGGCGGCGGTCGGCCACGACCCGACGAGCCTAGCGAGCTCATCGTCGTTCACCTATGCCGCGAGGGCCCCGCTGGAGCGCCCGATGTCACATCCGACTCACATGACCTCGCATATTCCAGCCACGGTGGTGCGGATGCATGAAGAAGTCAGGCTTCTTCCTCAGTATCTGACTCTGCAGATGCCTCAGTCTCCACAACTTCCTCGGTCTCAGGCTCTGCGGCCGGCTCAGGCTCTGCAACTTCCTCGGTCTCAGGCTCTGCAGCCGCCTCAGGCTCCGAAGCACTTTCGCTCACGGCCTCTTTCCAAGCATCAGCGGAAATCGCCTCACCGCCGTCAGCGGGCTGCCAGACCTGCTCGCCGGTTTCGGGATCGACCACCCATTCGCCCTCGGCCCACTCCACGTCACCCATCGCTTCTTCCTCAGCGACTTGGGTCTCCGACTTGATGTTGATACCCCAACCCGTGAGACGAGATGCCAATCTGGCGTTCTGTCCCTCTTTGCCAATAGCGAGCGACAATTGGTAATCGGGCACGATCACGTCGCAATCGCCCGTCAATTCATCGGGCCGGACCTCTTTCACCTTGGCTGGTGACAGTGCCTTCATCACGTAGTCGTGAAGATCCTCTGAGAACGGCACGATGTCGATCTTCTCGCCGCGCAACTCGTTGACGACCTGGCGAACACGTGCGCCTCGCGCTCCCACGCAAGCCCCCACCGGATCAACGTTCGGGTCGTTGGACCACACCGCAATCTTTGTGCGGTGGCCTGGTTCGCGGGCGCATGCCTTGATCTCCACCACGCCGTCGGCAATTTCTGGAACCTCGAGCTCGAACAGCCGCTTGACCAGACCTGGATGAGTGCGACTCACCACGATCTGCGGGCCCTTTGGAGACCTGCGAACCTCAACGATGTACGCCTTCAACCTCACGCTGGAATCGGGGCGCTCGTAGGGAACTTGCTCGGATTGTGGCAACAGGCCCTCGACCCGACCCAAATCAAGAAGCGTGTATCGGGCATCGGTTTGCTGAATCATGCCGGTGACGATGTCTCCTTCGCGGCCGGCGTATTCCTCGTACTTCAGCTCGCGTTCAGCCTCACGAATTCGTTGAGACATCACCTGGCGTGCGGCTTGCGCGGCGATTCGTCCCAGGTTGTCGGGGGTGGCATCGAACTCCTCGCCCACCGGCTCACCATCCTCATCGAGCTCCTGCGCGATCACCCGGAATTCCATGGTGTCGGGATCGATCGTGACCCACGCGTATTCGTGAGCGTCAGGCATCTTCTTGTAGGCAGTCTCCAGAGCGTCCGCAAGCGCCGCGAACAGTGAGTCGACTGGAATTCCGCGCTCCACGGCCAGCGCCTGAAGCGCCTCCATCATCTCTGTGTTCATCAGGATGTTGCCTCTCTGTGAGAAGTATTCGATTTCTTGGCATTCGACTTGGCCTTGCCGCCCTGCTTGGGGGTGGGCCCCCACTCAAAGATTGTGCGGGCCGATGTGAGATCCGCGTAGGCGATAGTTGTGAGTTCGTCGTCGTGCCGCAGATCGAATCCGAGTTCATCGGCCGAGGCGAGCGAGCCGACAAATCGTCTTCGTCCGTCGATTTCGATCTTGGTTTTGACTTTGATGTCGGAGCCAACCGCGGCAACGAAGTGATCGGAGGTGCGCAAGGGTCGTTCCAGACCTGGGCTTGACACCTCCAGCGTGTAACGACCGGGGATCGGATCCACTTCGTCGAACATCCGACTGATCGCTCGACTGATTCGCCGAATTCGATCGACATCAATGCCACCGTCGCAGTCGACCAACACGCGAAGAACCCCACCGTTGTGATCGATGTCGTAGAGGAATGCCGACTCGGAGACGACGATCGGTTCCACGAGATCGCGTACGCGATCAACAATGGCCATGAGGTCGCCTCCTTTCGATGATGTCGGGGAAATTTAACGAATGTTCTCGATAACCGACCGCTGAAACAACAAAAGCGTGGGCCAAGCCCACGCTTGATCATCAACCGGAGACCGAACGTTGCATCACTCTAGCAGCGACGGACCGTGGGGGCATCACCCCAGGGATCCCTCGCCACACCGGTCGACGGTCTTCAACGAGAAGAGTCGGACACTGCTCCCACGAACCGACGATGGACCCGTCCCAACGCGACGGTGCCTCTCGTCTCGTCGATATCGACTGCCGGTAGCAACTTCATGATGCCGAGTGTGGCAACCACCCAGATCAGCGCCGAGACCAAACTGATGATCACACCCAAGTAGAGGATGAATGCGAATTTGGCCATCGCCATGCCGGCAACCACAAACCCACCAATTCCGTAGAGGCCGGTCCGCTGTCTCTTGCGCATCGACATCAAACGATCGAATTCAGATTGGGTGAGCGGTAGGAACACCGACCCCGACGGCCTACCTGCCGGGGCGTATCCGTCGGCGCGACGCCCGCTACGCACCGAAACGAGCGGCAGGTCTCGGTTCCTCGCCGCGGCCAGCGACACTTGCACAGCCGGCAACTCAGTCTCCCGCCGACGCCCGCCGAATTTCCGCAATTACTGCCTCGGCGTCGTTGGCGTCTTCGCCTCGCTCGCCGAGATTTCGTTGACGATCCTCCTCGGCCGCCTTTCGTGCCGCGTCGCGTGTGCTGGCAGCTCGTTCTATGGCGGCGTCGGCGCCGTTCTCCTGGATGTATTCGGCCCACTCGACGAGCGTGCCGACCATTTCATCTTCGGGCACCACGGCGACGTTGTGACCGCGAACAAAAAGGTGGCCGCGTTTGTTGCCGGCTGCGATTCCCAAATCGGCGTCACGAGCTTCACCCGGACCGTTGACCACACACCCCATCACAGCTACCTGCAACGGAATCTCACGTTCCTCGAAGGCCTCCATGGCCTCTCGGGCCACCCCGACCACATCGATTTCGGCCCTTCCACAGCTCGGGCAGGCTATGAGGTCGATGTTCTTGCGTTCACGTAGGCCTAGCGTCTCGAGCAGTTGTCGGCCGGCTCGGGCCTCCTCCACCGGATCGGCCGTGAGTGAATAGCGAATGGTGTCACCGATTCCCTCGGCCAGAAGCGTGGCCATACCGGCGGTGGCCTTCAAGGTGCCAACCGGCGGCGGACCGGCCTCGGTAACACCCAGATGAAGAGGATGATCTGTGACTTCGGAAAGCTGACGGTAGGCATCGATCATCAACGGAACGCTCGACGCCTTCACGGAGATCTTGATCAGATCGAAATCGACTTCCTCGAAAAAGGCAATCTCCTGAAGGGCCGACTCGACCATGGCCTCGGGAGTGACTTTCCCGCCGTATTTCGCATAGAGATCGGGATGAAGCGAGCCCCCGTTGACGCCAATCCTGATCGGCACACCACGATCCTTGGCTTCGGCCGCCACCGCCTTGATGTGTTTCGGGTTTCGAATGTTGCCGGGATTGAGTCGCAGACAGTGCACTCCCGCCTCCAACGCGTCGAGGGCTCTGCGATATTGGTGGTGGATATCGGCGACGATCGGAACCGGCGAGCGGGGCACGATACGCGCCAGGCCCTCGGCGGCCTCCGGCTCATTGCACGTGCAACGCACAATGTCTGCCCCCGCCGCAGCCAGCGCATAGATCTGCTGGATGGTGGCCTCGTGGTCGGCAGTCTTGGTGACCGTCATCGACTGGATGCTCACCGGCGCATCGCCTCCAACCGGAACGTTTCCCACCATCACCTGACGGGTTTTGCGACGATCGAACGACTGCGAGTACTCCACAGGTCGAATCTACCGTGTCAGCCCAAGTTGACTGGATCGAAAATGTCGCGGAGAAGAGTGACCCCGCCGACAAACATCAACAACATCACGACCACGTAGGTGAGGGGAAGGAGTTTGGCGGCATCCACCCGATATCGACGGCCGCCGATCGAACGGATGCGCTCGTAGGTGGCAACGGCCACATGGCCCCCGTCGAGGGGAAGCAATGGGATGAGGTTGAACACCCCGATGAAGATGTTGATTACGAACAGAAGCGACAGCGTGTCGGCCAGACCACTCTCAACCGCCGATGCGCCCAGTCCGGCAACGCCGTAGATCGAGAGAATTCGGCTCTCATCGGGATTGGTGGAATCGAGGCGGCGCAACTCGAGTTGACGTGCAGCCGCGATCGAATCGCCCGCATTCGTCGGTTCGGAATCGGAACCCAAAATGCCGTCGAACGCACCGTTCAAGCCGCCAGTTATCGCTTTGGGAAATGCGAAGGTGACGTCCTTCACGAAGCTTCCGAATGTGGTGAAAGACTCTTGGCCAGCGTCGAACACGCCGAGACCAGACGGCGTGTAATCAGCCGAAACACCGAAGAATCCCACCGTGGCCAAGTCGGGATCTACGAGGTGATCGACTATCACGCCCTCCACGACGCCCGGCTCTCCGGTTCGCCCATCGACCACCGTGACACTGAGAGGCATTCCCGGATGACCCGAAGCAAAGTCGGCGAACTCCGAATAGGTGGGAGCCTTCTCCATGTCAAGGCCATCAACGGCCAGGATTCGATCGCGAACAATCAACCCATCGATACCAGCGGCACCCTCGACTGTGAGCCTCTCCCCAATCACCGCTGTCGAATATGCCTCGGAGCTGCCGTGACGGAATCGGACCTCGACCGTGTCGCCGGCGCGCGATCTCACCATGTCGCCGAAATCGTTGAAAGTACTGACGTTCTCGGCCCCGAAACTGAGAATCTCGTCGCCCGGGACGAGGCCCGCCGACGATGCAGCGCTGTCCACCGAGACCGTGTCGAGGGTCCATCCGTCGACCTCATCGGCCGCCGTGGTGCGATCGACTGGCATCCCGTTGGTGAGAAAAAGTACGTACAACAGAACAAAGGCCATGATGAAGTGCATCGTGGAACCCGCCACCGCCACCGACAGACGCCGCGGATACGACTTCTGACGATAGGTGCGCGGTTCGTCGGCCGGATCGACCACATCAAGGCTGCTCATGCCTATCACCCGCACGTAGGCCCCAAGCCAGATCGCCTTGATGCCGTATTCAGTCTCGCCGTGGTGGAACGACCAGATCTTCGGCCCGAACCCTATGAAGAACTCGGTGACCTTCATTCCCGACCATTTGGCAGTGAGATAGTGGCCAAGTTCGTGCATGGCGATCATCACCACGAGCGCAAGAATGATGATGACCCAGCTCCACGCAGCGAGAAACCCGATGGCCAACATGCCGGCCACGAGCGAGATCAGGCCCAGCCAGCTCTGCTGAATCACCTCACCGTCGAGATGCTCCGACGAGGGGTCTGCGTGGTGTGATTTTCGACTCATGCATTGACCCTCTGGGCTATCAGCGCCGCTGTGACTTCACGGGCTTGGCGATCCGTATCGAGAACAACCCCAACATCGGTGGCTTGTGTTCCCGGCCATTTCTGCAGCGCGGCGTCGACGACACCGGCAATATCGGCCCACTCGAGATTTCCCTTGAGAAAACCGTCGACCGCAACTTCGTTCGCAGCGCTCAGCCATGCAGGTGCGGTCTCTCCCGCTTTTCCTGCGTCAAATGCCAGACCCAGGCAGCGGAAGGAATCCATATCGGGCTGCTCGAATTCGAGGAGCGACATTTCGGACCAGTCAATAGCGCCGTAGGCCGTGCCGAGTCGGTCCGGATAGGCCAGCGCATAGCCGATGCACAACCTCATGTCGGGCTGCGACAGTTGGGCGATAGTCGCTCCATCGGTGAACGTGACCATCGAGTGGACGATCGACTGCGGATGAACGACAACGTCGATCTGATCGTATGGCATGTCGAATAGTTCGTGAGCCTCGATCACCTCGAGGCCCTTGTTCATCAACGTGCTCGAATCGACAGAGATTTTCGGACCCATCGACCAAGTCGGGTGCGCCAAAGCGTCGGCAACGCTCACATTGGCCAACTGCTGGGGACTTCTCCCCCGAAATGGGCCCCCACTGGCGGTGAGCACCAATCTCGCCACTCGCTGCTGGTTGTCGTTGGAGCGAAGGCATTGATGGACAGCACAATGTTCGGAATCGACGGGCAGAAGTTCTGCGCCCGGAGTTCGAAGAGCCTGTTTGACCACGGGGCCGGCAGCGATCAGAGATTCCTTGTTGGCCAGACCCAAACGCCGACCGGCCTCAAGAGTGGACATCGTGACCGACAGCCCGGCGAAACCGACAACGCCATTGATGACGGTGGGGGCGGAAGTGACTGCCTCACCCATCGCCAACTCACCGGCCAGCAATTCCGTGCCTGGCGGCAGCTTGGCGCGGAGTTCGCCAGCGAGTGACTCGTCGCCCAACGCGACTACGTCAGGGTGAAACTCCTCGGCCTGAGAGGCCAACAAGTCGATCGAACGGTGGGCCCCGAGAGCCGCCACTCGGTACTTGTCGGGCGCGGATCGGACGATATCGAGCGTCTGGGTGCCGATCGAACCGGTTGATCCGAGGACTGCAACGTCATTGATCACTTGTCCAACCTAAAGGGCGAATCAGCCGCGAGCGTCGCGGGTCAGACCAGATCCACCAACCGGGCTACATACCAAGTGACCGGAAGAACGAAAAGCAAGCCATCAAATCGGTCGAGCAGACCACCGTGACCGGGGAGGATTGTGCCCATGTCCTTGACTCCGAGATCCCGTTTGATCAACGATTCTGCAAGGTCGCCGATTGGCGCGGCCAAGGCGGCACTCGCGCCAAGCAGCAGTGAGGCGGCAAGGCCTCCGTTGAGGGCATCGTTGCCGAACGGTGAGGGCTGCCCGGTGATTCCGATTGCCAGCCCGACGGCGATGGCGGCCAGTCCCCCTCCCACAAGCCCCTCAACGGTCTTGTTGGGGCTCGCCTTGGACAGAGGCGACTTTCCAATCGTCGATCCGATCGCCAACGCGCCGACGTCGTAGCCGACGGTGACCAGGATCGCAGCCGTGAGGAGTCCGGTGCCCGAGGTGGGCACCGACAACATGAGCGCAGCGTACGAACCGAGCAATCCGATGTGGATCACACCGAGCATCGTCGTGGCGATTCCCAGAAGCGGTCCCTCTGAGGTGACCCCGGTGACATACCAGATGAATGCGAACACGACGGTTAGCGCCAACACAAGGGGCATGGCGGCTTCGCCCTGCCAGTAGACGGCGAGGGGCAGACTCACCACCGCCACCAACCCCAGCAGCACTGCGGGGTGGTAGCCGACGGATCTGACGACATTGAAATACTCGACCGCCGCCAGACCAAGAAATGCAGTGACTACAACCAATGCCGCTGCCGGTGAAACAGCCATCGACGCCAGAATCAAGGCGGCCAGCGCCAAGCCGACTCCTGCCGCCACTGGCATGTCTCGCCCGCCGCCACCTGCCGTAGCGGCGCCGTAGGCCTGCTGCGGTCTCGCAGCGGGGGCCGCGGCGCGCGTCGGTGCATCGTCGTCGAAGGAGAAGAAGTCGTCGGAAAGAGCCGAATCAGCATCGGGAGCATCGTCGGGAGCCGCGGGCGGTTGCGGCGATTGCTCACCTGCCCACTGCGGGGTGGTCGACACCTCAGCCCAGCCGGCCAAGTCTTCAGACTCGGCTTCGCTGAGCATGGGCTCAGGCGTGAATGTGACGGACTCGGCAGTGCCACCGACTTGAGGGACCGCTCCGGTGGGCGGGTCACTCCAATGCGGAACGGCCGCGTCGTCATCGTCGAAGGACACGTCGTCGTCGCCGAACACCGAACGCCCGGGGGCGACGACGTCGTCGTCGATGTCGCCGCCGGAAATCACCCGGAAGCCTTCGAAATCCTCAGGTTCATCGGTCACTTCATTGCCCTTCCGAAGCTTGGAGGTCAGACCTCCATCAGCTCCTGTTCCTTCTGGGCCTGCGCACTTTCGATCTTCGCGATGAAGCCGTTCTTGAGCTCATCGAGTCGGTCCTCACCGCGCTGGATGTCGTTCTTGGAGACCCCACCATCATGCTCCAAATCATCGAGTTCCTTGCGCGCACCACGGCGAACACCGTTGATGCGCTGCTTGGCATCCTCAGACATCGAACGCACGACCTTCACCAGATCACGTCGACGCTCTTCGGTGAGCTGGGGAAAGTTCAGTCTGATGATTCGGCCATCGTTGCTGGGGTTGAGGCCCATGTTGGCGTTGAGAATTGCCCGTTCGATCACGTCGAGATTGGCAGCATCGTGGGGCGTCACAATCAATTGGCGAGCTTCGGGTACGGAGAAGCTCGCCAATTCCTGGAGCCGCATCTCAACACCGTAGGCCTCGGCGGTGAGCCGTTCGAACAGCGCAGATGATGCCCGCCCGGTTCGAATGGTTGAAAACTCCTCACGACCATGGTCGACCGCAGAACTCATCTTCTCGGACGCATCCTCGAGAACCAGATCAATCATTTCGTCACTCACGGAGACCCTTCCTGGCCATCCACGAGAGTACCCACAGGGTCACCCGCGAGCAGGGATCGGAGATTTCCGTTTCCCATGAGATCAAACACAACTATCGGAAGGTCGTTGTCCATGCACAGCGTGATGGCTGTTGCGTCCATGACCTTCAGACCACGATTCAGAACCTCGAGATATCCGACATGATCGAGCTTCACTGCATCGGCATGGAGTCTTGGATCGGCGGTGTAAATACCGTCGGTTCCGCCATGAGTGCCCTTGAGAACGGCCTGTGCCTCGATTTCAACCGCTCTCAGCGACGCTGCGGTGTCGGTGGTGAAAAAGGGGTTTCCGGTACCGCCGGCGAATATCACCACTCGATTCTTCTCGAGATGACGGGTGGCTCGACGCCGAATGTAGGGCTCGGCAATCTGTGCCATGTGCACGGCGCTTTGCACCCTGGTCGGCTGGTGAAGACTCTCGAGGGTGTCTTGAAGCGCCAGCCCGTTCATGACCGTGGCAAGCATGCCCATGTAGTCGGCTTGGGCGCGGTCCATTCCCTCCCCGGCGCCGGCAATGCCACGCCAAATGTTGCCCCCGCCGACCACGACGGCGATGTCGATGTCGAAGGTCTGCTTGGCCTCCACAATGTCTTGGGCAATGCCCCTCACTGTGGCGCCATCGATGCCGAACTCGAGCGGACCCGAGAACGCCTCACCGGAGAGCTTGAGCAACACGCGGCCCCAGCGAGCCCTTTCGGAGCCTCGCTGCACGTCGCCTGTCGCTTCGCTCATCTTCACGCCCCGATCGTCACCTGAACGTAGCGTACGATGCTTCCGCCTCCGAGTGAGTCTTTTACGGTGGTCTTGTCGCCCAGCAGACCCTGCTCGAGCAGGACACGTTCGCCGTACCAAGCCCTCAAACGGCCAGTGACGATCTTGTCCCATGCCTGTTCGGGCTTGCCCTCGGCCTTGGTGATGTCGAGAAGCGACTGGCGTTCTCTTTCGACCTCGTCGGCCGGAACATCATCGGGAGACAAGTACATCGGCTTGTCGAATGCGACGTGAAGGGCGACTTGGTGAAGATTCTCGGCCGGTACTCCGGAGCCCTCTACCACCACGGCATCCACGCCTCGGCCGTCCTGCACGTGGAGGTAGGTGGAGAGCGCATTGCCCTCGGCTGCCTCGACCCGCACAACCTGGCCGAACTCGATGTTTTCCTTGATGGTGAGCTTCAACTCATCGAGAGCAGCATGGAATTCGTTGACCGCTTCGGGACCACGCTCCAACGCGGCCTCCGCCAATTCCGAAGTGAGAGCTGTGACCCCTTCGTTCTTGGCGGCAAAGTCGGTCTCGGTCTTGATCTGCGCGATAGCGGCGACACCATCGCCCGAGGCGAGGGCAACCACGCCCTCATCATTTTGACGATCGCCACGACCGGCTGCCTTGGCAAGACCCTTCTCGCGAAGCGCCTGCTTTGCTGCCTCCATGTCGCCATCGGCGGCTTCGAGGGCCCTCTTGGCGTCCATCATGCCTGCGCCCGTGTCGTCGCGCAGAGCCTTTACTTCCTTGGCTGAAATTGCCATGTTTCGATTCTCCTGGAAACTATTTCGAAGCGGTTGATCAGGCCTCAGGTGTGCCGGGGTCGCCGGCCACGGGCAGGGTTTCCTCGACTGCGTCGGCGGCGGGAGCTTC
>CAZHMP010000006.1:0-20567 GCA_964533595.1 uncultured Acidimicrobiales bacterium | reverse complement strand
CGGGGTCGCCGGCCACGGGCAGGGTTTCCTCGACTGCGTCGGCGGCGGGAGCTTCTGCAGGGGCCTCGACTGACTCGGCCGCAGGGGCCTCGACTGACTCAGCGGCGGGAGCTTCGGCAGGGGCCTCAGCTGACTCGGCGGCGGGAGCTTCCGCAGGGGCCTCAGCGAGACGGGCCTCACGAGCGGCCGCCTCGGCGGCTGCCTCGGCACGTGCCTTGGCCTGCTGCTCAGCGATATCGGCCTCTTCCAGCGCGTTGCGCTGCGGAGCATCATCGGTCACTCTCTTGGAGCGAATGAAGCGACCCTCTCGAACCGCGTCGGAGATGACCCGGCTCATGAGCTCACCAGCGCGGATGGCGTCGTCATTTCCGGGAATGGCGAAGTCGACAAGGTCAGGATCGCAATTGGTGTCGACGACCGCAACGATCGGAATACCAATCTTGCGAGCCTCGGTTACCGCGATGTGCTCTTTCTTCGTATCGAGGATGAACACGGCCTGCGGAAGCTTTTCCATGTCGCGAATACCGCCGAGATTGCGCTCCAGCTTGACAAGCTCGCGATTGATGAGCAGCGCTTCCTTCTTCGGCATCGACTCGAACTCGCCCGAGTCGCGCATGCGCTGGTAGTCCTTCATTTTGGACACGCGCTTGGAGATGGTCTGGTAGTTGGTGAGCATTCCGCCCAACCAGCGTTCGTTGATGTAGGGCATGTTGCAGCGTTCGGCGTAGGACTGAATCGAGTCCTGGGCCTGCTTTTTCGTGCCGATGAACAGCACCGTGCCGCCGTTGGCGACAAGATCACGAACGAATATGTAGGACTTCTCGAGATGGCCCAGTGTCTGATGAAGATCCACGATGTGGATCCCTGACCGCTCACCGTGGATGAATCGCTTCATCTTCGGGTTCCAGCGGCGGGTCTGGTGACCGAAATGGACCCCAGCCTCCAACAACTGCTTCATGGATATAACTGCCATCATTGTCTCCCGGTTGACGAGTCAGCACCCGACGCCTGAGCGACCGGGTTCGGTGCTGACCGCATTGGTCTACCGTCGACTCCATTTGGAGGCGTCGGGGCCCGATGGGCCGGAAACGAGTGTATCGCCCGAACCATTGTGCGCATCAGCGCTGGCCAAGACCGACTACTTGATCGCGAGGTAGACCTCGCCAACGGCTGCGGCTCGCTCGAGATTCTCGATGCTGAATGAGACCGCACCATCGATCAGACGATTCCACTTGCTCTCGCACGCCGGCGGAAGTCCACCGAGTGCCAGTGAAACCTCGCGATCGGCCTCAACCATTCCCGGTAGATCACTATGCACGTGCAATCCGATGGAGTCGCCAATAATCACGTTCCGAGCTCCCATCGCTGAAGTTGTGGTGGCGGGGACAACCAGATCTCCCCTACCGCCGATGGAGACGGCATGTACTCCGGGAGGGAACGCAACGTCTCGTGTTCGACCGGCCAACCCACTGGGCGAGAGATCGTCGATTGCATCGGAAACAAGAAGCGAATCCGGCGACGCAACTCCCGTCGCTTCAGCCAGAAGCGAACCGGGAGCTGTTAGTCGGAACGACTGCACGACCTCGGCCAGCGGCGCTCCGTGATTCGGGGCTCCGAACGTGACCGCCACCCCTATGTCGACACTTCCCCCCTCTCCTCCCACGGCGGCCACCGCGAGGCGCGTGAGTAGTCCACCGAGGCTGTGACCGTAGACATCCACCTTGACACCCGGATTGATCGCGGCAACTTGTTGCAGGAGATTTTCGAGATCGAGCACGTTGTCCTCTACCGAACTCCTCGTGTCGGCGTCGGAGTAGGTCGTGGCCGCAATGCCTGAGAGCCACCCGTCCTCGTCCCCGGGAAGTACATCGACCCGCCCCCCTTGATAGCTGAACCGCACGATGTCGCTGCTGGCATAACCATGCGAGCCGAGATCCAGACGTGCCATCGCCCCGCTACTCGACGATGACGAATTGAGCCCGTCGACCACCACTGCGATCCGGCGTTCGGATGGCACCGGAACCGACACAGATCCCTTGGTGCATTGTCGATCAACCACAGCGTTGTACACAATCAACGCCGATCTCGCCATGATCATCTCCGGCCGGACCTCCATGGCAAGGATTGCAACTCCCAATGCCATGTCGGTGAGTTCCGTCAACATCGATATCGGATGGATCTCCCGTAAGGGGGTCTCGATCACCGATGAAACGGCGTCCCGTAGGCCTCCGAGGAACTTGCCGAATCCCCACCCATTGTCTTGGGCCTCCATCTCCAGGAACTTGACCATCTCTGAGCGAGACGCGAGATCGAGCCACGCGGCTCGTGCCTCGGGATCGGGTCGGGGCACCAACGCCACACTGACGGATCTCACACCAAAGAGCGGTTCCGGGTCGACGTATTGGTCGTCGATTCGTGCCCCGAAGTGAAATCCCTCAGCAGAGATGGCAACCCTCTCGCCGGCCTCAACACGATCGCCGCGGCTCACGAGTAGCCGTCCGACATAGGAGTAGGACGTGAGCAAGCCGTCGCCGTGATCGATGGTGAGATGCAGTGAACCCGCAACCGGTCCCGCGAAGATCACCACCCCCGGACCCGCTGCGACAATCGGGTCACCCGTGGATGTTTCGTAGTCGATACCCCGGTTCCCGGGGCCGTAGGTACCAGCGGGAAGGCTGAACGGCTCGGCGATCGCCTCATCGCTGGGAGGCCGTAGAAGAATCTCCGAAGCTGATGCCACAGCCGCAGGCATCAACGCAGACAACACACAAACAACCAGTAGAAGCGAAGTAACCCGACGCATCCGAACCCCACACCATTAGAAAGTGAGGGGGAAGAAATCTCAGCGCCGGTGGTCGGCGGTGGCAACTCTAGGCAGACGATCGGCTCGGGCCAACCGCCCCCGGGCCATCAGGCGGTTTCGCGCTCCGATGCCGCGATACGCGACTTGAGTTGCAGGACCGCTTTGGTGTGGATCTGACACACACGGCTTTCGGTCACCCCGAGAACACGACCGATTTCCGCCAACGTCAGGCCCTCGTAGTAGTAGAGCGTGAGAACGATTTTTTCACGCTCCGGCATCTGGTTGATGGAGTGGGCGAGCGTTTGTCTCATCTCCTCGACCTCGTAGACACCCATCGGGCCTTCGTTGGCGTCGGCAACCGTGTCGCCCAACGTGATGGACTCTCCCCTGTCGCCCCCCGAAAGCATCTCATCGAGGGCCGCCACCCCCACGAAGGAGATTTGACTCAGAGCCGATTGGAATTGCTTGTCGTTGAGACCAAGTTCTGATGCCACCTCGGCATCAGTGGGAGCGCGATGACTCTGGGCCTCCAACGTTGCGTATGCCCTCTCGATCGAACGTGCCTTCGACCTCACCGATCGAGGCACCCAGTCGATCGATCTCAGCTCATCGAGAATTGCCCCCTTGATCCGAGAGATTGCATACGTCTCGAACTTGTAGCCACGCTCGAGATCAAATTTCTCGATCGCGTCGATCAGCCCGAACACCCCGTAGCTGACAAGATCGCTTTGCTCAACGCTGTGGGGCAGCCCGACGGCCACGCGTCCGGCGACGTATTTCACAAGCGGCGAGTACTGAATGATCAATTTGTCGCGGAGCTCGCGCGAGCGCTCCTGCTTGTATCGAGTCCAAAGCTCGGTTGTCTCGTCGGGATCGTCGCTCACAGGTGGAGGTTCCTAGGCACGTGGGTGGGTCGAACGGTGAACATCGCGCAAGCGGTCGCGACTGACCCTCGTGTATATCTGCGTGGTGGTGAGATCAGCATGGCCCAGCAACTCCTGCACAACACGCAGATCGGCACCTCCGTCCAAAAGATGAGTGGCAAACGTGTGGCGAAGCGCGTGTGGATGTGTGGGGTTGACGGATCGGCGGTCGATGAGGCGCCTCACGTCACGGGGTGTGATACGACGACCCCGGCGATTGAGGAAGACCGCCTCATCTGGTGATTCGTCGGTAACAAGCTGGTCACGACCGCTGTCTCGCCATTTCGAAAGTGCTGCCACGGCCGGCTCCGAAATCGGAACTCGTCGCTGTTTGGATCCTTTCCCCCAAACGGTGATCGTGTCTCCAGTGCCCAACAAGTCCTCAAAATTCAATCCGCACAATTCGGCCACCCTGAGCCCGCTGCCATACAAGATTTCGACGACCGCCCGGTCTCGAAGTTCGACCGCAGGCGGATTGCCGGAGCAAGCCGAACCGTTGAGGACCACCTCCAGTTCGTCTGCGGACAAGATTCGTGGAAGCGTGGATTCCCCGCGCGGCGCCGACAATGCGGCGCTGGGGTCGATCTCGATGAGTCCTCGACGACGGGTCCAGTCGAAATACCGCCGAATGGCAGATGCCTTGCGGGCAATTGTTCGACGGGCATAGCCAGAAGCATCAAGGTGAGCGAGGTATTTGCGAAGCTGACGCCGATTGACTTGGTCGGGCCCGTTTGATCCAGCGGATTCGAGCCATTCGAAGCAGGCCTTGAGATCACGTCGGTAGACAGATCGCGTGGATTCCGCGGCGCGCGTCAGCGATTCGATCCATTCGTCACAATGCCATTGGGCCACACGCGACGATAGCCAATTCCACAACTTGGGGGGCTCAGCGGAAATCGAGAGCACTCTGGATGTGCACACCGTTGCCATCAAGACCAGCTCGAACGAACCTGATGCCGTCTCGCATCACCAGACCCTTTGCTATGAGATCGTCGAGTTCCGCTAGCACCTCAGGGACCTGGCTCTGACTTCGGAGCAAGATTTCGTCGAGCGTGGACGGGCCATCGTCCAGACACGAAATCAAAGCCGGCGACGACTCCGACTCATGCGATTGTTTGGCGGGGCTGATATTGGCGTCCCCGGGGAAGGGTGAGTCTTCGAGACCTTGGCGACGTGCCGCGTTGGTCGCCTCGCTCAAGCCGAGCGCGAGAAGAACATCGGCCGCGCCACGAACCGGTTCGCAGCCATCTGCAATCAACTGATTTGTTCCGGCAGCCGCGGGATTGCGTATCGATCCTGGAACGGCCATCACCGAGACATCACGGCGAATGGCTTGCTCGACCGTGAGAAGGGACCCGCCTGCCACCCGCGACTCGACCACCACCACTATGTCTGAGAGTGCCGCCAACAGGCGGTTGCGGGCCGGGAACCGCCAGGGCTCCGGGCGTGCTCCGATGTGGGCCTCGGTGAAGAGCGATCCACGCTCGGCGACCAAGCGCCAGAGATCCCGATGGGACTTCGGATAGATGACGTCGGGCCCACTTCCCACCACCGCCAGAGGCGGCGCTCCATCGACGCTGACCGCCCCACGATGGGCCGCACCATCGATCCCGAGAGCCAGCCCGGACACCACCGCCACTCCCGCGGACGCCAAGTCGCGGCCGAGTTCAAAGGCGATCGAGCGACCCAGCGGAGTGCACCGGCGCGTGCCGATGATGGCAACCCTCGGAAGCCGATCGTCTGGCCGCCTCCCGAGCCGAAACAAGATCGGTGCGGGGTCGATATCACTCAGCAGTTGGTGGGGATGGGATTCATCGAGCAGGCAGGTTATATCCAAGGACAATTCGTCGATTGCGGACCCGAGGCGGTGCCGATCGATCGCCGCGGCGGCTTCACGCCAGGTGGCCAACACCCCTACCGGTGCAACGCGGGCCGGGAGTCGCCCGCACAGGACTCGTTGCCACGCAGATCGGGGCGAATCGCTGTTGAGCAACCGCTGGAGCCGATGCGGAGTTGCGCCTGGGAGCTGAGCCAAGCAGGCCAAGTCGAGTTTTCGCTCAGGCATCGCTGCCACCCATGGCCGGCCGGGCCCTCAGCACCAACGCTGCCGACACGTCGCACGCTCGGAGTTCCAGACCGCCATCATCGAGGTCTCGGATGGTGCGCGCCACGCACTTCACGCGACGTAACCCTCTTCCGCTCAGCCTCCCGGCGACGAGAGCGTCGCGGATCATGGCGCGAGCGTCGTGGCTGAGCGGCGCGTGCTGTTCGAGTTGGGTGTCGGAGAGCTGCGCGTTGCAATGCACGCCGCGTTGCAGGGCCATCGCACGGACTCGGCTCACCCTTTCGGCGACGGTCTTGGTCGACTCCTCCGTGCCACCATCGAGGAGAGCGACGGGATCAGGCCGGCCAATCTGGATCATCACGTCCAGCCGGTCGAGCAACGGCCCGCTGACCCGACGGGAGTATCTCGCGCGCGCAGATGCCGGACACCGACACGCAACAGAACCGCCCTCCCCGCACGGGCAGGGGTTCATGGCCGCGACCAACAACACCCTGGCCGGGTGTTCTTGGCTACCTCCGCTTCGCGCCACGCGTACGACCCCTTCCTCGAGAGGCTGGCGTAGGGCATCGAGCACGCTCGGCGCAAACTCCCCCACCTCATCCAGAAACAGCACCCCGCCGGATGCAAGGCTCACCTCCCCGGGCCTCGAACGCCTACTCCCACCACCGACGAGGGCAGCCATGGAAGCTGAATGGTGAGGGGCTCGAAACGGCGGTCGTTTCATGAGTCCGGTTGCGGGGAGCCGACAGCCGGCGGCGCTGTGGACTCGGGTGACTTCTACCGACGCTGCCGTGTCCAGGTCCGGCAACAACCCCGGCAAGCGCCGAGCCAACATGGTCTTGCCGGCCCCGGGAGGGCCCACAAGCAGGATGTGATGACCCCCGGCTGCAGCAACCTCGAGCGCCCACTTGGCCACTTTCTGACCCTTGACCTCGGCCAAATCCGGCTCGCTCTGCTGCTCATCAGCCGGCTCGATGACTTCCAACTCCGGCCACGGGATCTTTCCGTCGAGCACATTCGCCAACTGGCTCAGCTTCTCAACTGGCCGAACCCTGCCCGGACCCACGATCGCCGACACTCTCGAATCGGCCGATGGAATTACGATCGATGGTGCATTGATGGCGTCGACCAGCGGGAATGCCCCTGGCACTGCTCTCACGGATCCGTCGAGTCCGAGTTCACCTACCATGCCGAGCCCAGCGATCGACTCTGCTGTCAATTGCTCGGATGCAATGAGAATGCCCACCGCCATCGGCAAGTCGAGGCCGGCGCCCACCTTGGGCACGTCGCCTGGGGCAAGGTTGACGGTGATCCGTCGCATTGGCCAGTCGAGTTCGCTCGAGATTATTGCGGCACGAACCCGATCTCGCGCCTCGCGGCACGATGTGTCGGGTAAGCCGACGATGGTGAATCCGGGCAACCCGTTGGCCACGTGGACCTCGACCTCGACTGGGCTGCCGATGATCCCGGAAAGGGTGGCTGAGCGAACGGTTGCAAGCATGTCGGTCTCCAAGAATGAGATACACGGAGACCGCCATCGGCTGACGGTGAGCGCTGTCGACAACCTACAACTGGGGTGTGACAGCCAACTTGAGCGAGGTTCTACCGCCGATCAGAGCACCTCGCGAACGTACCTCGCCACCGCCTCGATCTGTTCCGGGGTCAGCGCCGACGAGTAGGCCGGCATTCGCTTGCGTCCCTGCGAGATGATCTCGACCACATCGCTGAGTTCGGGGAAGTCCTCGTCGAAGTCGCTGCTGGTGAGTTTCGGACCCGATCCCCCATCACCGGATGACCCATGGCAGCGTTTGCACGTTTCGCCGTACACCCCACGTCCGAGAATCAACACAGGGTCGCTTTCCCCATCGGCGCCCACCGGCACTTCCGGCGTTGGGCCCGCGCACGCCGTGAGCACCAAGAGCGCCGAGACCAGAACTACCAATACTTGTCGCACGGCCAATCCGTCTGTTGGGAATCCGGATCAAGAGACGATACTGCCGGTATGGGAATGGACCCCACTCGCCCACACAGGAGGCGACCCACCGACTATCTCTATGTTGGCGCCGCCTTGGTGGTGACTCTCCTTCTCATTTTGTGGGCGATTGTCGGCTGATGGACGATCCCGAGGCGTATGGCGACGTGGAGGTGCGATTCATGCAGCCGTTTCAGGCCGTGAAGTCCTACATCTGCCCCAATTGCAATCGCGACATTCCACCCGGCACGGGCCACTGGGTGGTGGTGCCGGTGGGCGAACCCGACCTGCGGCGACACTGGCATCGAGGATGCTGGGACGGCCGAAAGACCCGTAACAGGCCTCGCTGAACGCCTCAGAATGCGTTCTCGATTATTTCGACTCTCGGCCCGTGGACACTTGCCACATCGAAACGCAGATCACCATGAATCTGGTGAGCATCGAGCCAGCACATAGCGGTGCGGCGAACGAAACGCTGTTTGCGATGATCCACTGCCTCGAGCCCGTGGCCGTAGCGCGGTGAGGATCTTGTCTTTACCTCACAGAACACGATCTCGCGGCCGCGGGTGAGCACCAAGTCGAGCTCTCCGCCGCGCACCTGCCAATTTCGGTCGACCACGACATAGCCGTCGGATTCATATCGGCGCGCCACAACGGCTTCACCCCATCGGCCCAACGCAACTCGTGATTTGTCCACTCACTCCACAATAGGAATGCAGTGTGACAGTCTCCGAAGAGACTCAGTTGAAGCGCTTTTCCTTGACCTTGGCGGCCTTGCCGATGCGATCACGCAGGTAGTAGAGCTTGGCCCGACGAACATCGCCGCGAGCGGCAACTTCGATTTTCTCGATCACGGGAGTGTGGACGGGGAAGGTCCGCTCCACGCCAACGCTGAAGCTGACCTTGCGAACGGTGAATGTCTCGCGAACCCCGCTCCCTTGGCGTCGGATGACGACGCCTTCGAAGAGCTGGGTGCGATGGCGGTTGCCTTCAACGACCTTTACGTGCACCTTCAAGGTGTCGCCGGGCGCGAAGTCCGGAATGTCGTCGCGTAGGTATTGGTTGTCGATCAGATCTGTGGGCTGCATCGCACGGAGCTCCGGCGTGAGAGAATGTAAAGCGGCTGGGACTTTCACCCGGGCCGACGCACGAGTCTAGAGCGCTGATGGCTCGACCCCACCCTCAACCTGCGTTCAAGAGTTTTGCGACGGTGGCGCGTCGTCGACGCCGAATTCCTGCAAGAGCTGATGATCGCTTTCTGTGAGCCCACCGCGCATCTCGATCAAGTCCGGTCGATCGTCGATGGTGCGGCGCAGCGATTGGGCGCGACGCCAGCGCTCGACCTGGCCGTGGTTGCCCGAGAGCAGCACCGCCGGCACCTCCCACTGACGAAACTTGGCTGGTCGGGTGTAGTGCGGGTATTCCAGTAGACCGTCGGAGAACGATTCGTCGCCGGTCGACTCAGCGTTGCCGAGCACGCCCGGAACCAACCGGCCAACTGCCTCCAATATCGACAATGCCGCCAACTCGCCGCCCGCAAGCACAAAATCTCCGATTGAGATCTCGCCGTCAACGAGGTGTTCGCGAACTCTTTCATCGATGCCCTCGTAGCGGCCGCACAACATTGAGAAGCCTCCAAGGTTGCAGAGTTCCGAGGCCATCTCCTGATCGAATCGGCGCCCCGAGGGCGACAGATAGAAAAGTGGCCGAGGTGCATTGGCCGCTTCAACAGCTCCGAACAATGGCTCGGGTTTCATGACCATCCCGGCGCCGCCGCCAAAGGGGGCGTCATCGACGGTTCGATGAACGTCGGAGGTTGCATCGCGAAGATCGTGCGCCCTCACGTCGAGAATTCCGTCTCGCCTGGCCCGACCGATCACCGACTCGCCGGCCGCGCTGTTGACCATGTCGGGAAAGATCGTGAAGATGTCGACACGTAGTGAGGGTTCGGCGCTCACTTGGCATCCAAATCGAACAAGCCGTCGGGCACATCGACCATCACTCGTTCATTTGGAACGAGACTCTTGACGAATCCGGCGGGAACGAGCGAACCCGAATCGAGCTCCAAGATGTCTGACGCCGGGTTTTCGAGGACCCTGATCACCTTGCCACGCTCGATGCCATACTGGTCGACCACGAGCGCGCCGATCAGCTCATGGACCCAAAGCTCATCCGGATCGCTCAGAGGTTCAGCCCTGAGAACCAGACCCTTCAATCTGTCGGCGTCATCTCGTCCCGACACTCCGTTGAAGGCAACAATATGACCGTTCTTGTGAGGGCGCGAAGACACGACCGCCAAACGACGGTCTCCTGCGTGCAGCACGGATCCGGCGGCCACCCGCTCGAGGCGATTCGATGTGAGCACCACGACGACTTCGCCACGAAGGCCGTGGGAGTGGGCGATCCGCCCAACGTCGAGCATCGACTCAGTCGACGAACTCGACCTCGATCTTGGTGTCGGTGTCGGCATCGTGCCCAGCGGCACGGACCACAGTGCGGATAGCCATGGCCACTCGGCCGCGCTTTCCGATGACGCGCCCCATGTCGCCGTCGCCGACGGTGACATCAAGGCGAATTCCGGATTCGTCTTCGCTCATGGCCACGCCCACGGCATCGGGGTTGCCGACTATCTGCTTGACGACGTATTCGCAAACGGACTTAGCGGACTCTGAGCTCATTCGGAGGCCTCGTTCTCGGATGAGTCAGCCTCAACAGCTTCCGCCGCTGCGGCTTCCTTGGCGACCTGCTTGGCAGATTTCTTGGAAACCGCGGCCGGTGCGACGGCTTCTGTGACCTCGCCGGTGTGGGCTTCCCAAGCGCCGGAGATCTTCAGGAGTTTGGCAACTCGCTCAGTGGGCTGTGCGCCCTCCTTGAGCCAGTGGACGGCACGATCATTGTCGATCTTGATGACCGACGGGTCCTGTCGCGGCTCGTATGTGCCGAGGATCTCTATGAATCGCCCATTACGGGGAGAGCGGGCGTCGGCGGCGACCACCCGGTATGTCGGTTGCTTTTTCTTACCTACCCGCATGAGGCGGAGCTTGACAGCCACTGTGATTCCTTGGTGTTTCGGTGTTGAGATTCCAAAAAGATTTCGAACGCGCGACTGAAGAGAGCCGCGTCAACCCGTCAATTCAATCCGGGTAGACCACCCGTTTCCAACCCCGGAAGCGACAGTGGTTTCTTGGAAACCTGAGCCGGTCCCTTCGGAGTGGTGCGACCGCCCCTGCGCTTCTTGTTCTTTTTGCCCCGATTCTTGCTCTTCATCTTCTTGGTTCCGAACCCGGAGAACTGCTTCATCATCTTTCGCATCTGGGTGAACTGATCGAGCAATTGCTTCACATCGGAGGGCTGAAGTCCGCATCCCGCGGCGATTCGACGACGTCTCGAACCGTCGATCTTGTCGGGGTCGAGGCGTTCGTCAGGGGTCATCGAATGGATGATGCCTTCGATTCGCGACAGCTTTCCGTCGTCGATCTCGGCATCGCGAGCTTCCTTGGGAAGGCCGGGCATCATTCCCATGAGATTGGAAATCGGTCCCATTTTCTTGATTTGCTGCATTTGCTCGAGGAAGTCCTCGAGCGTGAAAGTGCCCTCGAGTAGCCGACTAGCCGCCTCTTCGGCTTCTTCCTTTTCGTAGGCCTCTTCGGCCTTTTCGATGAGCGTCTCGATGTCTCCCATGCCCAGGATCCGGCTGGCCAGCCGATCGGGATGGAAAGTCTCGAAGTCTTCCAGCTTCTCGCCGGTTGAGGCGAAAGCGATTGGGCGTCCCACAACCTCCTTCACCGAGATCGCGGCGCCGCCTCGGGCATCTCCGTCGAGCTTGGTGAGGATCACGCCGTCGAGAGCGAGGGTGTGGTTGAACGCCTCTGCGGTATTGACGGCGTCCTGGCCGGTCATGGCGTCGATCACCAGGAACGTGTAGTGGGGCTCCACCGCGCCGGAGATCCGCCGAACCTGGTCCATCATCTCTTCGTCAATGGCCAGACGGCCCGCGGTGTCGACGATGACCACATCTCTGCCGGTGCGGTTGGCCTCCTGAATCGACTTTGCTGCCACGTCGACAGGGTCGGTGGGTTCGGAGAAAACCGGCACGCCAACTTGTGAGCCGAGCGTGCGGAGCTGTTCGACCGCGGCCGGACGCTGGAGGTCGGTACCGACCAGAAGCGGGTTGCGGCCTTGCTTCTTGAACCACCGAGCGAGCTTGCCGGCGTTGGTGGTCTTGCCGGCACCTTGCAGACCGGCCATGAGCACCACGGTCGGGGGCTTCGACGCGAAGGTGAGTTTCATCGACTCGCCACCGAGGCTCGTGGTGAGCTCATCAAGGACGATCTTCACGATCTGCTGACCGGGGTTGAGCGATTTGGAGAGCGCCTCGCCACCACAACGTTCGCGGATTCGGCCCACCATGTTCTTGGCTACGTCGAGATTGACATCGGCCTCGAGCAATGCCCGGCGAATCTCGCGAAGCGTCTCGTCGATGTCGGCTTGGGACAACTTGCCGCGCCCCTTGACGCGGCCGAGTATCCCATCGAAGCGGTCGGAAAGTGTCTCGAACATGGTCGGATCAGGCTACCGGTCGCTACGGTCTAGATTGTGAGGCTCTCGACACCGCAGTGGATCGCCGTTGCTTTGGTTGCCGTGGCGTTTGTTGCTGGGGCGTTTGTGTTGGCTGGAGGAGGAGACGGTGACGGTGGGTCGTCCACTTCAGGTGGTTACGACCCGGTGGCATGGTGCCAAGCCGCTTCGGCGGTCAGCACTCGCGGCGCGGTTCTCGACCCGGGTTTCACCGGCGATCCAGCGTCGGAATTGATCAATCTCGACAAGGCAATCAACGAGGCCATCCTTGTCGCCCCCGATGGCGTCGGCGCCGACTTGGCCCGAATAGTCGACTGGGCGGTCGACATCAACACCGAACTCGCCAACGGCTCCGACCTTCCCGCGGCCATATCCCGAGCTCTCGAATTCGCCGATCAGACTCGCCTTCCGGCATCGGTCGAGTCGCTCAATCAGCATCTGGCCGCATGCGGCTACCCCGGAATACCTGCGACCAACTAGCTCGTGGCCGAATCAGTCGAACAGCGCTTCGACGAATTCGTCGGGGTCGAAATCGACCAGATCGTTGATGCCCTCGCCCAGACCGACGAGCTTGACCGGTAGGCCGAGTTCGGAATGGATCGACAACACAATCCCCCCTCGGGCGGAGCCGTCGAGTTTGGTGAGCACCACGCCGGTGACATCCACCGCTTCAGCGAACTGCCTCGCCTGAGCCAAACCGTTTTGGCCGGTAGTGGCATCGATAACGAGAATCGTTTCGGTGACCGTGCCGGCACCCTTCTCGGCCACTCGCTTGACCTTGCGGAGTTCTTCCATGAGGTTGGTCTTGGTGTGAAGACGACCAGCCGTGTCGGCCAACACAAGGTCGGCACCGCGAGCAGCGGCACGTTCGACTGCATCGAAAACAACCGATGACGGATCGGCTCCATCTGCGCCGCGGACGATGTCGACGTCGCTGCGATCGGCCCACATCGTGAGTTGCTCCGCCGCCGCGGCTCGAAACGTGTCGCCGGCCGCCAACACGATCTTGTTGCCCTCGCCCACTTGGCGTGCGGCAATCTTGCCAATTGTTGTGGTCTTGCCAACTCCGTTGACGCCCACGAACAGCCACACCGAGGGTCCATCAGCATCGACCGCGCCCAACGACCTGTCGAATCCGGCCAGGCGCTGTTTGATGTCTGCCTTCACCAGCGCCGCCAGTTCGCTGGCATCCGTGAGGCCCTCGCTCTGAGCGACGGCTCTCACCGATTCAATCACCTCGGCTGCTGTAGCCACACCGGCGTCGGCTCTGATGAGGGCTTCCTCCAATGAATCCCAAGTCTCCTCGGTGATGTCGCCCCTGGAGAAGGCCGAGGCGAGATACCCCGACAACGAAGACCGCGCCTTGGTCAGCCGCTCACGGATTGATGGACTGGGTTGGGGCTCGTCGACTCCAATATCAAACGGCGGAGGCTGGGTTTCCGTGGCGACGGGCGGCACCAAGTCGGAGGGTGGGGGCCCCGCGGGCGCACGCTTATCGACCTGCAGATCGGCGCGACGACCACGAACGAGTACCAGCGCTGACGCGCCAATCAGCACAAGTGCAGCGATTGCAATGATGAGAGCTAGGAACATGAGTGGGCAATCCTACCGGCCCACCAGGTGACGAACTGTTGTGATCCGCCGCCGCTACCTGGACCCCAGCACAATATCGATGTCGAGCTGCACGCCGTCACGAGTGACGGTCATGGTGGCGGTGTCTCCGGGGCGGTAAAGCTGGATTTGAGCAGCCAACTCGTCCATGGAGCGGATCAGCTCGCCATCGACGGCCATGATCCGATCGCCAATCTCCAGTCCGGCAAGATCGGCCGGCGAATCGGCGACAACGTCCTCGATGTTGGCGCCCTGACCCCCGTCGGTGGGGGTCCTTCCGCTGATACCCAAGAATCCAAAGTCGAGCGATTCTCCACTGACGATTCTGCGGGCAATCAGATCGACAGTCTCTGAAGGCACGGCAAATCCGACGCCAATATTGCCTTCGGTCTGACCGTCGGTGCGGATCGAGGTGTTCATGCCGATCACGCGGCCCTCACGATCAGCCAGGGGGCCGCCCGAATTGCCCGGATTGATGGGGGCATCGGTCTGAATCATGCTGACCGGACCCTGATTATTGATGTCGGATCCAGCTTGGCGATTGACTCGCCCAATAGCGCTGACGATTCCAGCGGTGACCGTCTGGTCGAGACCGAACGGGCTGCCGATCGCCACGGCGAGTTGACCGACCTCGACAGTGTGAGCCGGGGCGAGCACGGCCTGAACCAGGTCGTGACCCGCCGGGTCGACCTTGATCACTGCGACGTCGCGGCGCGAGTCACCGCCGACCACGTTGCCGCTCAGAATCGCGCCGTCAGCAAAGGTCACCTCAACGACACTTGAATCCACGGCGACGTGGTTGTTGGTGAGTATGTAGCCGTTGGCGGCGTCCCAAACGATTCCGGAGCCTTGACCAAAATCGGTGGCTATCAACACCACCGATGGGGCAACCACACGGGCAACATCGGCCACTGGTTCCTCGGATGATGCTTGGCTGTCGAGCGGCCCAGCCACATCGGGGAGGGTGACCGTGGGCGCAAGATCGGGTTCGCCCGCCGGCAAGGCGATCGGCTGATTTTGCGACTGCAAGCTCGACTCCGAGCCGCCGTTCACGATGGTGCCCGCCGCGAAACTTCCGGCCACCAGGGCGAGGACCGCCACGACTGATGCCGCCACCCGCCAGCCTCTGCCGCGTGGAGGCGGCGGGACCTCTGCGGGCAGGGCTGGGGGTGGGGCAAGGGTGGGCCGATCGTATGCGCTTGGGGAAGCGACGCTCTCGGTCGGCCGTGGTGGGGTGGCAGAAATTGGAGGGACGGGCCACTCGCGGATTGGGGGAGAATCTCCGAACACGGATCGCGGTCGGCCCCATTCAGTGAACTCCGAACCTTGAGTCGTACCGCCGGGCGGTGGCGGCGGTGGCGGTACGACTCGATTTGGGCCCGCCGGGCGGTCGGCGACTTCATCCCCGACAGGGATGGACACCGAAGCAGTTTGGGGGAGAACCGCTTCTTCGTCGTTTGTTGTCGCGTTCATCGCTCCGGCGGGCCGGCTCGACGGCTGGGGGGACTGACCGTCGTGCGATTCGTCGATCGGATTTCGATCCATGTGTGTGACCGTATTCGTCGAGGGTGAAAGGAATCGTAAGAACTTTCGAAAATCCAACGAAAGTCTGTCAGGTGATCGTCTTGTTGTGGCTTCGAGGCATACGAATCACAAAAGTCGAGCCAACGCCGACCTCAGAGTGAAGATCGACCCGCCCACCATGAGCTTGAGCAATCTGCTGAACAATGGTGAGTCCCAGACCCGACCGCCCCTCTTCGCGTGCCCGTGCTCCATCGCCTCGCCAGAACCGGTCGAAGACTCTCGCTTGGTTGTCGGCGGAGATTCCGGGCCCTTCGTCAGTGACCGATACCCATATTCCGTCAGAGTCCTCGCCGGCGGCAACCTTCACGGTGGAACCCGAGGGAGACAACCGGACCGCATTCGCGAGGAGGTTGGCGATGGCTCGACGAATCGCCGGTGCGTCTCCGCAAACTGGCAGCGACTTCTCACCGACCGAAGTGTCGAGCGTGAGGTGGCGGGCTTCGGCAAGCGTGGTGAACTCCGCGGCCAGTTCGCACGAGACGGTGCCCAGGTCGAGGTCTTCCTCCCGGGTGGGGCGAGTGCCGTGGCGTGCATAGTCGAGGAGATCGTCGACCAGAGTCGACATGCGCGACGCCGACCGTCCAACGGCTTCACTCGCCGAGCGATAGTCGTCAACATCCGCTTCGGGGTCGTCGAGTACGACATCGACGTTGGTGCGAATCACCGCCAGCGGGTTGCGGAGTTCGTGGCTGGCCTCGTGTATGAACTCTCTTTGAGAGCCAAACGCATCGTCGATCCGGCCGAGCATGTCGTCAAATGTGTCGGCGAGTTGTTTGAGCTCATCGTCGCGTCCTTCGAGCTGGATACGTCGCGACAGGTCGGTGGCCTGGATGTCGCGGGCAACGCCGGTAATCCGGCCCACAGGCCGCAAGACGATTCCGGCCACGAACCAGCCAACTCCGAGGCTGCCGACGAACAGCATTCCGAGTGCGCCGAACGCATAGTTGCGTAGCTGGTCGAGTGCCTTGGCGTTGATATCGCGCTCGAACACCGACAGCGGGTCGGGAACCTCAAACTCCACCTGACCAAGCATCGGTTGACCATTTACATCGCGAAACAAGATTGCGGCTTGCTCGGTGTGCGACACATTCTGATTCTCGAGACTTCGCGACAGGCCGGCATAAATCCCTCCGACGACGATCGCCCCGAGTCCAAACAACAGCACCGAATAGAGGACGGTGAGTCGAAAGCGGATCGACCCGCCCAGCCCCTGAATTCGACGGTTGACAACCGTGCCGTTCGTCTCAACCATCGTCGCCAGCATCCGTAGGCGTTGGGCCTGCCATCAGCCGATATCCCGATCCGATGACGGTTTCGATGGCGGCCGGTTCACCGGCTTCGCTGAGCTTGCGACGAAGAGTGCCAACCGTGACCCTCACAGTGTTGGTAAATGGATCGGCGTGTTCATCCCACACATGTTCGAGCAAATGCTCCTGCGAGAGCACGACGTCGGGGTGGTGCATGAAATAGCGCAACAGCGCAAATTCTTTGGCGGTGAGATCAAGATCGCGATCGCCGCGACTGGCGCGGTGGCGAGAGTCATCGAGGTGAAGATCCCCCACGTCCATAACCGCTGCCGGCTGTGAGCTATCGCGCCGCAGCAGCGATCGAACTCGTGCACTCAACTCGCCGAATGCAAACGGCTTCACCAGGTAGTCGTCGGCGCCTGAATCGAGACCGGTGATGCGATCATCGACCGTGTCGCGGGCTGTGAGCATCAGCACTCGCGGCGCATGCCCGTCGGCAGGATTTTCGAGCAGACGTTGGCAGACCTCGATGCCGTTCATGCCGGGCATCGTGATGTCGAGACAAACGAGGTCGTACGGGGTCAACTCGGCTTTGTCGAGGGCGTCGGGTCCGTCGTTGGCAACATCGACGGCATACCCCTCGCGGCGCAGTCCCCGGGCAACGGCATTGGCGAGATCAACCTCGTCGTCCACAACAAGTATTCGCATTGCTGTGACGCTACTCGCCAGTCTCTTTCGGTCGCGCTTATCGTTCGCCACGTTGAGTGCCATCGGTGGTATCACACCACCGACGACCGAAAGACCGGATCAAGTGATTGAAACCAACGAATCTGAAACGCCAGAATCCGACGATCAAGACCATTCCCTCGAGCGAGCACTTGTCGAGTTGCGTCAGGTGATCGTGGGCCAAGAACTCCTGGTGGAACGGCTGTTGATCAGCCTTGTCGCCGGGGGCCACTGCCTGATCGAGGGTCCGCCGGGGTTGGCGAAGACGCTCGCCGTCAGGACTTTGGCAGATATCACCGGCGGCACGTTCAGCCGCGTGCAGTTCACGCCTGATTTGCTCCCCTCCGACATCGTCGGCACCCGCATTTTCAAGGCCTCGTCGGAATCATTCGATGTCGAACTTGGCCCAGTATTCGCCAATTTCGTTCTCGCGGATGAGATAAATCGCGCTCCGGCCAAGGTTCAATCTGCACTGCTCGAGGTCATGGGAGAGCACCAAGTGACGATCGGCGACATCACCCACGAAGTTCCCAGTCCGTTCCTGGTACTCGCCACCCAAAACCCGATCGAATCCGAGGGTGTCTACTCGCTTCCCGAAGCCCAGCGAGACCGTTTCCTCATGAAGGTGCTTGTCGACTATCCGTCGGGCACCGAGGAGCTCGAAATTGTTAGACGGATGAGCGTGAGCCCTCCAGCGGCCGCCCAGGTTCTTTCACCGCAGGGGATCATCGAGCTGCAACAGCGGGCATCTCACGTGATCATCGAACCGGCCGTGGTTGAGTACGCAGTGAATCTCGTTGGCGCGACGCGGGATCCATCATCGCTCGGCATGCCGGAACTTGCCGACAAGATCGATTACGGAGCCAGCCCCCGCGCCACTCTCGGTCTCGTGAGCGCCGGCCGGGCCATGGCTCTGTTGCGGGGCCGTGACTATGCGGTACCCCAAGACATTTTTGACGTTGCCCCCGAAGTGTTGCGTCATCGACTTGTGTTGTCCTATGAAGCACTCGCCGCCGATCTCGGAATCGAACAGATTCTCGCTCAGATTCTCGGCACGGTGCCGGCTCCGATGGTGTCTCCGTCCACGCAAGATCCGGGCTTGATGTGAGCACCCGGAGCACCGATCCTCACCTGGCCGATCGCCCTACACCCGGCTCGGATGAACGGTCGCGTGCGATCCTGCGTCGACTCGAACTCGACATCACTCGCCGCCTCGACGGCCTCTTACAGGGCGACTACCGGGGATTGGTCCCCGGTCTGGGTTCCGAAAACGGCGAGGCCCGCATGTACGCGCCCGGAGATGACGTCCGACGGATGGATTGGAACGTGACGGCTCGTACCGGCCAGGCGCATGTCCGCGACACCGTTGCCGATCGCGAGCTCGAGACGTGGGCTTTGGTGGATCTGTCACCAAGCCTCGATTGGGGCACGTCCACACAGACCAAGGCCAACCTGGCTGTTTCCGCCCTGGCGGCAGTTGGAATCCTCACCGAGAGATCCGGCAATCGGATCGGGGCCATCGTGTCTGACGGCACTGATTTGCATGAGATCCGGTCGGGCGGAGGCAGGCGACACACCATGGCCATGCTGCACCGACTGCTCAACGTCGAATCTCGACCTGGTGGGGATGCAAGCCTCGAGGCCGGACTCCGCCGGCTGTCCGGCCCTGGCCGAAGGGGCGGTTTGGCGGTGGTGATCTCCGATCTTCTCGAGCCGCACTGGGCCGATGCCCTCAAAGCTGTCTGTCAACGTCATGAAACCCTCGTGATGGAGATCGTCGACCAGCGTGAGCTCGAACTTCCGGATGTCGGCGTGGTCGAATTTGTCGACGCCGAGTCGGGAGAGATCGTCGAGATCAACACCGGCAAAAAGGCTGTGAGGCGTCGTTATTCCGAAGCCGGCCGCGACCGCCTGGCGTCACACGCCGCAACCGTTCGAAGCGCCGGCGCCGACCATGTGGTGCTGCACACCGATCACGACTGGATCGTGGATCTCGCTCGCTTCGTTGACAGGCGGCGGCGCGGTCGCCGCCGAATGATCGTGAAGGTGCCGCAGTGAACTTCACAGATCAGAGCCGGCTCTGGCTGCTGCTGGGAGTCGCCGCCTTGGCGGTCGGATATGTGGTGGCGCAACGGCGCCGCGGCCGCTTCGCGGTGAGATTCTCCGACACGTCACTGCTCGATTCCGTGGCGCCGCGCCATCCCGGGATACGTCGCCATGTCGTGGCCGTCATGTTCCTTGCCGTGGTGACGGCGATGATCGTTGCCATCGCCGGGCCCACGCGTGAAAAGCAGATTCCCAGGGAACACGCCACGGTGGTCCTCACGATCGACACGTCGCTGTCGATGGGCGCCTCCGATGTCGACCCGAGCCGCATCGAAGCCGCCAAAGACGCCGCCCTCGCGTTTCTCGACGGTGCGCCCCCCACACTCGACGTCGGGCTCGTTTCATACAACGGCATCCCGGTGATTCGAGTGCTTCCCACACAAGACCGGGCCATCGTCGTTGATGCTATTCGTGGCCTCCAACTCGGTGAGTCGACCGCTACCGGCGACGCCATATTCGCGTCGCTCGATGCGGTGGCGAGCTCGCCCGATTTGCCACCGGATTTTGGGTCGGGTGAAGACACCGGCCCGACGGCGATGATCGTGCTTCTTTCCGACGGCACGCCCACGGTTGGTCGCTCGGTCGACTCTGCGGTTGTCGCAGCCAACGATGCCGGGATTCCGGTGTCCACCGTGTCGCTCGGCACCGCGGATGGCGAGGTCACCATCGATGATCCGGACTTCCCGGGAAATCTCGTCACTGTGCCAGTGCCGGTCGATGAGCAGACCTTGAGCGATATCGCCGATGCCACGGGCGGGGAATTCTTCACTGCGGAATCCACCGGGGAACTCGCCACCATCTATGACCAGATCGGAACCGCCATCGGTTTCGAGACGGTTGATCGCGACGTCACCGACTGGTTCATTGGTGCGGCTTTGATCGCCGCCGCGATAACCGGCCTGTTCAGTCTGGCCTGGTTCCAGCGCCTGCCCTAACCCCCGTCCCGGTTCCG
>CAZHMP010000005.1:59947-65796 GCA_964533595.1 uncultured Acidimicrobiales bacterium | reverse complement strand
TTCGCTCGGATAGTGGTCCTGTCAAGTTCCGGTCCTGCCGCGTCGAAGAATCAGAAGAGCCACTCCGGAGAGTGGCTCTGACCTGCAGTTTTGTTGGTACCCCGTACGGGATTTGAACCCGTGCTACCACCTTGAGAGGGTGGCGTCCTAGGCCGCTAGACGAACGGGGCTCGTCCGACCGCTGCGGCGGTCGATGGCTCAGGGAGTGTAGCCGCGGCCCGTTGTGCGCCCAACGCCGCTCAAGCGCCGAATGCCGGCGCCACTGGCATGCCATCCACGATGCGGAGTTTGGCGACAAACAGACTTCTCGCCCCATCGGGGTAGCCAATTCCGCTGCTGGTCCAAGCGTGATACACAAAAAGCCCGGTCCAACCATCTGCGCCGGGAACGAACTCTGCTCCGCCCGGCCCCCATGCCACGGAATAGGAATCGAGCCACGGATCCGGATCCTTCACACATGGCCCGATCGCCGACTCGCATACTGCGTGACCCACCGCATAGTCGTCGGTGTCCCAACGATTGGCGGAATAGAGAAGATGATAGGTACCGCCTCCGAAAGCCATCGTCGGTGCCTCGACCACATCGCGTTCCCACCAGAGATCGTTGCGTATCAACTCAACCGGATCGCCCGCCACCGACAGGCCGTCGACGTTGAGCCGTTGGCTGTAGATCACGGTGGGCTGACCACAGCAGTTGCCGTCAGACTTCCAAAGCAACCATAGAGATCCATCGGAATCGACCAAGGGACTTGGATCAATCGATCCACCGTGGGCATGATCGCAGATCAGAGGTTCCGATGAATCATCGATGAATGGCCCCTCCGGACTGATGGATGATGCTGCCGAAATGCACTGACGGCCCGATGCGCTGTCACGCGTCGTGTACCAGAGCACATATCCGTTACCGACCGGAGAAACACTCGGAGCCCACACGTGATTCGGCTCACTCCAGGACGGCAGATCCGGGAGAACGTCAGGCAGGTAGACGACCGGTTCGCCATCAGTGGCGCGCATGACCGGCACATGGGCAAACAGGGTGTTGGTGGCGTATGCGTAGTAGGAGTCCTGGGTTCTGAGCAGGAACGGGTCGGCGAAGTCGCCGGCGAACACCGGCAGACCTTCTGCGCTGAGACCGGTCGAAACGCGGGCCCGTTGGCCAACGCCGAGGGTCACCTCACGCTCTGGAGAAATGTCAGGCACAGATTCCAATGGCGGCGGTTGGGACACGGGGGCCGAAGGCAGCGGCTGAGTGGTCGTCGGCTCAGCCGTGATGGTTGTTGAAGGTGCAGACGTCGACGTTGATGCGGGGGCGACTCGGTCAATGCCAGGGGTGGTCGCCGCAGACGCGCCACCACACGCGGTCGCGGCCAGCGCGACGATCGCGAGCAACCAAGTCTTTCGCATCACCAACAACTCATCGGCACAGAGGGGCAGAATCTGTGTGAAATTTGCTCAGAAGCGACGATATTTTGACGGAACCACGCCAACGAGGCGACAAAACGTCGAACTGAACGCAGCCACGTCCGTGTACCCCACGGCACGAGCCACCTCTCCAACCGACAGGCCCGGCTCGGCCATCAGTTCCCTGGCGCGCTCGATTCTCAGCCTTTGTAGGTATCGCGACGGCGCTTCTCCCGTGGCCGCAACAAATCGTCGACTCAATGTGCGGGTGCTCAACCCGAACTCGCGAGCCACGTCCTTCAACAAGATCGGCCGGTCGACATTGCGCTCCAACCATCTTTGTATGGCCAGAATCAATCGATCGCCGTGGTATTTCTGACCGTCAAAAGCCAGGTTGGCCACCGTGTAGCTGCGTCGAATCCCCATCAGGTACTCCGTGGCCAGATGCTCCCCGACTCCCCGACCGTAGAGATCTCCGAGACAGGCAATTATCAAATCCAGACTCGACGAGATCGCGTCGGCACACATCAGCCCGTCAGCATCGGTGATCGCTCTCTCCGGCTGATAATCAACAGCCGGGAATCGGCGACGAAAAGTGCTCGCGTAGGGCGGATACGTCGTGGCCACCCGGCCATCGAGTAGCCCTGTGGCCGCGAGAAAGAATGAGCCGGTACTGCATGCGGCCACTCGTGCACCGCTGTCAACCATCTTCGCAATCCAGGGCAATACGTCGCGGTGGCGGTCGATGGCGTCGGTCGATGATCCCCAAAATGCCGACAGAAACACCAGCGAAGCCGACTCGACATCGTTGATGGTTCCGTCGACCGACAGACGAATCCCGCTGTTGGTCTCGACCATCTCCGCGTCCGTGCCAACAACTCGCAGTGCCTTTCCGGGATCTCTCCCCGCCTCGGTCGCAGCCACCCAACACAGATCTGCGATCAGCACCGCGCTCAT
Source organism: uncultured Acidimicrobiales bacterium (assembly GCA_964533595.1). Taxonomy (GTDB): domain Bacteria; phylum Actinomycetota; class Acidimicrobiia; order Acidimicrobiales; family Aldehydirespiratoraceae; genus SZUA-87. The sequence goes on along the minus strand of CAZHMP010000005.1, from coordinate 63,439 downwards.
GCCAACTGCGGGCTCCGGGACGAAGATCACCACATCGGCCATGTGTCTGATTAAACCATGGTGATGGCTGATTTACCCCTTGACCGGCCGGAGGTCGGGCGTATGGTCGAGACATCGGCAAATCTCGACCGGGAGGATCGCGCCATGGTCGCCTTCGACATCGAAACCACCACTGCAGCTCACGCTGGGTCAAACGGCATCGACACCACGCAACCAGGACAGGCCGTCGGTCGCGACGACATGCGCCGTTGGGAGCGGGCCACCAAAGCCAACGTGTATCTCACCAACGATGACTTTGCGCACACGGTGAGATTCCACCTGGGGGACCAATACGCCGGTGTCCATGATGACCTGGCCGCGTATGGCGCCATCATCCCGACCGATCTCGAGGACGCCGTCACCCACGGCGACTTTCGACTCAACCTTCCCCGAGTCGAGCAATACGGCGCCATCGGCGATCGCGACGATCACATTGTGCACGACCACTCCTACACGACATCGGGCGATCTGATCTACGGGTCCCGAGTCGTGTCGCGTTTGGCCAGCCAGGGTGGGCTCAGGGAGGGCTACGCGTTCCACTATCTCTCCAACCACTGCGGCGACACCGGCCACAACTGCCCCGTCATCTGCAACTACGAGACCTCGCGGGTTCTCAAGGCCTTCGACGCGATACCCGGCCGCGACGAAATGGTCGCCCTGCTCGAAACTCCGTCCTTCTCCGGCAATTGGACCGCTTCACAGTTCCTGACCGAGGTGCAAGGCGGATCCGACGTGGGAGCCAACGACACCCGCGCTCGCCAGAACGCCGACGGAACGTGGCTCATCCGCGGTGAGAAATGGTTTTGCTCCAACGCCAACGCCGACATCCACGTGATCAGCGCTCGCTACGACACCGAACAAGCCGGCACCCGCGGCCTGTCGCTGTTTCTTGTCCCGGCCCGCAAACCCGACGGAAACCGAAACGACTTCACGTTCCGGCGCCTCAAGGAGAAGCTCGGCACGAGAGTGCTGGCATCGGCCGAAATCGATTATCGCGACGCCTACGCGATACCGCTGGGTCCGGTCGAAACCGGATTCCGAAACCTGATGACCATGGTGATCCATCACTCACGACTGGCCCACCCGCTGGCCATGTCGGGGATGCTCAGCCGTGCATACCAACTCGCCCGCACATTCGCCGATCATCGTCAGGCGTTCGGTCACACCATCGTCGACTACCCCCTGGTCCGGGACAACCTGGCGAACGTCAAGGTCGATCTGCTGGCCGCCACCGCCAGCACATTCGCGGTGGTTGCCATGCAGGACGCGATCGACACAGATCCCACAACACCAGACGACCTCAGAGGGCTGTGCCGCCTGATGGCCAACGTCAACAAGACGACATGGTCGACTCGAATCGTCGCCCGCATGCTCGACGCGGGCGAGACGTTGGCCGGGAACGGGATGATCGAGACCACCTCGAGCATGCCGAGGCTGATACGCGACGCCGTCACCACCGAGAAGTGGGAAGGGTCACAGAACACATTGCGTATGCAGGTGCTGCGCGACATCTCGCGCTTCGGTCACGACAACGACTTCATGCAGTCGATGCAACAACTGGCCGAAGAAATCGACCCGTCGATGAAGGAGCGGGAGGTCCTCGATGCCGCAATTGGACGAACCGGGGAGATGTTCGACAAGTTGCGCGATGCCCCCCAGCCGATCCAGACACTCATGATGCAGAAGGTGTTGCCACAACTTGCCGACACGTTCGCCTACTGGGCCCTGGTGCGTGAGGGCATCGACCAGGCCCGCTCGGGAGACCGACGAAAGCTCACCGCCGCCGAACTCTTCCGCCGAAAGTACCTGAGCGACGAAGCGACCACCTACGACGACGATCACCTCGCACTGATCGCCCAGATCGTGGACGCCTGACCCGACGCAGCGGGCACTGAACAAGGACGAAAACACACGAAGGGGCGCCTCTGAGGCGCCCCTTCGAATTTGCTCGGGGAGGAGGACTTGAACCCCCAATGACTGGACCAGAACCAGTTGTGTTACCGATTACACCATCCCCGAAGGACACCGAGAGCGTACCGGAATCATCCGACACTGCCGAGCCAGTTATCGACCCTTCTGTAGCCAAGAATTCGTCCCAACGACACCGCAGCGGTTTCACGAAGGAGCTGTCTCAGCGATGACCCACTCGAGGTGGGCGAAACCTTCGAATCAAGACCCACCTCCGAAGCAATCTGCCGTAGCCGCATCGCGTGATACGGATCGGACACCAATATCACCGAATCGAGCTCGAGCAACTGGAGCTGGCGGCTGGTAGCCGCCAGCTGCTCCCACGTTGACGACCCGTCGGTGATCACCATCAAGTCCGACTCGGGTACTCCACCTCGCAGGAGATACTCGAATCCGGCGTATCCCTCGGTGAATGCGTCGCCTTCGAGTTTTGAGCCGGTGGTCACGATCAAAGAGGCTGATCCGTCCTCCCAGAGTTGACGGGCGTGATCGAGCCGAGTGGCCAGCACCGGCGACGGTGTGCCGTTGTATTGGGCGGCTCCCAGCACCACGATGGCATCAGCTGTGCCGGAATCATCGGCGTGAGATGCCACGAGCACCTGAACGAAAGTGACTGCGACATAGACAGCTCCCAGCACACCCAAAACCAACGCGGCGCGCAGCGCGCGCCCGCCGGACAGCCACTGTGGCCGCCCGATCGCCAAGGGTCAGCCTCTCAACCTCGCACGGGCGGCTTCGAGCCGACCGATGCACTTGTCATGACCAAGGAGTGTCATGGCTTGCCAAAGCGGAATACCCGCCATATGCCCTGTGAGAGCAACACGAACCGGAGCCTGCGACATCACCCTCGCTTCAACTTCCTCCGACAACCGCGCCCCCACCGCCATTACGGCCGCCTCGATTGATTCGGGATCGTCGAAAGGATCATCCGCCAGCGATTGGATCACCTCGTCGAGGACCCGCTCGGACTCTCGGCCCTTGAGCATCGACTTCTTCCACGATTTCTCGTCGTAGGTGTCGATCTCGTCGACAAACAACCAAGAAACCCAGCGAGGAGCTTCGGACAACGTGGAGATTCGCTGCTGGATCTCCGAGGCGAGCGCCACGACGATAGACGGGTCGTAATTGGATGCCGGGTAACCGACATCGTCAGCCACCATGAACGGACCAACAATCTTGGCGAAATCCTCGGACGACATGTCCCGTATGTAGGCGTTGTTGATGTGATCAAGTTTCTTCACGTCGAAGAATGCGGCCGCTTTGTTGACCGACTCCAGCGAGAACATTTCGATGATTTCCTCGATCGGTCTGATCTCGACATCATCAGCCGGACCCCATCCAAGCAACGACAGGGTGTTGACCATGGCTTCGGGCAGATAGCCGCGGTTCATGTAGTCGGCCAGCGACACGTCGTCGCGGCGCTTCGAAAGCTTCTTTCGCTTTTCGTTGACCAAGAGAGGCAGGTGAGCGTAGGTGGGAGGCTCT
>CAZHMP010000005.1:32349-59847 GCA_964533595.1 uncultured Acidimicrobiales bacterium | reverse complement strand
CTTCTTTCGCTTTTCGTTGACCAAGAGAGGCAGGTGAGCGTAGGTGGGAGGCTCTCCATAGCCGAGAGCATCCCAAATCAGCCTGACTTTCGGGGTCGTGTTGAGGAGATCCTCTCCACGGATCACATGGGTTATGTCCATGTCGTGATCATCCACCGCATTGGCGATCAGAAACGTCGGCGAGCCGTCGCCACGCCGAATCACGAAATCCTCGATGCTCTCATGAGAGAACTCGACGTGACCTCGGATCAAGTCCTCGATCACCGTGACGCCATCGTCTGGCGCTCGAAAACGAACGACAACTCCTGGCCCATCAACGACATCACGGTCACGCGACCAGCCGTGATACCCAGCGGGCAGGCCCGCGTCTTCAGCCATCTGCGCCGACTCCTCGCGAGTGAGATCGCAGAAGTAGGCCTTGCCCTCGGCGACCAACCGCTCAACGGCAGCGACATGATCCTCTCGACGATCAGACTGGAACAACGGCCCAATGTCCCAGTCGATTCCAAGCCACTGCAACGGCTCGATAATGGCGTCGACAAACTCCTGCTTCTTCAGCGAAGCGTCGGTGTCTTCGATTCGCAGCACCATCTCGCCACCGCTGTGGCGGGCGAACAACCAGTTGAACAATGCCGAGCGGGCACTGCCAACATGCAAATAACCGGTAGGGGCCGGAGCGAAACGCACGCGCGGAGTAGTCACGTGAGCGAGGCTAGCGCCGCCCGCAACGAGCCGATGTGAGGCGCGGTCGGCTGGGATCAGATTCCGAGCGGCACGCGCCAATCGAAGTCGTGTTGCACCTGCGCAGCCTCCACCGAGAGACGCAACGTGTCCTCGGGAACGAGAGCGGCAATCCGGCGTGCCTCTCGATAGTGGACCACGTGATGGTGCACCTCATCGAACAATCCTCGCCGAAACGCCACCAGTTCGTCGGGGGCCTCACCGAGATAGCCAAACACGATCAACGCCAGCCTGAAATCGTCGGATATCGGACCTCTGCCGAGCAGCGATGCTCGTCGCATGGCCACAGCCGCGGCACCAGCGATGGCATCAGCCTCATGCTCTCCGGGGGCCATCACCAATTGATCCACGAATCGCTTCGCCAGCTTCAATGCGTAACCCTGGTCGGGGCCCTGATTGCCGAGGCCATCACCGCTCGGCTGACCAATCTCACCAAGGGTTTCTCCCGGCCGATCAGCCCTCCACGAACCATCACGCCTCGGGGGCGACGTGTAGACCTTGCTCGCGACCACACCGGCTGGGACGAACTCGGGAGCTGACATGGTGGCAATCGTAGCCACGACGTCGATGTGTGCGCTAAGGCCGAACCGGAGTCTCGTCGGCAAGTACGAGGGCGTAGACCAGCGAATCAATGAGCGCCTGCCAAGACGCTTCGATGATGTTCTCGCTCACGCCGATCGTCGACCAGGTTTGCCGGCCGTTGGTCGACTCGAGAAGAACTCGCGTGATTGCTCCGGTTCCTTTTTGGGTGTCGAGCACCCGAACCCGAAAGTCGGTGAGTGATACGCGCTCCAACGACGGGTAGCTGCCGTTGAGGGCACCCCTAACCGCCGCGTCGAGCGCATTGACCGGACCGTTGCCCTCGCCAACTGCGATTCGTCTGCTGCCACCCACGCTCAGTTTCACGGTGGCTTCCGTGTCGACATCGACCGCCACGTCGTTCCACGCACGAGCCCCCGAACCCGACCGATGATCCATCGACACGCGGAACGATTCGAGTTCGAAAAACGTCTGCTCCCACCCGCTCGCGCCCTTGAGAAGCAGTTCGAGCGAAGCGTCGGCAGCCTCGAAGTGATAGCCGGAGTACTCCAAGTCCTTCAGCGTCTCGATCACCTCGCCGAGCTTTCTGCCATCGAGGCTGATGCCAAGCTCCTTGGTCTTCATCTCCAGCGACGCCCGCCCGGCCATCTCTGAGACGAGCACACGGGTTCCGTTGCCAACCAGCCCGGGATCGACATGCTCATAGGCATCACGGGCACGATTCAACGCACTCGTGTGAAGGCCGGCCTTGTGGGCAAATGCGCTCGAACCGACGTAGGGCTGCTGAGGGTCAACCGCGAAATTCACCGAGTCAGCCACGCTGTGAGCCACCGAAGTGAGCATCGACAATCGCCCCGCAGGCAGCGCACGAATATCCATCTTCAACTCGAGATTGGCGATGATCGGCACGAGATCGCAATTGCCGACCCGCTCTCCATAGCCGTTGATCGTTCCCTGCACCTGAGTGGCCCCGGCGCACACCGCGGCCAGGGCATTGGCCACGCCGCAGCCGGCATCATTGTGGAGATGAATGCCGACGCCACAATCAACGTGGCCGACCACGTCACGCACGGCAGCCTCAATCACCCGAGGCAATGACCCGCCGTTGGTGTCGCACAGCACCACGGTGTCGGCCCCGGCCATCGCCGCAGCCTCCACCACCCTGAGACTGAACTCCGGATTTCTCAGGTAACCGTCGAAGAAATGCTCGGCATCGAAAAGCACTCGCTTGCCTTCACCGACCAGATACTCAATTGAATCCGACACCATGGCCACGCCCTCATCGAGCGTGGTCTTGAGCGCCTCGGTGACGTGGTAGTCCCAGCATTTGCCGACGATGCAGACCACATCGGTTCCCGCACCAACCAAGTTTGCAAGTGTGGGGTCGGAATCGACCTTGCCTTTGGCTCGTCTTGTGGAACCGAAGGCCACGAACTTGCTCGTCTCGAGCGTCAATTCAGTGCGCGCCCGACGAAAGAATTCGTCATCCTTGGGATTGGCTCCTGGCCAGCCTCCTTCGATGAAGGCGACCCCGAGACGATCGAGCTCTCGCGCGATGCGCAACTTGTCGTCGACGGTGAGCGAAATGCCTTCGAGCTGTGAACCGTCGCGCAGGGTCGTGTCGTATATGTCGACACTGTCGGGCCACGATGGATCGCGCTCAATGACAAGACCGACGGTGGAGCTCTGAGAGGTCACGACGCGTGCTCATTCCATGACAGGTACTTGGGGTTGCGGCCCCTCACGACGTCGGCGTAGGCGTCGGCAATTGCCTTTGTGCGCGGACCGGGACACGGCACGTCGCGGTCGTCAACGGAATTGACCGCGCTGACTTCCGCGGCCGTTCCGCACAGGAAAATCTCGTCGGCAACGTAGAGATCGGATCGAGCCAAGTCGGCAACCTTCACCTCGTAGCCGAAATCGGCCGCGATCGACATCACTGTTTGCTGCGTAATACCCGGAAGTGCACCTGAGGAGGTCGGCGGCGTGATCAAAACGTCGCCGTGGCCGACAAATAGATTCTCGCCAGTGCACTCGCTCACCAGTCCGGCTCGGTTGAGCATGATCGCCTCGTCGTAGCCCGCTCGAATCGCTTCCATCTTGGCCAACGTGGAGTTGGCGTAGTTGCCGGTGGTCTTGGATGCCGGTGGCATGATGTTGTGATCGTGACGCGTCCATGAAGAGATTTTCATGCGCACACCCTTGGTGACCGCATCGTCACCCAGATAGGCACCCCACGGCCATGCTGCGATCGACACATCGGTCTTGCAGGCTCCGGTGGCCAGGCCCATCTCGCCATACCCGTAGTAGGCGATCGGTCGGAGGTAGCACGAAGGAAGTCCGCTGTCGGCCACCACCAACTTGCACGCGTCCACCAGCTCTTCCACGGAGTAGGGCATGTCCATATTGAGGATCTTCGCCGAACGGTGGAGACGCTCGATGTGCTCGGTGAGCCTGAAAATGGCCGCGCCATCCTCGGTCTCGTAGGCACGAATGCCTTCGAACACTCCGGTGCCGTAGTGAAGCGTGTGGGTGAGAACGTGAATGGTGGCGTCCTCCCATGGAACCATCTCGCCGTTCATCCAAATATGTGGTGTGGGTGTGATTGGCATTTGAACCTCTTTCAGAGCCGACCGGCGATTAGATCGCCGATCTCGGTGGTGGTACCAGTGAGCGAGTCGGTGTCGGAGCAGGCCGCACGAATGCGGTCAGCGGCCGCGTGCTCGCCGAGATGATCGAGCATCAGCGCTCCCGACAATACGGCAGCTGTGGGATTGGCCTTGCCGGTTCCGGCAATGTCGGGGGCCGAGCCATGGACCGGTTCGAACATCGACACCGAACCCGGGTGAAGGTTCGCCGAAGAAGCAAACCCGATCCCGCCGGAGACCGCACCACCAAGGTCGGTGATGATGTCGCCAAAGAGATTGTCGGTGACGATCACATCGAAACGCGAAGGATCCTCAACCAGGTAGATGCAGCACGCATCGACATGGTTGTATGCCGTCTCGACACCGGGGTAATCAGTTGCAACCTCGTTGAACGTGCGCTCCCACAGATCACCAGCGAACGTGAGCACGTTGGTCTTGTGCACGAGAGTCAGATGATTACGTCGGGTTTTTGCCAACTCAAAGGCATACCGAACGCATCGCTCCACCCCATGCCGGGTGTTCACAGATCCCTGCGTGGCCACTTCGTGCTGGGTGTGCTTGCGAAGGAATCCACCTTCGCCGGCATAGGAGCCCTCGGTGTTTTCGCGAATGACGACGAAATCGTGGGAGTCGGTCAGGAACGGACGCTGATTGATGTAGAGGTCGAGATCGAACCTCATTTTCAGCAACAAACCACGTTCGATGACACCCGCCGGAACGTCGGGGGTGCCGACCGCGCCGAAGTAGAGGGCATCCAGGCCGCGCCACTCGTCAATGGTGGCGTCATCAAGCACCACACCGTCGTTCAGGTAGCGCTCGCCTCCCAGGTCATAGTTCGACTGGTCGAGCTGAACTCCGGCCGCCTCGATCACCTTCAGGCCTTCGGCCACGACCTCCGGCCCGATGCCGTCACCACCGACGACTCCGACTTTGTGGGTGCTTTGTTTGTTGTTCATCTGGTGCTCACTGGCTGTTGGAGTGGTGATCTGTGTGAATGGTTGATCCGATTGGGTAATTGACCCCAATCGGGGCAAAAAGAAACCGCCCACTCAGGTGGACGGTTGAAAGCGCACGCCGAAAACTGGCGTGCGCTACGGAATTACAATGCTTGTTCGAAAATGCACGATGGCAGTTTATCCACATTTGGCCCGGGATCTCAATCGGCGTCAGAGAGCCCCGGCGAACGTACGCACTGGCACCCGTCGCGGTAGATTTCTCGGATGGCCGAAGTTCACACTCTGTCCCAAAGCGCCTTCGACCGGCTCAAAGCCGAGCACGACGACCTCACCACTCGCGGACGAATCGATATTGCCCGCAAGATCGAAGCTGCTCGAGAGCTCGGCGATTTGTCCGAGAACGGCGACTATCACGCCGCCAAGGAGGAGCAGGGCAAGATGGCGGGACGCATCTTGCATCTGGCCGCGATAATCGAGAATTGTGAGATCGTGGCCGACGGGGCCAACGGGAGCGACATCGTCGGCGCCGGGTCGATCGTGTCGGTTCTCTACGAAGACGACGACGAACCGGAGAAGTATCTGGTGGGTTCGATCGAAGAGAAACGCGACGATGTCGCCGTTGCGTCGCCTGGTTCCCCGATGGGCAAGGCGCTGCTCGGGGCCGCCATAGGAGACACGGTCGAATACGAATCCCCTGGCGGCTCTCTGAAGATCGAAATCGTCGCGATCGACTGAACGGTGAGTTGGTCTCCACAGAATCCGACAGTTTTTGAATCCGCCGTTCCAGAGATCGGCAAGCCCGCTCTTCCTGTCGGACGGGTGGTTGAAATCCCCGACCGGGGCACCACGTTCATCCGCGAGGTAGCCGGCCCCAAAGGAGCACCCACCATCGTGCTTCTGCACGGCTGGACCGTCACCGCCGCGCTCAATTGGTGCGGAGTCTTCAAGCCGTTGAGCAAACACGTAAATGTTGTGGCGCTCGACCAGCGTGGTCATGGGAAGGGGATCCGTTCGAGCCGAAAATTCCGACTTGAAGATGCCGCCGACGATGCGGTCGCCCTAGCTGATGTCCTCGGCATCGAGCGGTTCGCCGTGGCCGGATATTCCATGGGGGGACCGGTGGCCCAGCTGTTGTGGAGACGCCACCGCGATCGCGTGTTGGGTCTGGTATTGGCGGCCACGTTCTCACGTCAAGCAACGAATCGAGCGGAAGCTGCGGCGTTGCACACCATTGGCATTACCGGACGGGCATCTCGCCTCGCCAGCCGCAGGCAGAGGCTCGACATGATCACGCGAGCCGCCGCCAAGGACCCGAACACCCTCACCCGACCCGCTTGGATGCTTTCGGAGGTGCGTTCAGGCTCGGTGCCGATGATGCTCGAGGCAGCTTCCGCCATCGCCAACTTCGACAGCCGCCGCTGGATCCGGGACATCGACGTGCCGACCGGAGTGCTGATCACCGATCTGGATCAAATCGTTCCCCCCGGTCGTCAGCACCGCATGGCATCGCTCATTCCGAATGCGATGATTCGCCACGTTCCGACTGATCACGATGGGTGCGTTGTGGAGCGCCACAAATTCGTGGACCCGTTCATCGACCTGGTGAGACATGCCTCGGGGCTCTCCCCGATCGACTGATCCGAAGGCGGCGGCCTTCAGCCGATGGCGGCGTCAACGATGAAGAAGAGAACGATCACGATGGTGGCGAGCGTGAGAGCACGCAGGAAGAACAGCGACTTCGACCCGACCTCGGGTTTGAGTTCTTTGCCTTCCTTGCTCACGACTCTGATTCTAGATGAGACCTGCGGCCGTGGCGATTGCGTTGGCCGCTTCAACCACATCCGGACCGAACAGTGGCCCGGGGCTCCGGGTGAGGCGTTGGATCGGCCCGCTCACTCCGACTGCTGCCACAACGGTTTTGGTTGAGTCGATAACGGGAGCGCTAACCGAAGCAACCCCCGGCTCGCGCTCCTCGACCGACTCGAGCCAGCCCAGCGGCCCGATTTCGCCGGTGAGGATCCGCCCGCCCGACCCTCGACCCAAGGGGAGGGCAGCACCCGAATCGACAATGGTCCGTAAGCCGTGGCCCGATTCGAGCGAGGCCAAACAGACCCGCTGATCGCCTTGTCTGACGTAGAGCTGGGCCGACTCGCCTGTGGCGTCGCGAAGCCGTCGCAACGAGCGTTCGGCTGCAGCCGCAAGTTGCCAGCCCGATTTCGCGGCATGGCCGAGCGCCACCAACGCCGCGCCCAACGCAAACCTGCCGTCGTGATCTCGACGGAGATACCCATGGCTTTCCAGCGCGCTGGCCAAACGATGCGCGGTCGGTCTCGGCAGCCCCGTCACCTCAACCAGGCCTGCCAGAGCCAGTGGGCCGTCCGCCAGAGACGAAAGTATGGCGGCGGCCTTGTCGATCACACCCACACCGCTTATCGTATGTTCCATTAGTCGAACCCTATGTCTCACATAGTGAGACAGTCAAGGACTTGTCATGAGCCAGACCGCAGACGCAAACCCGCCCCGCACGCTGAGCGACAAGGTCTGGGATCGTCACGTCGTCGCCAAAGGTGCCGCCGGCGAACCCGATCTGCTCTACATCGATCTCCACCTCGTGCACGAAGTCACCTCGCCCCAGGCCTTCGACGGTCTCCGCCTGAACGGGAGAACTGTCCGACGCCCCGATCTGACCGTCGCCACGGAGGACCACAACGTCCCCACGGCCGATGTCGACAAGCCAATCGCCGACGAGGTAAGTCGGCTCCAAGTCGAAACGCTCCGACGCAACACCGAGGAATTCGGTGTTCAGAACTACTCGATGGGAGATCCCAGGCAGGGAATTGTTCACGTGATCGGCCCCGAGCAGGGACTTACCCAGCCGGGCATGACCATCGTCTGCGGAGATAGCCACACCGCAACCCACGGGGCATTTGGTGCGATTGCCTTCGGAATTGGCACGAGCGAGGTCGAGCATGTGCTCGCCACACAGACGCTTCCCCAAACCCGGCCTGGCACGATGGCCGTCACGGTCAACGGTCAACTGCAGGACGGCGTCACCGCCAAGGATGTGATACTTGCCATCATCGGGCGGATCGGCACCGGCGGCGGCATCGGGAAGATCATCGAATACCGCGGTGAGGCCATCCGGGGACTGTCGATGGAGGGGCGTATGACCGTATGCAACATGTCGATAGAGGGCGGAGCCAAGGCCGGCCTCATTGCCCCTGACGACACGACATTCGAGTACTTGAAAGGCCGCCCGCACGCCCCCACCGGGGCCGACTGGGATGCTGCAGTAGCCGACTGGTCAAGCTTGGCGACCGACCACGACGCAGTGTTCGACGAGGAGGTCGTCCTCGACGGTTCCGCCATCGAAGCCCACGTCTCGTGGGGCACCAACCCGGCCCAGGTGGTGCCACTCAGCGGCACCGTGCCGGCGCCCGACAGCTTCGAGGATCCAGGCATGAGAGAGACCGCGGCCAGAGCCCTCGAATACATGGGCCTCACCGCCGGCACCGCCATGGCCGACGTGAATGTCGACACGGTATTCATCGGATCCTGCACCAACAGCAGGATCGAAGATCTCCGAGCGGCCGCGGCTGTGGCCGAAGGACGCCACGTGAAACAAGGGATCCGAACCCTCGTCGTTCCCGGGTCTGGGCTGATCAAAGCTCAAGCCGAAGCCGAGGGCCTCGACAAGATCTTCCGTCAAGCGGGATTCGACTGGCGAGAACCCGGCTGCTCAATGTGCTTGGCCATGAATCCCGACAAGCTCAGCCCCGGAGAACGCTCAGCCAGCACATCAAATCGTAATTTCGAAGGACGACAGGGACGAGGTGGCCGCACTCATCTGGTGTCCCCCGCCGTTGCCGCCGCCACCGCCATTGCCGGCACCTTCACCAGCCCGGCCGACCTCCCTGGAGCATCATCATGAAAGCTGTACACGTAATATCGGGCACCGCGGTGCCTCTCGATCGTACCGACGTCGACACCGATCAGATCATCCCCTCCGACTGGCTGAAGCGGGTGGAACGCACAGGATTCGGCAAAGGGCTGTTCTCCGAATGGCGCGACGACCGCGATTTCGTACTCAACGACGAAAGTCATGCCGGAGCCAACATTTTGATCGGAGGCATGAATTTCGGCACCGGATCCTCGCGTGAGCATGCCGTGTGGGCCATTCAGCAGTACGGATTCGATGCCGTCATCTCCCCGCGTTTTGCCGACATCTTCCGCAACAACTGCACCAAGAACGGGCTGGTGCCGGTCACGGTCGACGCCGAATTCGGCGCAGCACTCATGTCGGCGGTGCAATCCGACCCCACCCTCGAGATCACCATCGATGTCGAGCGCCTCACCGTGGAAGCCCCGGCGGCGGGAATGGAAACGTCGTTTCCGCTCTCAGCCGGCATACAGGATCGGTTCCTCCGGGGCCTCGACGACATCGGTTTGACGTTGGGGCACTCCAGCGACATCGCCGCATACGAATCGGGCCGTCGCTCGTGGTTGCCGTCGTCGTCATGAGATAACCGCGGCCGATTTGGTCGCGCCCGACGATGACACGTTGGGAAAAACTTGGATCCTTCGGGAACCGACGCGCGACTCGCGTCGTCTGAGATGTGACCCCACACCAGACCACGGAGGCGCCAAGTGCGCAGATTCCTGATCATCATCATCACTGCTCTCGGCCTTGTGGCCACGGCCTGCGGATCCGACTCTCCGCTGGCAAGCAGCCGCCCCGGCGACGCCGCTGCGCTGACAACATCATCGTCCAAGCCAGTAGTGATCAGGCTGGGCGACCAAGACATCACCCTTACGTCATCGTTGTCCGGTTTCGCCGAATGCAGCGAGCTGCTCGACCACCTACGCGCCACCGGCGCGGAACACGTCGGACCATGGGGATTCGAAGGCAACGGCTGGTTCGGTGGCCCTCTTCCCATGGCCGAAGCAACGATGGCCGTCGATGCATCGGCCAGCGCGGAGGGTCCCGTGAGCGAGTCTCAGGGATCAAATGGCGGTGATTCAAGTCTGATCGAAGGCGTGGACTTCTCCGGAACCAACGTGCAGGAAGTAGGTGTCGATGAATCCGACATCATCAAGACCGACGGCCGACGAATCTACGTGGTGTCGGGCGGACAGTTGGTGGTGATCGATGTCGCAACTCGAGAGGTTGTGGGCCGGGTCGATGTTGCGAACGGATCCGTTGCCGAACTCTTCGTTGATGGCGACGAATTGGTCCACATCACAAGTGGCTGGTCCAACGACACTGTCGTCTACGAATCGGAGGGCATCAGCAGCGACGCGATCTCGCCGATGCCCTTCCCGCAATCGGCTGACGTCACAATCTCTCGAATCTCCGTGTCGAGCAACGGCACACCCTCGATCCTCCAGACGTTGAAAGTCGACGGCGATTTCGTCACCAGTCGTGCCATCGACGGCACCGCACGTATCGTCCTACGCTCCAATCCACAGCAGACATTTCCCTTCGTCTACCCAGCCGGACCGTCGGGCGAAGACCGTGCCAAGGAGTCCAACAGGCAGGCACTGCTCGAGTCCCAGCTTGGCGATTGGCTGCCGTCCTACACCCTCACCGATTCTGACGGCAACGAGATCTCCACCGGTCTGCTGCCCGAATGCAGCCGAGTTCAGGCCCCCACCGAGTTCGCCGGATTCGGGGTCGTCTCGGTCCTGACCCTGCCAATCGCTGGAGCGATCGATCCGTTGAACACATCGGCCGTGTTGGCTCCGGGCGAAACCGTCTACGCCTCAGCGAGCTCGCTTTATGTAACAACCACCACTTGGCTCGACAACAACGACTCGACTGACCAGCCCCTATGGCAAGACGCCTGGGATCAACGTCAAACGTCGATACACCGGTTCGACATCTCCTCACCGGCCGGAGCCGGTTATGTGGCATCAGCTTCGGTCCCTGGTGATGTGCGCGACCAATTCGCCATGTCCGAATACAACGGCCATCTCCGGGTCGTCACGTCCACTGGCCAACCGTGGGACGACTCTTCGGAAACAACGCTTCACGTGCTCGAAGTGGGCCCAACCAGCCTCACAGAAGTCGGCAGCGTCGGCGACATGGGAAATGGCGAAGCCGTACAGTCGGTCAGATTCGACGGCGATGTTGGCTACGTCGTCACCTTCCGTCAGGTCGACCCGTTCTACACCCTCGACATATCTGATCCGACGAATCCCCAGGTGGTCGGCGAACTCAAGCTCCCCGGGTTCTCCTCCTACCTCCACCCGATCGGCGACTCGATGGTGATCGGAGTCGGGACCGCCGCCGATCTCGACGGTCGGACCACCGGAGCGAAGGTGTCGCTGTTCGATGTGGCCGATCTCTCGAATCCGGTCGAAATCGCCAGTTGGGTGGCACCCGACGGTTGGAATGATGTCGGCTGGGAGCACCGCTCATTCCTTTGGTGGGAGAAAGACGACATTGCCGTATTACCCCTCACCCTCTGGTCACAGGATTGGTCCGGCGCAGTTGTCCTCAAAGTCACCGAAGCCGGGATAACCGAACTGGGCCGAATCGACCACGTTGATCCGGGGCAGACCCCCGGACAAACCGACTGTGTCCGAGTCGATCCCGGCGACTTTGATGGCCCCGGCATCGGCGACTACGACAGCGAACTGGCCTACATGATCTCAGATGGCTACACAATCGCTCTTGTTTGCGATCCAACCGACGTCGGTGGCGCCACTGGCTATGACTGCGAATCCGACCCGTGGTACCAGACCGAGGCACCAAGGGCCGGCGTCGACCTCACCGACGGTCAGCGGATCGAGATTTGCTGGCCCATAGGAGTCGGTGTCAACCAGATCTCCAGGTCCTTGATGCTTCCCGGTCAAGAACTCTGGACGTTGAGCTCCCTGTATGGAGACACCTCGGGCCAGCAAGTCGGGCGACTTCAGGTGAATGACTTGGCATCACTCGAGCGCCTGGCGGTGGTCCATCTCTGAAGGACATCGACAGAGTCGACTAACTTCAGGCTTGGAAGTCAACGCCGGAGAAAACGATGTCCAAGACCATCGAACGAGCTGTGAGAGTCATGAAGATCGTGGTGGTCATCACCGTGGTGCTGGCCGTTGTCAAGAGGTTCCGCGGTCGTCGCCTGCCGAAGTCCACCGGAACGCCGCGTTGGCAGCCTCTCGGCGATCCGGTTCCACCTCCCACGCGCACCGGGCCGGTCAAGTTTGCCGAGGAGCCGAGTCAGTCTTGGCTCGAACCAATCGACGGCGCATGTCCCACAAGTCACCCAATCAAAGGAAATGCCGACTCCGGCATCTTCCACGTGCCCGGCGGCATGTCCTACGACCGTACGATTCCCGAGCGCTGCTACGCGTCGGCAGCTGACGCCGAAGCCGACGGATTCAGGCAGGCCAAACGCTGATCAACAACTGACTCTCAAAGGCCGATGGCCCTCACCGCTTGGATGTGGGGGTGGTTGCGCAGAGCATCCTGAACCGACTGGGGCACCGGCACGGCGGTGGCCACCACCATGAGAGCAGCGACACCCTCATCGGTCTCGCCTATGTGCATGTTGGAGATGTTGACTCCGGCGTCGCCGAGCGCGGCGCCGACCACGCCGACCATGCCGGGGGTGTCGTCGTTGCGAACAACGAGCATGTTCCGCCCGGGCCTGATCTCCAGCCTGTGGCCGTCGAGGCCGATCACACGAAACCCCCCGTCGAGCGCCGACAAGGTGCCGGTGATCGAGTGACCGCCGCCCCGCAACGACACGATTCCAGAATGGACATTGGAATCATCGACCGTGATCGTGCGTACCTCGAGGCCGCGTTCCGAAGCCAAGGCAAGAGCGTTCACATAACTGGCGGTTTGATCACCCATCTGCGTCATGAGCCCCTTGACAGCCGCCAACACGGCGTATCTCGTGTCGACGCTCGCCACCTCGCCGCGGAACTCAATGTCGAGCGAATCCGGAAGGCCATCGACGAGAAACGCAAAGACTGATCCGAGCCGTTCCGCCAACGGAAGGTACGGCTTCAACACCTCACCGGCCTCGCTGGCATCCACGTTGACGGCGAAGGGAACGAAATCTCCGGACAGCGCCAGATGCACCTGGTCGGCGATGGTGGTGCCGGCCTTGTCCTGCGCTTCGCGAGTGGAGGCACCGAGGTGTGGAGTGACAACAACCCCCGGCACGCCGAACAGCGGCGAGTCTGTGCAGGGTTCTGTTTCGAAGACATCGAACGCGGCCCCGGCAACTCGACCTTCTCGGATCGCCTCGGCCAAAGCCGCTTCGTCCACGATTCCACCGCGGGCCACGTTGACGAGCCTCAAGCCGATCTTGGCTCCGGCCAATGTTTCCTTGCCAATGAGCCCCATGGTGTCGGGGGTTTTGGCCACGTGAATCGTCACAAAATCAGCCGTGGCCATCAGGTCGGCGAGGTCAACCAGCTCGATGCCCAGTTTGCGGGCCATGTCGGCAGATACGAACGGGTCGTAGGCCATCAGCTTCATGCCAAACGCCGCCGCTCGTTGGGCAACCAGCTTCCCGATCCGGCCAAGTCCGACGATTCCCAGGGTCTTGTCGGCCAGCTCGACGCCCTCCCAATTGGAGCGTTCCCATCTGCCGTCGGTGAGGGCGTTGTGCGCCTGGGGCACATTGCGGGCCTGTGCCAGCAACAGTGCCATCGTGTGTTCGGCTGCCGACAACGTGTTGGATTGCGGAGCGTTGACCACCATCACGCCGCGATCGGTCGCTGTAGTGACATCAACGTTGTCGAGACCGATTCCGGCCCGCCCGACCACAACCAGGGACGCTCCAGCGGAGAGCACCTCCGCGGTGACCTGGGTCGACGAGCGAATGATGAGAGCCGAAGCGCCAACGACCGCTTCCAGGAGCTGCTCGGGGTCAAGGCCCAATTGAAGGTCCACTTCATGACCGGCCCGCCTCAGCGCCTCCAGCCCGGCCTCGGCAATCTTCTCGGTAACGAGGATGCGTGACATGACCGCAATCATCGCCGTTACCCGGCGGCTCACCAACCATCGGGCATTTCTAATTCTTGGATTTCCTCGCGCAACGGCGAATCAGGCCGCCAACGCTCGATACAAGAACGCCGCGACTTGTTCCCTGAGAACAGGATTTCCAGGACAGAACATTCTCGGTCCGCACCCCTTGGTGATGCCCACTGCCGCTATCCGCTCGATCTCAGCCTCGAGTTCGAGTCCGTCATCGTCGTCAAACCTATTGCCAACCACTTGGGGTAGATCAAGAGCGCGGGCCAACAATGCCGCCATCTGGGCTCGGTCGAGAGCCTGGCTTGGACAGAACGCCCTGACGCCACACCCCCTCGTGATCCCGGCATTGGCCAGAGAGTTGATGGCGCCCTCATGGGTGCTTCCGGTGTCGTCGTCGAAATAGTCGATGGTGGACGCGGGCAGGTTGAGTGCTGCTGTCAACAATGAAGCAGCTTCCCCGCGACTCAGCATCCGTCTCGGGCAGAACTCGTCGCGCCAAGGAGGATTGCAGCCGCGGGTGATTCCCGTTTCGCGCAGCCATGTGATGTCGGCATTGAACGTGGACGTGGGCGCCACATCCCAGAATCCGGAAGGGGGAAGTGATTCGACGATCGGGGGTGGTGGCTCGCCCGACGTGGAAATCTCCGCATCCGTGGGGATGCCGGCCTCCTGGAATCGACTGCCGGCATTCCATATGAGCCAGCCAAGCCCCAACGCATCGGCCGCGTCGATCTGGGCGCGAACCTGAGTGGGGCCGTAGCCCCCAAAGTCCTGCAGCCACGGCCGGAGAACAGTGTCCGAATCACCAAGTCGAGCGAGCGCATTGCGGCTCGAGGCATCGACCACAGCCCCCGGGTTATTGGCAGGCACCGCGAATCCGAACCATCCGGCACCCCAATGGTTGGGGTAGACCATCGGCGACACCACGTCAACCACACCAGCCAGCGATGTGAGCTGCTGGCCGATCCCGCCGTCACCGTCGATCGACGTTATGAACCCGAAAATATCGGCTCCCACATCGCAACTGCGCGGCAGTCTCGCCCTAGCATCGGCGAGGAAGCCGGTGATGGTGGAGACTCTCACGTCTGGGCTCGCACCCCCATCAAACCTCACGTTCGACGAGCTCCCGTCAGGAAAACGCACGTAGTCGAATTGCACCTCATCGACACCTGCGGCGCACGCCTCGCCGGCAAGTTCGAGGGCATAGTCACGCGCGTCGGGATCGGTCGGATCGAGGAAGTACTGGCCATTCTTCTGATACGGACCGCCGGTCGAGAGGTTCCATGCCGCCATGCTCGGTATGGCCCGACCGGCCACAGGATCCTGGAACGTGACGATTCGGGTGATCACCGCCAGACCATGGGCATGGGCCTCATCCACCACCGGGGCCATGTCCCAGCGGGACAGAACTGAGCCGGCGAGCGCACCCCACGTCGAATTTGATGTGGGGAAGACCCGCCCCGATTCGTCCTTCATGTCGAGCATCACAGCATTGAGAGAGGTCTGGTCGGCGAGGGTGAGAAGCTCCTGCCACCGAGACGTGCCTGGGAGCGTTCCGGCAATGTGAACCGCTCTGCGAACCGGTGAGCCGACAACGATCACCATGCGGTCGCCGTCGCCCAGCCAGCGCACGGTGCGGTCGGGTTGGGTTGAATGCGAGACCGTGATGTTTCCTGCACCGATTCCGGTGAGTCGCGCCCGCCCTGCAGAGTCCGTCGTGGCAACGACCGAACCGCGCTGTACGTCGGCGCCGACCACGGGCTGGCCGTTCCGTGACTGCACGAACACGTCAAGTTGGCCGGTGGGGGCAGCCGCGCTCATCGTCGGGGATGCCACGCCGGCGGCCATGAGCGCCGCTACAAGCGCCACCGTGAGATTCACAATCAGGAGGCGACTGCGCATGATCCGATGCTAGGTGAAATGGTCCGGCCGACCGGATCAGCGACGGATTTCGACAGTCGGAAGGGTCCCCGCCGGAACGAAGCCGAGGATCTCGCCAAAAAAGGCCAACTCGGCCTCCAGCGCCTTGACGATGTTGTCGGCGGAGCGGAACCCGTGTTGCTCGCCTTCAAAGACGAGATAGGCAACCGGCACCCGTTTGGCCTCCAACGCCGCCACGATCATCTCGCTCTGGTTGGGTGGAACGACCCGATCCTGGTCTCCCTGCAGCACGATCATCGGGCGGTCGAATCCATCAACGTGGTGAATTGGTGACCGAGCCTCGTACACATCGCGGGCGCCGGGCCACTCACCCACCAGCGTGTCGAGATATCGCGATTCGAACTTGTGGGTGTCGGTGGCCAGCGCCGAAAGATCGGCGACGCCGTAGCGGCTCGCTCCAACGGCGAACACGTCATGAAACGCCAAGGCCGACAACACGGTGAACCCGCCCGCGGAGCCGCCACGAATCATGAGACGCTCGCGGTCTGCGTCGCCCCGATCGGCCAGGAACGTCGCGGCAGCCACGCAATCGGCAACGTCGGCCAAACCCCACTCACCATCGAGAGCATTCCGGTAGGTACGTCCGTACCCGGTGGAACCGCGATAGTCGACGTCGACCACGCCGATTCCCCGCGACGTCCAGTAGAGAGTGCCGAGCTGGAGCTGGCGCCTGGCCTGCGCTGTCGGGCCTCCGTGGGCAAGAACCAGCAGCGGCGGCAACTCCTCTTCCATTCCCATGTAAGCCGGGTTGGTCGGCGGATAGTAGAGGCCGTGCGCCTCCGATTCCCCAGAGGGAAAGGTGATCGGAGTTGGCTCGACGATCAGATCGAACGGCACCGGCAGCTCTCGAAAAGAGGCGACCACGGTGCGTTCGACTCGTCCGTCATCGGCCAACCGGACGGTGATGATCGCGGCCTCATGATCCCAGCCGGCTCCGATGTAGGCGACACCGTCCGTGGTGGCGCGAACCGAGGTAATCGACGTGTCGGGCAACGCCATCGTTCGTCCGTCGACCACCAACTCATCGCCGGCTGGCATACCGGCGACTGCCACGACGTGGTCACCGCTGATGGCCCACCGCTGCATTCCGAAAATCCACGGCGGAGTGGCAATCTCGAACGGCCCGCTGACCACCGCCCTCATTTCACCGGTTGAGGTATCGACCTCGTGGAGGTTCCACCACTCGGACCGATCGGTGCAGACGAGCAAACGGCCGTCGGCGGTCCAGCCCGGCTCGCAGAGCGCCTCCGATCCGTTGCCGGTCAGCTTGCGGGCATTGCGGACGCTGCCTTCGGCGTAGTCGGCAATCCACAGCTCGGTGACTCCCCACGGCATCGACGGGTGGTTCCATGAAATCCACACCAGGTGCTTGCCGTCCCCGGACAACCTCGGTGCCATCACGAACTCGCTGCCCTGCCACAACACCGAAATCTCGAACGATCCATCGGTCGGGATCGCCACAAGTTCGTTCACCGCCTCACGTCCGCCGTCGTGTCGCTCGCGCACGGCGATCAACCAGCGATCGTCGGGGTCGCAGATCAGGTCGGCGTAGCGATGTCCACGTTCGGATGACGGTTCGGGGGTGATTGCCGCCGGCTCGCCCCCGGGGACCAAGCGACGAATCCGCTGGTCGGCCATTTCGACGTAGTAGAGCGTCCCTGCCGCCACACACCAGGCACCGCCTCCGTATTCGTGTGCAAGGGTGCGGACGTAGGCATCCGGCGGAGTGATCTCCTCGGTCGACTCGCCGCGGCGTCGCACGATGGCTGTGCGACCGCCCTGATCGGGCCGGGCCTCGGACCACCAAAGATCGTCGCCATCGACGAAGAGATCACCAACTCCAACTGCACCACCGACTAGAGACGCCGCCGTGATCGGCGATTCCCATTCGCCGTATGCGGCTGACGCAGAAGTCATGAACGCCCGAGGAGATCTGCCATGCGACCGACTCCGTCGGCCAGGTCGGCATCACCAAGGGCGAACGAAAGACGGGCGTATCCGGGAGCACCGAAGGCCTCACCCGGGACAATCGCCACTTTCGCTTCGTCGAGTATCACTGTGGCCAAATCGATTGTGGTCTGAATTTGGCGGCCCGCGACCTCGCGCCCCATCACACCTTCGAATGAGGGGAAGGCGTAGAAAGCGCCCTGAGTCTCCGGGCAAACGACCCCGTCGATCTCGTTGAGCATGCGGTGGATCGTGATACGACGCCGGTCGAAGGCAGCACGCATTTCGGCGACGGCATCGAGTGGCCCCTCGAGCGCAGCTGTGGCCGCCACTTGAGCCACGTTGTTGACGTTGCTGGTGGAATGCGATTGCAGGTTGCTCGCCGCCTTGACGACATCCGCGGGCCCGATCATCCATCCAACCCGCCAGCCGGTCATGGCATAGGTCTTGGCGACGCCGTTGAGAACTATGCAGCGCTCGGCCAGTTCGGGCACCAGCACTGGCATGGAGTGGTTGACGGCATCGCCGTAGACGAGGTGTTCATATATCTCATCGGTGATGACCCAAATCCCGTGCTCGACAGCCCACTCTCCTATCGCCTCTATCTCGTGGCGCGGGTAGACGGCCCCGGTGGGGTTGGAGGGCGAGACGAATATCAACGCCTTGGTGTTGGGGGTGCGCGCCGACTCAAGCTGGTCGACTGTGACCCGAAATCCTCCCGCCGAATCGGTGGGAAGAACGACGGTGGTGGCGCCGGCCAGCGCGACGGGCTCGGGATAGGTGGTCCAGTAGGGCGCGGGCAACAGCACTTCGTCGCCGGGATTGAGAAGCGCCTGCATGCAGTTGTATACGGCGTGCTTGCCTCCGTTGGTGACGATGAGGCCGGCGGGATCAACTTCAAGCCCGGTATCGCGCATCGACTTGGCGACGATTGCCTTCTTCAACTCGGGAAGTCCGCCAACCGCCGAGTACTTGTGGTTGCGAGGATCCCTGCATGCCTCCACAGCCGCGTCAACCACGTGGGCCGGTGTCGGGAAGTCGGGTTCGCCTGCTCCGAACCCGATCACATTCTCTCCAGCGGCCTTCATTGCCTTGGCCTTGGTTGTGACGGCGAGAGTGGCCGACGGGGCTATCGCGCCGACCCTTCGTGAGATCCGGTCCATGCTCATTGCACGCTCGATTCAGGAGACGACGTAGTTGGCTAGACCACCCGCAGGCAGCACATGCAGCGTAACCACTCGTCAGCCCGCCATGCCGTTGAAATTCGTCACTGAACGCACCAAATCGGTTGCTGAGGTGCGAGAGTGTTGGGGTGAGTACTCCCAAGATTTCCATACCATCCGATCTTCTTCCGGCTGACGGCCGATTCGGCAGCGGCCCGTCGAAAGTTCGAGCTGAGTCCGTGCGCGCGTTGGCGGATCACGCCATCGACTACATGGGCACCTCCCATCGTCAAGCCACCGTGCAATTTGTTGTGGCCGAACTACGTAACGGACTGTCGGAGCTGTTTTCTGCCCCGGACGGATACGAGATCATTCTCGGCAACGGCGGCGCCACCGGCTTCTGGGACTGTGCCACATTCGGTTTGATCGAGCAGCGTTCGCATCATCTCTCGTTCGGCGAATTCGGAAGCAAGTTCGTGAAAGCGGCGAAGGGCGCACCGCATCTCGACTCTCCATCGGTGGCTGAATCCGACACAGGCACCCGGCCTCCGCTCAACGCGGTCGACGGAGTCGACACCTACTGTTACCCCCACAACGAGACTTCCACCGGCGTGATGGTCGACCCGACACGCGTCGACGACCCGTCGGCGCTGATGCTTGTCGATGCCACTTCAGGCGCCGGCGGCATCGAGTTCGATCCCTTGGCCACCGACGTCTACTACCTCTCACCGCAAAAGGCGCTGGCCTCCGATGGCGGATTGTGGTTGGCCATGGTGTCACCTGCGGCAGTGGAGAGGATCGAGAGGATTCACGCCTCCGGTCGATGGTGCCCCGCGTCCCTCGACCTCAAAATTGCCCTCGACAACTCGCGCAAAGACCAGACGTACAACACACCCGCTCTGGCCACGATCTTTCTCACAGCACAAACTGTTGGCTGGTTCAATGAGAACGGCGGCTTGAGCTGGGCTGCCGGTCGTAGCGCGAAGTCATCGAGTCACCTCTACGCCTGGGCGGAGCAAAGTGAAATCGCTTCGCCGTACGTGAGGGTTGAGTCGGAACGGAGCCCAGTGGTGGGAACAATCGACTTCGATGCCTCGGTCGACGCCAACGACATTTCCGCGATTCTTCGCGACAACGGCATTCTCGACACCGGCGGCTACCGCAAGTTGGGACGCAACCAATTGCGAATCGGAATGTTCCCCGCAGTCGATCCCGATGACGTCGCGGCGCTCACCGCGTGCATCGATTATGTGATTGAACAACTCAAGGATTGAGTTCGAGCGCCGCCCGGGACGGTGTCTGCTAGATCATCGATAGAACGACGAGGTTCCAGGCCACGACGGCGAGATACCAGCCAGTGGTGGCAGTCAGCGCGAATTCGGCAATTCGTGAACCTCGACTGCGCGTCAAAAGCAAACCGACGATCACCAGAATCGCCGCCTTGAGCATGGACACCTGCCACACGCCGTCGATCATCGGGCGGATGAACGGATTTCCCTCAACGCCTCCCCGACCGAGCACCAGCACCGTCGTCAAGACATCGACAGCATTCAGCACGACCAGCCCGATGAATACGGCCCATCGTTGATCGGCGACTACACGTCGATTTGCAACCACAGCGGTGCTGCTGGTCATTGAATCTCCACTCCACTTCGCCCCGAGATCAGGACAATAGCGCAACCGGGAGTCGCTGAAAAGCCACTCTGTGCATTTATTTTCACTACACGGGGTGTTTTCGCTCAATCCAACGCCAAACATGTCGATAGAGATGTGTTGACCGCGCACGAGAGAGCACAGATGACCGCAGCCATTCTTGTCAAGTTCTTGACGCTCTCCCGGTTGAAAGACGACCGCGGCTCGAACCTCGTCGAATACGCGATGTTGGTGGCGCTGATCGCTTTGCTCCTGATCGCCGCCGTCACCTCATTGGGCGGCAGCACCGCAGCACGCTATTCCGACGTGGGCTCCCAGCTGGGCTGAGATCAGTTTGGCCGGCCATTCACCACGGTGAGCTGGGCGCAACGAGAGGCCACGGTCGCGTCGCCTCCCAGACCACACCGAGCTCGAGAAGAGTCGACTCTCGATGGTGGGCCGCTATCACCTGCATGCCAACGGGCAGTCCGTCGCTGGCCACACCGGCCGGAAGAGAGATCGCCGGATTGCCATAGATGTTGGATGGGGTGGTGAGAGCTCCGTTGTTTCCCGGAGTCGATTCACGCCCTCCGAATACGCTGGGGAGGCGACCTTCAGCGTCGAACGCGGTGGAGGGGTTGGTGGCCGCGATGAGAATGTCGACCTGATCGAACATGTCGGCCATGGCCTCGTTGAGTTCCAAGCGCCTGTTCTCGGCATTGACCAATGCGTCCAGATCGACGAACTCTTCAGCCAATTCCAGCCCCTTGCGAATCATGCCTGTGAGCTGGTCGGCACATGCCGGCCACCGGTCGCCCAGCTCCTTTCGTAGACCGACCGAGCCGGTCAACGACCACGCCCCCATCACTGAAGGCAATCTGAGATCGAGGTCGACGCGACGCATCCCGGCTGCAGCCACCAACTCCGTCGCCGCAGACATCACCAATTCCTCTGTCTCGCCGGCAACCACCGCTGCACCATGATCCGGCAACACCGCCACACGAAGATCACGTAGATCCCGGCGACCATTACCCAGAGCCGACTCGTATCCCTCGACCCGCGGCAGGCTGAGCGGATCACGCGAATGCGCGCCATTGGTGACATCCAGGAATCGAGCGGTGTCACGGACGCTTCGCGAGAGGCACCCCTCGACGGCAGTAATGTTGCCCAGTGACGTGCGCGGACCCTTCGGAATCCGTCCATAGGTCGGCTTCAATCCAACGAGCCCACAGAACCCGGCAGGTATTCGAATCGACCCACCCCCATCGCTTCCCGTTGCGATGGGGAAGATCCCACCGGCAACTCCGCCGGCCGATCCACCCGATGACCCTCCTGGCGTCCGATCCCGCCCCCAAGGATTCCGGCTGGCACCATGTAGCCGCGTGGTTGCCTGATTCGAGCCCCCGAACTCGCTGGAGGTGGTCTGTGCCGCCGGGATTGCCCCAGCCGATCGCAATCTTGACACGACGGTTGAGTCAGCTCCGAAAACCCGATCGGCCAAAGCAAGCGAACCCTCGGTATCGGGCCACTCGGCCACTGCCAGAAGCTCCTTCACGCCGAAGGGCACGCCGCCAAATGGCAGCCCGACATCGGCCGCATCTGCGAGCGCAACCGACGTCTCAGCATCCACATGGCAGACGGCGTTCAGCGAGCTGTCCTCGATCGCTGAGAGAACAGCTGCGACTTCCTCACGAGGATGACGTTCGCCGTTTCGGAACGCGTCAACCAACGAAACCATGTCACCTTGCCACGGCTGATCGGCCATGTTGCCCCCTCATCGAATGGATCGCCCGAGCGGCGAACCCTCGTACGATCGCAGGGCGCCCGCCCGGAACGCAAGACGGGTGGCCTCAGTCAAACTGCCTGATCAGCCTCTGCGCCGCCGGCGCGACCGACGACCGCCATCCTTGTCGTTACGGCGAGCCCGCTTTTCCTCCCGCTCGCGCTGCCCGGCCAACTCCTCCGACATGGCCTTGAACCTCTCCACTCTCAGTCTGTCGATCGCCCCTCTGTCGACGGCTGAAACTATTGCGCAACCCGGCTCCCCGCCATGAGAGCAGTCTCCGAATCGGCACTCCGTGGCGAGATCCTGAAGGTCGCCGAAGACCTCATCGAGTGCGCGCTCGGCCTCCCACAACCCAATGGAACGGATCCCTGGTGTGTCGAGCACCATTCCCGACCGGCCCGGCAACAAGACGAGCTCTCTGGCGGTTGTGACGTGGCGACCCTTGGCATCGCCGCGCACTTCGCCGGTCTCCAATAGTTCATGCCCAACCAGTGCGTTGACCAGTGACGACTTCCCGACACCGCTCGCTCCCACCAACGCGAGCACCCTTCCGTACCCGATGTAGCTTCGCAGCTCATCGAGTCCCGACCCATCCGATGTGCTGGTCGAGATCACCGGGGTCGTGCCTGCCACCGACTCAGCCACCGTACGCAAACCATGACGATGTGGAAGGTCGTTCTTCGTCAGGATGACGAGAGCATCACCGCCGCTGTCGCGCGCCAGCACCAACAGCCGCTCCAGTCGACCCGGCGGCAGCGCACGGTCGATCCCGTGAACCACACCGACCACGTCGATGTTGCTGGCCAACACCTGTTCGAGATCACGCTCGGCCGGATCGCGACGGCTCACCTTGGTATGCCTCGGCAGTACGTTCGAAATCACGAACCCCAGCCCTTCCTCGTGCTCGATCTCAACCCAGTCACCGGTGACTGGAGCCACCGCGTCTTGTGATCTGGTCGAGTCGGAAAGCGCCCTCACGCGATGCTCCGATGTGACCACGTCGCACTCCCCGCGATCCACCCGTACAACCCTGCCCAGCGTCGCGTCCGGACTCACTCGCCCGCGAGTCTCCCTCGCAGAGAGTCCATATGAGAGCAGCGGATCAGTCACGTCCCCCCATTGTGGCCCATCAGTGGGGCGCGATCACAACGAGCGACTCATGGACCAAACTGTCGCATCGAACATGACGACCACCACCGACAACCAAGACTTCATGGGCCCATCGCGGGCGCGCTAGCGGCATCGGCGTCGTTGTCGTTCGGCGAACTGGTAGCCGGAGTCTCCGACACGATCCCCGGTCAGGTATTGGCCGTAGGCGAATGGATCATCGACATCACACCGGGCGACATCGCCTCGCTGGGCATCGAAGCCGCCGGAACAGCAGACAAACCCATCCTGTTGTGGGGAATCTCAATCGTCACGATTCTGATAGGCGCACTACTCGGTGAAGCAAGCGTCAGGTTTGGCAAGCGTGTGGGCATCGCCGGATTTGTCGCGTTCGGACTGTTCGGAGGGTTTGTCGTGGCGCGCAACCCTGTCTCGCCCGCGCTGGCCAGTTGGTTCTGGACTTTGGTTGCCGCGGCGATTGGTGTGGTCGCGTTGGTGTTCTTGCTTGATCGGGTGAAGAATCCGACTCGCTTTCACACAGTCGTCGAGGACCCAACCCACCCCAACGCCACGCGTCGAGCATTCCTGATCTGGTCCGCCGGAGCCGGAGCCGCCGCTCTCAGCACCACTGCGGTCGGCCGAGGCATTCGGGGCACGTCGGCGGCCGAGAGTGCCCGCCAATCAATCACCATCCCGCCGGCCCAGACATCTGTCGCCACCGCCACCGCCACCGCCACCGCCACCGCAGAATCGCCTGCCGGGCTGTCAAGTTTCATCACTCCCAACACCGACTTCTACCGCATAGACACTGCGCTATCCATACCCCAAGTCGACCCAGCGAGCTGGAAGCTCTCATTCACGGGTCTGGTCGACAATCCCTTCGAAATCACCTACGACGAAATCCTGGCCATGGACCTCGAAGACCACACCATCACATTGTCGTGTGTGTCCAACGAGGTCGGCGGCAATCTGGTGGGCAACGCCACGTGGACGGGAGTTCCCCTCGACGCTCTCCTCGACCGTGCCGGCGTCCGGCCCGAAGCCGGCCAAATCGTCGGGCGAAGTCGCGACGATTGGACCGCCGGATTTCCCACCGGGGTAATCGGCGACGGCAGAAATGCCCTGCTCGCCGTGGGCATGAACGGCGAACCGCTGCCGGTTCGTCACGGCTTCCCGGCACGACTCGTGGTCGCCGGGCTCTACGGCTACGTCTCGGCGGTCAAGTGGATCGAAGAGATCCAACTCACCGGCTGGGATGACTTCGATGGATTCTGGATTCCGCGCGGGTGGTCGAAACTCGGGCCGATGAAGACGATGTCGCGAATCGACGTGCCGAAACGAAACGCAAAGGTTGAGGCGGGCACCACGCCGGTCGCGGGTGTCGCCTGGGCGCCGACGAGAGGCATCTCAAAGGTTGAGATTTCGGTGGACCAAGGAGAGTGGCTCGAGTGCACGTTGGGTGAAACGACAACTGACGAGTCATGGGTTTTGTGGCACACCGCGTGGACCGCCACTACCGGGAGGCACACCATTTCCGCGAGGGCCTACGACGCATCGGGGGCGCTGCAACCAATGGGACCGGTCGGTCCGCGCCCCAACGGGGCCGAAGGCTGGCACACCATTCGAGTTGACGTCGTGTAGCGGCAGGCATCCGCCAACGATACGCGCCAAGCATTTAACGTCTGAGCCACACATGACGGACAGACGCCGCACATACGTCCTCGACACATCGGTTCTTCTCAGCGATCCAACCGCGCTACGCCGATTCGAGGAACACGAACTGGTCCTTCCATTGGTGGTGCTCACCGAACTGGAGGGCAAACGCCATCACCCTGAGTTGGGGTGGGCCGCTCGCAGCGCCCTGCGGACGCTCGAGGAGCTGAGGGAACGGCACGGATCGTTGCTGTCGTCGCTTCCCGTCAACGATTCTGGCGGCACGCTTCGTGTCGAAATCAATCACACCACCACGTCCAATCTTCCGGACGCACTACGCCACGACACCAATGATCATCGCATTCTGGTTGTTGCCCACAACCTCAGCGTCGAGGGGGTCGACGTTGCCTTGGTGTCGAAAGACCTGCCACTTCGCCTCAAGGCCGGCGTGCTCGGCATCGATGCCGTCGAGTTCCGAGACACCGAAGTCTCCGACGATTCGTGGACGGGATTCACCGACTTGATGGTGGAGGGTTCTCTGGTCGACGAGCTCTACGAATTCAACACGGTCGACCTTGCCGAGACGCGCGACATGCCGATCAACACCGGAGTCGCTCTCGTCGCCGGGTCACAGTCCGGACTGGGACGAATCCGAGCCGACAAGCGTGTGCATCGCATCATCGACCGACCCGTGTTCGACGTCAGGGCCAGATCCAGAGAACAACAGATCGCTCTCGATCTGCTTACCGACGACACGGTTGGCATCGTCTCGCTCGGTGGACGCGCCGGCACCGGGAAAAGCGTGCTCGCCCTGGCCGCCGCGCTCGATTCGGTCCTCGAGCAGCAAGCCCACTCGAAAGTGATCGTATTCCGGCCACTTTTCGCAGTTGGCGGTCAAGAACTCGGCTACCTCCCCGGTAGCGAAAATGAGAAGATGTCTCCGTGGGCAGCGGCGGTGTCCGACGCTCTCGAATCGATTGCCGGTCCGGCCGTCATTGAAGAAGTGGTGCGGCGCCGATTGCTGGAGGTGTTGCCGCTCACGCACATTCGTGGCCGATCCATCACCGACGCGTTCGTGATCATCGATGAGGCACAAAACCTCGAGCGAAATGTGCTGCTCACCGCCCTCACCCGCATCGGGTCCAACAGCAAAGTCGTGCTGACCCACGACGTGGCCCAGCGCGACAATTTGAGAGTCGGACGATATGACGGAATCGGCGCGGTGATCGATCACCTACGGGGGCACCCCCTGTTCGGGCACATCACCCTCAACCGGTCAGAACGAAGCCAGGTGGCCGCTCTGGTGGCCGGCCTGCTCGACGGAAGAGGCTGACCCCGATATTCAGACGTTGGCTGCCGCGAACGACTCGAGCATCGCCTTCATTTGCGCGTGGACGGCTTCCATGGCCTTCTTGGGCCTGATCATCACCTTGAACTCGGTGATCATTCCTTCGTCGTCGCACGTGATCATGTCGATTCCGTTGACGGTGATGTCGCCCACGGTGGTCTCGAATTCGAGTACGGCGTGGTTTCCGTCCAGGATTTCCTTCACGTAATGAAACTTGCCGTCGGTGCTTTCGACCACGCCCGCGGACGGTGCTTCTCCGGGCAACACTTGCGATGCGGCAGACAAATACAGCTTCGTTATCTCGCGGCCACGCTGGGGGGTGAACACCACCGGTGAATAGAAGACGACGTCAGGATGCAGGAGTGCATCCAAGCCACCGGGCAGATCGCCCTTCAGGTGGCGGTGCCAACGGTCGATCACTTGCTCGATCATTCACGCTCCTTGGCTTCGACTGAAACTCCCAGCGTAGTTTGCGGCCGGCACCACCAACCACCTGCGTTCACGGCGGCCCCTCCGGTCGGGTACGGTGCCCGAATGAGCGAAGAGCGCGAGGTCCTCGATTGGGCCACATACGGAACTGCAGTTCGATCCCTCTCACAAATGGTGGCCGACGACGGCTACCGCCCCGAGATGATTCTCTCCATTGCGAGGGGCGGCCTCTTCGTGGCCGGATCAATGGGATACGCACTGTCGGTGAAGAACATCTACGTGATGAACGTCGAGTACTACACAGGGGTGGACGAACGGCTGCCCGTGCCGGTGATGCTCCCGCCGTATGTCGACTTCGTTGAACTGGACGACGCCAAAGTGCTGATCGTCGACGATGTCGCCGACACCGGCCACACCCTCAAGATGGTCGACGACTTCACCTCCGAACGTGTGGCCGAAGTTCGCACCGCTGTGCTCTACGAGAAATCGCACTCGCTGGTGAAATGTGACTACGTCTGGAAACGCACCGATCAGTGGATCAACTTCCCCTGGTCCACCGAACCGCCTGTGGTGAGCGCTGAAGACGCCCGCCACCGCGTGCTCGACGCCTGATCA
>CAZHMP010000005.1:11096-32249 GCA_964533595.1 uncultured Acidimicrobiales bacterium | reverse complement strand
GATCAGCGTTCCTCGCGGCGATAGGCGATACCAAGCCCGGCCGGCGCAGGTGCCGGTTGGTTGCGTGCCCGATACGAGATGACGATCAGCACACCGACCGTGAGCAGGTAGGGCAGCATCGACAGCAGAATCGGCGAGAACTCGATGCCGAACGGTTGCAGTCTTCGCTCGAGAGCAAGAGTGAACCCGAACAACAACGCTCCGAGGGCAACCCGGCCAGGTCGCCACGCTCCGAATATCACCAACGCCACGGCTATCCAGCCACGTCCGACGGTGATGCCGTCGCTCCACGCTCCGACGGTGTCGAGCGTGAGAAAGGCTCCGGAGAATCCGGCCATCGCGCCTCCGATGATCACCGCCGACATGCGTATGGCAGCAACACCGTGTCCTGCGGAATCAGCAGTTGATGCGCTCTCTCCCACTGCTCTCAGACCCAATCCGAGACTGGTGCGGGACAACACAAACCAGCTGATCAGCCCCAGCAAGATCGCTACATAGGAAACCGGAGACATCGAAAACACGGTCTCGCCAACCCACGGAATGTCGGACAGCCCTGGTATGTCGACCGGAACAAACAACGATCGGCGCGTGTCGCTGGTGTATCCGGAACCAAGAAAATTGGCCAACCCCAGACCCAGAATTGTGAGGGCCAGACCACTCACCACCTGATCGGCGCCCAACGCAACCGCGGCAACCGCATGCACAGAGGCGAGCAATGCCGAAGCCAGTCCACCAAACAGCAATCCCAGCCATGGGCTCCCGGTTGCCACTCCTGCGACGTAGCCGGACATGGCGCCCACGGCCATCATTCCCTCGACGCCCAGGTTGAGGACTCCCGCTCGTTCGGCGATCGTCTCGCCAAGCGCAGCAAGGTAGAGAAGCGTGGCGAATTGCAACGTTGCGACCACAAGACCAATAACCGAGGCCTCGGTCACGGTGATTCCCGCGAACAACATCATGCCACCTTCCGATCGACGAGCCGTATCTGATACGTGGACAACACTGCAGCGCCAATGGCACCGAACAGAATCAGGGCCTGGAGGATCGCCGAGACCGCCGATGACACACCCAGCAACTGAATGCTTTGCCCGCCAACCTGGAGTCCACCGAATGCCACGGCCACGAGAAGCACGCCGCTGGGCCTCATCAACGCGAGTGCCGCCACGATGATGCCGGCGAATCCAAACCCGTTGGACAGATTCTCGTTGAGTCGGGTTGCAGTGCCTGTGAGTTCAATCCCTCCCGCAAACCCTGCCACCGCTCCGGACAGAACAAGAACACCGATTACCTTGGAGCGCATCGAGATTCCGACGTAGGTGGCGGCCTTGGCCGACGATCCGGCAATGCGAAGTTCGTATCCCCAGACGCTTCGGGTCATGAACCAAGCAAAGAACAGGATCACTGCCAGAGCGATCAGCACACCGAGATGCGCTCTCTCCCAGATGACCCCAAGACCTGCCTGGTCGGGAATCGCCGTCACCTGAAGGTTGCCGAACCCGTTGGGGTCCTTCCACGGGCCACCTTGCAGGTATCGGATCAAGCGCAGGGCCACCTCGTTGAGCATCAGCGTGGTGATGATCTCACTCACGCCGATTTCAGCGCGAGCAAGCGCCGGTCCGAGCGCCCACAGCGCTCCACCGAAAGCTGCGGCCGCGAGCATGGCGATGATGAGGATCGGACCCGGCCAGCTTTCGCCGATGCGGGCCATACCGGCCGCTGCTGTGGCACCAAAAAGAATCTGACCCTCCGCGCCGATGTTCCACAGCCCCATCTTGGCGGCGATGCTCACCGCGAGCCCTGCCAAAGCGAGAGGTACTGCCCGGTTGAGAGTGGCCGAGATCACGTCGGTCGAGCCGAACGATCTGTCCCACATCCGCTGGTAGGTGTCGATCACCGGATCGCCCGAGAACCAGAGAAGCAACGCTCCCACCACCAAGGCAAACACCAGCCCGACAAAGAAGGCCATCGGCTGACCACCGCGCGTCGGATGCTCGCGTTGAGCCAACACCATTCGCTTTGTCATGACACACCTGCCATCGCTGCCCCAATTTCCGCCCTCGTGGCCACCTTCGGATCGAACTCTCCTGCCACTTGCCCCTCCGACATGACAAGAATGCGATCTGAAAGCACCAGTAGCTCGTCGAGATCCTCTGAGACCATCAGAACGCCAGTGCCCTGATCGCGCTGTTCGATGATCAGGCGTTGTATGGCGGCGACCCCGTGTACGTCGAGCCCGCGGGTTGGTTGAGACGCCACGACCACGCTCGGCGAGCCGCTCAACTCACGTCCCAGGAGAAGCCTTTGCAGGTTGCCTCCCGACAGCGTGGCCAGCCGGTCTTCAACGCGTCCGATCTTCACCTCGAATTCGGAGATCAACTGCGCCGAGAAGGCCTTGGCCTTTTCCCACAGCAGGATCGGTCCGCGGCTCATCTTCTTGTAGTCGCGCATCACCGCGTTTTCGGTGATCGGCAGTTTGGGGGCAAGGCCCACGCCGAGACGGTCTTCGGGGACGTAGGCGAGCCCGGCACGAAATCGAGCCCTGGGGCTGGCCGTGGTGAGGTCGTCACCCATCAAAGCGATGGTGCCGGTCTGATAATCGTTGAGGCCGGCGATGGCATCGGTTAGCTGACGCTGGCCATTGCCGGCCACCCCGGCAATACCGACGATCTCACCGGCATGAACCTCGAGCGAAACACCATCGACGGCCTTGAGTCCACGAGTGTCGACGACCGACAGATCCTCGACGGCGAGAACCACCTCACCCATCTCTGTCGTGCGCTCGGCATTCGCTTCGGTCGATTTGTCGGAGTCACCAACCATCAATTCGGCCAGACGTGTCGAGTCGACCTCCGAGATGTTTACCGATGCGGCGACCGTGGCCCCGCCCCTGAGCACCGTGGCCTCATCACAGAACGAGGTGACTTCGTCAAGTTTGTGGCTGATGAAGATCACCGACCGACCTTCAGCCACCATTTGGCGAAGTACACCGCCCAGGTCGACGGCTTCCTGAGGAGTGAGAACTGCCGTGGGCTCATCGAGTATTAGCACTTGGGCATCACGCCAAAGCGCCTTGAGAATCTCGACTCGTTGGCGTTCCCCCATGCTCAACTGCCATACGGGTCTGTCGGGCTCGGCCGAGAATCCGAACCGATCTGCCAATTCAGCCACCGACTGGTTGATCTCGGCCCGAGATATGACGCGGGGCGCCGAACCCAGCACCACATTCTCGGCGACGGTGAAGGTGGGCACGAGGCGAAATTCCTGGTGGACCATTCCGACACCAGCGGCGAGTGCATCGGCGGGCGACGAGAATCTCATTTCTTGGCCGTTGAGCCTCACCACTCCCTCGTCGGGCAGATAAACCCCGGCGAGACAGTTCATGAGGGTGGTCTTGCCGGCACCGTTCTCGCCGAGAACCGCGTGGACCGTGCCGGGGCGAACCGTGAGGCTCGCCCCGGCATTCGCGATCACACCGGGAAATCTCTTCCAGATGCCATCAAGTTCAACGGCCGGGTGACTCACCCTCCGGTCGATCCATCGACACCCTGGACGAACCAGTCCAT
Source organism: uncultured Acidimicrobiales bacterium (assembly GCA_964533595.1). Lineage (GTDB taxonomy): Bacteria > Actinomycetota > Acidimicrobiia > Acidimicrobiales > Aldehydirespiratoraceae > SZUA-87. The sequence goes on along the minus strand of CAZHMP010000005.1, from coordinate 28,686 downwards.
GCCGAGCATCGCTCCAGGGTCCATCGCAACCCCTGCTGCAACCATTTCGTTGCCGTCCTGATCGAGTAGCGGACCGGTGAACGGCTCGAAAGTGCCTGCGGCCATTTGGCCACCCAGATCGTTGACCTGGGTGACAAGAGCCGGATCGACGTCGGAAGCGATACTGCCGAGCTTCACGATGCCGTCGCCCATTCCGCCCCAGTAGGGGGTGGAATCCCAAGTGCCGGCGGCGACCTGCTCGATGACCGACGTGTAGTAGGGGCCCCAATCCCAGATGGCCGATGTGAGGTAGGCCTCGGGGGCAAAGGCACTCATGTCAGAGTTGTAGGACACCCAACGAGCGCCGGCCTTCTGGGCAACCTCGCCTGCTGCGGTTGAATCCTGATGCATGGCAATCACATCGGCACCGGCATCGATCAACGCCTGTGCCGCATCTCCTTCGACGGCCGGGTCGAACCACGTTGATGTCCAGTTGACCTGCACGGTGACATCGGGGTTGGTGGCCTGGGCCCCAAGCGTGAAGGCGTTGATGCCACGGATTACCTCGGGTATCGGGAAGGCAGCCACGTAGCCAATGGTGTTGCTGGTGGTGGTGGCGCCGGCGATCATGCCCGAGAGGTAGCGGGGTTGATAGACACGACCGAAGTAGTTGGTGAAGTTGGTGTCGTTTGACTTGAATCCGGTGGCGTGAATGAACTTCACGTCAGGGAACTCACCAGACAACCGCTCCATGTCGTCCATGTAGCCAAATGACGTGGCGAAGACGACGTTGGCGCCTTCGGCGATGAAGTCCCGCACTGCTTGCTCGAAGTCGGGGCTGCCTTCGGCGATGTTCTCCACGGTGAGGGTGGTTGCGCCGGTCGCTGCCTCGGCGGCCTGCCGGCCCTGATCATGGGCGAATGTCCAACCGGCGTCGCCCGGCTGGCCGATATAAATCCACGCCGCCGTTATGTCGGAAGCCCCGGAGGAAGGTGCCTCCGTAGCTGCCGGTGCAGCTGTGGTGGCAGGCGCAGCGGTATCGGTGGATCCACCGTCGTCGCCGCATGCCGCGGCCAGCAACGCGAACGACAGAAGAATCGCTGTGAGTATCGGTATGCGACGCCGCATGTGAAATGGTCCTTTGAGAGGGTGACAGGGTCGACCCAACATAGATCAGATCACGTGGTTGTCAATTGCTCGGGCGTGACAGAATCGCAGATCAGAACTTCGTCACACGAGTGGGGTGCGAGGTGTGTTCGGTGTCCTCCGTGAAGTAGAGGCGCAACACTCGATCGACGGTGGGGCGAGCAAGCGACGGCGACACCCCCTCGTAAGTGGCCACAGCCTTCACGAGCTTGCAGACCGCGGCCGGAAGATATGGTCGCAGATCCCCTCCATGGGCCCGACAAACCTCTCTCAGATAGCTCGAGGAGTCGGCATCGCACTCGACGCCTGTGGTGTGAGCAACCCGCGCCAGGATCCAGTCGAACGACTCATCGGAGATCGCTCCTATGTAGACCTTTGACTGAATCCGTCGAAAAAACGCCTCATCGCCGAGATCAGACGGGGCGAGATTCGTGGACAACACCACCTTCACGTCGAAGGGCACCTCGAAACTGACTCCGTAGTTGAGCGACAGATAGTCGACTCTGCGGTCAAGAGGCACAATCCAGCGGTTCAACAGTTCGTCGGGGGTGAACACCTGCCTGCCGAAATCGTCGATGACCATCACACCGTTGTTGGCCTTCATCTGAAGCGGCGCCAGATAGACACCTGTGGTCGAGTCGTGGGCAAGATCGAGCATTGATGAGGTGAGCTCTCCTCCAACGATCACGCGCGGCCGATGGCACAGAATCCACCGCGGGTCGATGTCGGCGGGTTGGGGATCAGCCGGCACATGAACTGTCGGGTCGAACACAATCAGGATCTGCCCGTCAACTTCAACGGCGTGGGGAACCATCACCAGATCCGGGCTGATTCGAACGATGCGCTCGGCAATTGCCGTCTTGCCCGTGCCGGGCGGGCCATAAAGGAACAGTGCACCATTGGCGTTCAGGGCCGGACCGAGTTCGTCGAGCACCTTGTCATCAAGAACCAAGTCGGCGAATGCCTCCCTCAGCAGTTCGCGATTGACGTGAACGGATTGCTGCTGTGCCCCGACGACGCGGCGATAGTCCGTCATCGAGACCGGGGCGGCACCCGCGTAGTGACACTGTTCCATTCGGTCGTGAGCGCGACGTTGGCCAAGGTCGGTAAGGGCAATCGTGTAGTCGCGCCCCACCATTCCCAGGACTTCGATTTCCTTCTTGTCCCGCATTTCCTGAACCATTTTGTCTATCAATGACGGTCCCAACGCGAGTGCCGCGGAGAGGCTGCTCACGTTGGTGCGACCCTCCATGGCGCATCGTCTCAGCGCCAAATCATGTACGAGAGCGAAGGGGATGCCGAGATCGTCGACCGCTTTGGGCGGCCGCGCTCCCAGAACACTTACGAAATGTGCGTCGGACACAGCTCTTGGGTTCCTCTTTTGGGGGACCCCATTCTTTCGACCAAAGTGGCCGAATATTTACCCGAACACGCACAAGCCCCGGGCCAGCGGTGCATTACCGCGGTCCCGGGGCTTCACGGAGTGGAGGTGAGGGGAATTGAACCCCTGGCCTCCTCGATGCGACCGAGGCGCTCTACCAACTGAGCTACACCCCCCGTGGAGCCGTCAGCGTATCGGCGCCGACCGGCTGTGGGCACGGTCAGATGGCCTGCCGCCGCTCGAAATCCTGGACACTCGTGCCCTCAGGCGTTGACGGTGGCGCGGAGCTCGATGACGTTGTCGGGTTCGGTGGCGCCGGCATGCAACATCGTGACCTTCATCTCGCGTTCGGCCTCGACGTTGCGCCGCTGCACCACGGCGTAGGCGTACGAAACAAGTGATGCGTCGACTACGACGTTGGCCAGATATCCGAAGGTGCCGATGACCATCGCCACGAGAAGAGTGAGCACGGCCGCAGCACCCAGACAGAAAAGAATCATGCGACGACGTTGAGCAGCCTCAATCGCGGATCGGGGCCTGAGACCCGCCGACGAGCTGAAGCCCCGGTCGGCGACGGCTGCCGTGCTGGCGAGCGAGTCGAGACTCTTGTTGAAGGTGCCGATCATGTCGGTCCGACGGTTGAGCGTGGGGCGATTGTCTCGCCACCAGATCAGCAGATAAGCGCCCCACACCGCCACGAGACCTAGAAGAACAATGGATGTGGTCACTTTGCGGAAGCCCTCCGGCATTCAACGTGATCGTCGTGGGCAGGCTCTGCCCGATTCAGATTACAGTTTTACTACGAGCGTCATGTAAATGCAAACATCAGCGCCTGATGTCACATCACTGCGCCGCCACGACCGACTAGAGCGGTCGGCCCGAGACGCTACGCGGGTTTGGTGTCGGCAGCAAAACCGGGCCGTCGATAATGCCCGGAACGACCGCCCGCTTTCTCCCAGAGGGCGATTTCGCCAATCACCATGGAACGATCCATCGACTTGCACATGTCGTAGATGGTGAGTGCCGCGGTGGAGCACGCCATGAGGGCCTCCATTTCGACGCCCGTTCTGTCGACCGTTTCCACCTGAGCCTCGATATCGATGCTCGTGTCGTTGATCTCGAAGTTGACGTTGACCGACCCGATCAGAAGCGGATGACAAAGCGGTAACAAATCAGAGGTCCGCTTCGACGCCTGGATCGCCGCCACACGAGCGACTGCAATCACGTCGCCCTTCTTTATCGCTCCTTGTGCCACCGCGGAAGCCGTCTCGGCGGTCATCGATATGGTTCCCCTGGCAACCGCGCGGCGGTGGGTGGGATCCTTCGGGGTCACGTCCACCATGCGAGCACGCCCGCTCGGGTCGAGATGAGTGAAACCACTTTCTGACATGTGAGGGAGTCTACGTGCCTTGATCACTCGGCCGCCCACAGGCCCGGCGAGCCTCTCAGCCGCCGATCTGCGACATCGAACGAAAAGGCCTCACGAAGTTGACTCTGTTGATCTGGTGACCCGCCCACTTGCCGGCAACCGACTCCTCCAGGGCGCCGGCAATGTCGTCATCGGAGGCTCCGGTTCGAAGCAGCGCACGGATATCGGTCTCGCCATTTGCGAACAAGCAGTTGCGGAACTGTCCATCGGCGGTAAGCCTCACGCGATCGCAGTCGTCACAGAAAGATTCGCTGACGCTCGAAATGATTCCGATCGTGGCCGAACCGTCGACCAGACGGAATCGAGTTGCCGGAGCCGATGTTCGTTTCAATTCGACAATTGGGTGCGCCGTCGAGATTCGATCAACGATCTGCTGCTTGGTGAAGACCTTCTCGTTGTGCCAGATGCCGTCGGCGTCGAGCGGCATGAACTCGATGAACCTCACCTCCACGCCGTGGCTGATACCGAAATCAACGAAGTCAACCAGTTCGTCATCGTTGACGCCCGCCATCACGACGACGTTGATCTTCACCGGCTCGAAGCCGGCGGCCACAGCGGCATCAATCCCGGCCACCACCTCCGCCAGATTGTCACGTCGAGTGATCTCCGCGAATCGATCGGGGCGAAGCGAATCAATCGAAATATTCACCCGCTTCAACCCGGCTGCTTTGAGATCGTGGGCCATAGTTGCCATCGACACGCCGTTGGTGGTCATCGACAGATCGACACCTAGGGAAGCCAACTTCTCCACGAGCACAGAAATCCGGGCTCTCACCGTTGGCTCACCGCCCGTGAGTCGAATTCCATCAACCCCGTAACGTTCGACCATGAGCTTGGCCAGTCGCTCAATTTCCTCGAATGTGAGGATCTCCGAGCGCGGCTGCCAGTTCATGCCCTCGACCGGCATGCAATAGGTGCACCGAAAGTTGCACCGGTCGGTGACGGCGATCCGCAGGTCGCGATGCGTGCGCCCAAATCCGTCGATCAACTGCTTCGGCATCCAGAGACTCTACAGATCCGAAGCGGCCAGTGGGAATCGCGGCGCACTACGTAGTGAACCCTCAGATCAGCGGAAGAATGGTGCAGGGGCCGCCGGCGGCAACCTCAACACCGTCTGGCACCACCGCCAAAGCAGTGGCCCTCGCCATGGACGTCAGCTGGTGAGATCCTTGACCCCCGGCACCTCTCACTCGCCATTGCCCCTTCGAGTCGGGCCCTCCGACCATGCGCAAAAAGTAGGTCTTCCCGTCGGGTCTGTGACCCAGCGGCTCCTCCGTGATCGCATCCAGTTCTTTCCGAAATATCTCACGATGTCCGGCCATTTTCCGAAGCGCCGGTCTGGCCAGCAACTCGAATGACACCATCGAGGACACCGGGTTGCCGGGCAGTCCGAACAGCGGCGTATCGCCCAACATTCCGAACGCGAACGGCTTGGCCGGCTTGATCGCAATCTGCATCCACCTCATCTCGGCGATCCGGTCGAGAACCACCTTCACGAAATCGAATGCCCCCATGGACACGCCCCCAGATGACAACACGGCGTCGCATCTGCTTGCGCCATCCAGGAAGGCGGCCGTAATGGCTTCCTCCGAATCCGGAACCAGGCCGAGATCCACCGCCTCGAATCCAGCCTCTCGAACCAACCCCAAAATGGTGAGCCGATTCGAATCGCGAATCTGACCTCGATCGAGCGGGCCTCCACCATCCACCAATTCGTCGCCAGTGGAGATCACCCCGACGCGCGGCCGCGGGTGGGCAACGACCCTCCCGGCCCCGATGCTGGCGAGAACTCCAAGGTGACCCGGCCGCAACAAGGTTCCTTGAGCGAACACCTTGTCGCCCTGCCGGACATCCTCACCCGACAAGCGGACATGATTGCCGGGCTCCACCTCTATTTCGACCTCGACGTTGGAATTGGCCGCATCAAAGGTCGTCCGTTCAACCATCACCACGGCGTCTGCGCCAGGGGGCATGGGAGCACCGGTCATGATTCGGGCCGCCTCGCCTCTCCGAATCGTGGGGTAACTGGACGCCCCGGCAGCAATGGTGGCGACGACGCGCAACGTGACGGGAGCCCCGATCGTGTCGGCGGCGATCACCGCAACCCCGTCCATGGCGGTGTTGTCGAAGGGAGGGACTTCTTCCTCGGCCAACACGTCGGATCCGAGCACCAGACCGGCCGACTCGACCAGTGGAACCTCAATCGGAGTGTTAACCGCCACGCGGCCGAGAACATGTTCGCGTGCTTCGTCGAGAGTGATCACGAGTGAAGCGTGTCAGATTGCGCCGAGTTTTCGCGCTCAAATCTGCAATTTTGCAAATTTGCAAAATTCATGTTGGCCGACCGTTGCCGGAAATCAGGCGACGGATGTTCGATTGATGTCTGACAACCAGGATCGCCGCTACCGCCGCCCCTACCCCGACCTCCCAGGCCGGCCTACCCACAGCAGCACTCACGATGGGGTAGGCAATCGCGATCGACAACGATCCGAGCGCCGCAATCCGGCCCGTCTTCACCACCAGCAAGAACAACGCGGCGCATCCCAATCCGACCAATGGGCTGATGGCCAACCCGCCGCCACCAGCGGTTGCCACTCCCTTGCCGCCGCGAAAGCGACGGAAGATAGGCCACACATGACCCGCCACAGCCGCAATCCACGCAGCATGGGCCAGCGGTCTTCCCGACACTGCCAGAGCCGCCAATACCGGCAGCGCCCCCTTGAGTCCGTCGACAACCGCCACGATGATCCCGGCTCGCCGCCCGCCGAGTCTCCATACATTGGATGCCCCCGGATTTCCCGAACCCTCCGTTGTGGGATCGCGTCCGATTCGACTCCCGACGATTTGGGCGGTGGGGAAAGTGCCGACGATGTAGGCAGCGACGACAACTGACACGGCTCCGATCACGTTGCCATCGTACGGTGCCACCAAATGGGTCCGCCGGTATCCTCGTCCGGTGCCCACCTACCAATACCGCTGCGGACGCTGCGAGGAGCAGTTCGACCTGTGGCAATCCTTCTCCGACGACACCCTCACCACCTGCCCGAACAGCGGTGGGCCGAGTGGTTGTGTCGCACCGGGCGAGGGACAGGTACGCAAGGTATTCGCAAGCGTGGGCATCACATTCAAGGGCGATGGTTTCTACAAGAACGACTACGGTTCCAACGCTTCCGGATTGAAACGAGAGAAGAAGTCGGTCGAAGCGGCGAGCAATGGCTCATCCAACGGTTCATCCAGTGGATCATCAAATGGCTCCGATTCCGGCTCCAAGGATTCCGGATCGAGCTCCAAGACCGAAAAGGTCTCCTCGACCAAGTCTTCCCCTGATTCGTCATCGTCAGGTTCTGCCGGCAAGGCCAGCGCCGACTGACACCGAGGGCACTCGAGCGTTCTGCCCACCCCTGACTTCCCCCCGACAACAACTCACCGGGAAGTCAAATGCCACCACCAAACGCGAGCGACGATCTGCCACGCCCCAGCGGCACCTGGGACTCTCACTCCGTTCCTGCCTACATCAAGTTCTTGGCCCGACGTTGGCACGTCACAAAATGGGCGGTTGCCGCGGTCGCCGCGCTGGTTCTCACTCTGTCCGTAACCGGGGCGAGGTCATCGGCGCTCGAGGCACGAACCAGATGGGGCCAGACTCGCAGCGTATGGATCACCGTTGAGCCAGTGCAGGCCGGGGAACTCATCGTCACCGACAAGATCCAACACGTCGACCTGCCGATCGGTGCGATTCCCGACGACGCCATCGTCGAGGATCCTTCCGGTGCCAGAACCCGCGACGCGATGACCAGCGGTGAGGTGATTCGAGCGGGACGCCTCAAGTCCGATGCAACCAGCGAAATCGCTGCGCTCCTGCCAATCGGGACCCGAGGTGTCACCATCCGGGTGGACGACGGGGCCATATTCATTCGGGGCGACGTGGTCGATCTGGTCGCCATGATCGGCGGTCGCCCGGTCGCATCGTCGGCGGTCGTAATCTCCGCGGACGAGGGATGGGCAACCTTTGCCGTAGCCGAGTCGATGGTGTCCGCGGTAGTCAATGAGCTGAGTGCCGGCGGAGTCATGCCAGTGCTGGTTCCCTGACATCGGGCCAGGGAACTGCTCAGCGCCAAGAGGTGGCGAGTATTGCCAGGACCAGTGCTCCGGCTCCGATGCGGTAGACCACGAAGGGTTTGAACGTGAAGGTACGAACCATCTTGAGCGTGCCCCACACCGCCAGGTAGCCGGTGAGCGCCGCCGTGGCCATGCCCCAGATAAAGGGTGGCCAGAAGGATGACGGAATCGTTGTGCCAACCAGCGAGACCAGTCCTGCCCCGGCGATAACCGGAATACTCATCAGGAACACGAGCCTGGCCGCCGAATCGCGGTCGTATCCGAGACCGCGCGACACCGTAAGAGTGGCCCCCGATCTCGACACGCCGGGCTGAAGCGCAACCGCCTGTCCCACACCCATGAGCAATGCATCACGAAGCGTGAACTGAGAGATGTTTCGCCTCTCCGGAAAGCGATCGGCAATCCAGAGGATCACCCCAAAAACGATGAGCATCACCGCGATCACCCAAATCGAGTCGAGTCTCGAGAGCTGGTCCTTCAAAGTCAGGCCCACCAAACCGGCCGGGACCGCCGATGCCACCAGATACCACGCGATACGACCCTGGACGTCGAGGCTCTCACCGCGGAGCGGTGCGAGCACCCCACGACGAAAATACATCACCACGTCGGACCACAGGTAGGCGATCGCGCCCACCAGCGTCCCCAGGTGAACGGCGACATCGAATGCAGTCTCCAGATCCCCAGACAGCTCATCCCAGCCAAAAAGCCATCGCGTGATCTTCAGATGCCCGCTCGACGAAATCGGAAGGAATTCGGCGAGGCCTTGAACAACACCAAGCACGATCGCGTGAAGAATCGCCATACACGTCTCCTATTGGGCCCGCAGCGGGCCGACGACGAGGCTAAGGCTTGGGCACCACACTCGGTCAGATGCCCGACATGGTTACATCTGCAACCACGAGAGTGGTGCCGGCAGCGCTCATCGGCAACCATTCGAGGTCGCTGCCGACGGCCACCACGTCCTGGAGAATCCGCTGCAGCGTCGACGCGATCGTGACCTCGCGGACGGGTTCGGCCAGTTCTCCGCCGCGGATCATCACACCCTCCGCGCCGGTCGAGAAGTCGCCTGACACAGGGTTGACCCCCGAATGCAGCCCCGACACCTGTTGGACCAGGAATCCGTTGTCGACCTGAGATATCAGATGCTCCGGGCTCTCTGACCCAGGGACGATCCGCAAAGCCTGGGCGCCGACAGACGATGCCCCCTTGAAACCCGGGCGCACGGCAGAACCCGTAGAGGCCGATCCTGATCGGCGGCCCGAATATGTGTTGTGCAGAAATGCCTCGAGCGTGCCGGCATTGATGAGCTTCGTCGAACGCGTGGCGAGACCCTCACCGTCTACGATGGAAGCCGTAAACGCTGCCGGATCAGTTGGATTGTCGACCAGAGTTATCGAGGGCGCAGCCACGTCCTCGCCCATTCGCTCGGCAAACATCGAACGCCCCTTGAGCACGGCATCGCCGGTGAGGGTGTGGCCGATGATGCCCAGGAGCTGCGCGGTGACCCAAGGATCGAACACGACCGTGAGCCGTGCCGTGGGTGCCTTGACCGCACCCAACAGGCGGGTGGCCCTCACCCCTGCCGCGGCTGCCGCTATGTCGATGTCGAGCTCGCTCGGCGATCTGCCGACCGAAAACCCGAATCCGGTCTGGGTCTCTCCGTCGTCTTCTGCGAGCGCATAAGTGGAGAGGTAACAACCGGTCTCGCGAGTGGACGATGCAATCCCGGTGTTGGTGGCAACAGCCGACTCGTAGATCGCATCCACGAATTCGGCCGACTCGATGCCAACTATTCGATCGTCTGCGGCGAGAGTTGCACGTTCCAATCCGATGGCAAGTTCCACCTTTTCATCGGTGGAGAGCGCGGCGAGATCTTCGCGGTAGAGATCGACCTCAGCAGCAGCGAAACCGTCATCGATGGCCACGCCGTTGAATTCGTCGGGCTGTGCGAACTCGGCATTGTCACGGGCCTCGGCCAGCGTCTCGACAAGGACATCCTCATCGAGCGCACCGGCGTAGGCGTATCCCTGCCGGTTGCCGACCACGACTCGAATTCCGACACCGTGACTCTCAGCCGCGGTGAGGGACTCGACCTCGCCGTCGTAGGCCCTTACTTCGGTGTTTGCCTCGCGGGCCACGAACACTTCAACCTGCTCGCCGTCGTTGGCCCATCCGGCGACTCGCTTGGCCGTATGCAGAAGCTCAGACATCAGGCCGCCGTTCCGCCGACGGTGAGGCTTGTGACCCGAAGCGTCGGGGTGCCGTCTCCCACTGGCACGCCCTGGCCGTCCTTGCCGCACATGCCGGGTGACCCCATCGCAAAGTCGTTGCCGAGCGCATCGATGCGGTTGAGCACCTCCGGCCCGTTGCCGATGAGATTGCCCTCCCGAATCGGTTCGGTTATCTCACCGTTCTCGATCAGGTAGGCCTCGGTCATGCCGAACACGAAGTCACCGGTTGCAGTGTTGACCTGGCCGCCGCCGAGCTGAGCGACGTAGACGCCCGACTTGGTGGACGCCACGATCTCCGCCGGGTCATCCGTGCCGTTCTTGATGAAGGTGTTGGTCATGCGAACCATGGGAAGGTGCTGGTAGCTCTGGCGACGACCGTTGCCGCTGCTCGATCGGCCCGCCTTTCGCGAACGCAGTTGGTCCCACATGTAATCGGTGAGGATTCCGTCTTGGATCAGGACGTTCTGTGCCGCGGGATGCCCCTCATCGTCGATGGCGAAATGTCCCCACTCCCTAGACATGGTGCCGTCGTCGACAAGCGTGACGAGGGGGCTCGCCACCTGTTCACCGACCCGGTTGGCGAACACCGACGCCGACTTGGCGACAAGGTCGGCTTCGAGGCCGTGTCCGCAGGCCTCGTGAAAGAGCACTCCGCCGCCGCCCGGTCCCACCACCACCGGCATCGCTCCGGAAGGCGCGGGCCGCGCCGAAAGTTTGGTGATGGCTCGACGCGCCGCCCGATGCGCCAGATCTCTCACATCCGTCTGGTCGAACAGCTCGAAACCGATGGTGTGGCCGACTGATTCCCGACCGGTCTGCATGCCGGTGTCGCCCGTGGCCACACACGAAACCGAGAACAGGGTGCGAATCTGGTCGTCCTCGGCGAGAAGTCCATCGGAGTTGGCGACAAGTATGCGACGACGACTGTCGCCGTATCTGGCCGACACCTGCGAGATTGCCGATCCCTCGGCTCGTGCCGCTTCATCCGCGAGCGCCAGCAACTCGACCTTGGTGGCCTTGGCCACATTCTCGGGCAGGATTCCCACCGGTGAGTCGCGGTGCGTGTCCACCCTGCTGACCACAACATTGCGACCTTCGCCGCTTGCTCCGCGGGCCGCAGATGCGGCAGCCCGAGCGGCATGAGACAGCCCCGCCTCGCTCAAATCGGCGGTGTGGGCGAACCCCGTGGATCCCCCGACTATGACGCGTATTCCCGCTCCGCGATCGCGGCCGCTGGTTAGCTCCTCCACGCGTCCGTCGTCGAGCAAGGCCGAAGAGGACCGTTTGTCCTCCACGAATATTTCAGCGAATTCACCGCCGGTGCCCAAAGCAGCCGAAAGTGTGTTGTTGATGAGCTCTTGGTCGAGCACTCCCACCCCCTGGTCGAGGAGTCGATATGGTACCCGCGATGGCGCTTCAAACTGGGTTGTCGGCACAGGTCGAACTGGTGGTTGGCAACGACGATCTGGCTCCTGCCATCGGGTCGGGAGTTGTCGACGTTCTTGGCACCCCACGCGTGATCGCGCTCTGCGAACAAGCCACCGTCGCCGCCACCGATGGTCATCTTGGTGACGGTGAGGCCACGGTTGGCACGCGGATCGAGATCGACCACACGCGGGCATCCAGCGTGGGGGCATCGATCACGGCGCATGCTGAGCTCAGTGAAGTTGATGGACGCCGGCTGGTGTTTGCGGTGAACGCCACTGACGATGGCGAGGTAGTGGCCACGGGAACGATCAGCCGACTCGTGATCGACAAACAGAGGTTCATCGATCGACTCGGCAGCTGAGCCCGAGCCTCACTCGCTCAACTTGTGAACTCCCACGTGTCGCTACCGGTCGATCCCAACGCGTCGACGCTTCTGGAAATCTTCAGCAGTTGTCCATCGCCCATGAAGACTTGCAGTGTCTGCTCTTCGACCTCTCCCCCAGTGGTGCCTTCCCACCAGCCGAGGCCCAGCGGCATCAGTTCCACATCATCGAGAAGCTCGGACATCGTCTGACGGGCTGCGCCGAGCACGCGATCAAGATCGGCGCCGTTGAGATCGCGATTCTCTGACTGAAGATCACGATTGGTCGAATCCACGAGTTCTCTCACCTGGGGATCGGATAGATATTTTTCGTCGACCATGAATTCCTTGGCCACATGGCCGGAACCATCGCGCCAGTTGAGATCGGTGACGATGACAACCGAGATTCCACCGAACCCAGCGCTGGTGTGACGCTGGATGCTGCCGGATTGCGTGGCAAATGACTCATTCAATGCTGCCTCCACCATGGAACGAGCGTCGGATGGCGCCGGATCGACGGTTGAGGATGTGGTTACCTCGGGCAGGCGCCCCGGACCAGGGGATGGCTCGCTCGACTCCGCAGGGATTTGGCCGCATCCCCCGACCAAGAGCGAACACAGGATCACGACACACAACGCGATTACGCGGATTCCGGTTGATGATGAACGCTGACATGACAGCGATTTGAACGACGGCACTTTGCCACCTCCGAATGGATCTTCGAGATGGCGGCCGGAAATTCGATTGCCCCGCAACCGCTAGGGACGGACCTGAGCGTAACCGGGTGTTGCGCAGTCAGGGCACGCAGAGCGGTACGATTTCGTACGCCACGGAATTCGGGCCGTCGCCGGAGGGAACATGAACGACAACACCGCAACGGGCGGTCGCCCGCGCTGGTGGGTCGAGATCTCCATCACACTCGTGTTCTATGCGATCTATTCCACCGTGCGGAATCAGTTTGGATCGGCCATCGGAGGAACGATTCGCGATCGTTCGCTTCTGAATGCCGAACGCGTCATCGACTTTGAACGAGCCCTGCATCTCTTCCATGAGCAGTGGATACAAAGACAGTTCATCGATTACGACTGGTTCATCCGCTTCTGGAACATCTTCTACGGGTCGTTTCATTTCGCGGTAACGCTCGGAGCGATGGTCTTCTTGTTCCGCCGCCACCCCGTCAGATATCTGCGCATGAGGTCGGCGTTGGCCTCAACCACCGCACTTGCACTGGTGGGGTTCGCCACATTTCCGCTGATGCCCCCGAGGTTGCTCGAAAATAGCGTCTCGCAGTTTGGAGGGCGCCAGACGGGCTACGGATTCGTCGACACCCTCATCGAGCCGGGCGGGCTCTGGTCATTCGACTCCGGCACGTTGGAGACCATCTCGAATCAATACGCGGCCATGCCCAGCCTCCACATCGCCTGGGCGGCCTGGTGTGTGGTTGCGCTGTACCCGGTGCTGCGCAGCCGCTACGCCAGGATTCTCACCGTGGCATATCCGTTCATGACTCTCTTCGCGATCATCGTTACGGCCAACCACTACTGGATTGACGCGGTCGGTGGACTCGTGGCCCTTGCGGTAGGGCTGATCGCGGCCCCACATGTCGAGCGACTCCTTCCCGGGTTGAGCGCTACGCTTCAACCCGAACCCGGCAGGCTCGTCAGCCAGGCCGGCACCGACCGCTGATCGGGCTCTCTTCCCCATGCTTCTCGACTCCATCTCCGGGCCACAGGATCTTCAGGGCCGAACGTACGAGGAACTCGACGACCTCTGCGAGCAGATCCGCGACTACATCGTCGCGGCGGTGTCAGAGCACGGCGGGCATCTGGGATCGAACCTGGGCGACGTCGAACTCACCGTGGCCCTGCACAGGGTGTTCCGGTCTCCGCACGACGCGATTCTGTGGGACACCGGACACCAGGCATACGCGCACAAGATCCTCACCGGACGAGCAGCCGGATTCAAGAACCTCCGCGAGCCTGGGGGTTTGTCGGGATATCCCTCCCGTGCGGAATCCGATCACGACTGGATCGAGAACTCCCACGCCTCGACGGTGCTCTCTTACGCCTTCGGTTTGGCCACGGCCTTCCACCACCACGATGACCGCCGACGCGTGGCTGCGGTCATCGGCGACGGAGCCCTCACCGGCGGGATGGCGTTCGAGGGCCTCAACAACCTCGGCCACAGCGGGCGAGACGTGGTGATCGTTCTCAACGACAACGGCCGTTCGTATGCACCCACCGTGTCTCGACTCTCGGACAGCCTGATCAAAATTCGCAACAACCCGACCTACATGCGTCGCCAGGCACGGCTTGAGGAGATCGCCGAGAGCATTCCCTGGGTGGGCGAGCACATCGGACGAGGCGTCAAGATGTCGAAGGCGGCCATCCGCGAAATGTGGGAACCGCCGGCCTTTTTCGAGAACCTTGGAATTCGCTACACCGGCCCATTCGACGGCCACGACATCGAAGGCATCGAGGACGCACTCACCAATGCGGCCGAATTCGATGGTCCGGTGGTGGTCCATGTGCTCACCCAAAAGGGTCGCGGGTATGCGCCGGCCGAGAACGACAAGATCAAGAACATGCACGACACCGGCTCCATCAAGGACGGCTCCTACACCGCCGCCTTTTCCGAGACGCTCGTGAAGCTCGGCGACCAGTACCCGGAACTCGTGGCGATCACCGCAGCCATGCCCGATTCAACGGGCCTGTTGCCATTCAGCGAGAGATTCCCCGATCGATGCATCGACGTCGGCATTGCCGAGCAGCACGCCGTCACATCGGCTGCCGGCATGGCGATGGGTGGAATGCGACCGCTGTTCGCGGTCTACGCCACCTTTCTCACTCGCGCGTTCGACCAAGTGAACCTTGATGTCGGGCTCCATGGCCAGCCAGCGATCTTTTGTCTTGATCGGGCCGGAATCACGGGCGACGACGGACCCTCGCACCACGGCATTCTCGATCTTGTGTTGCTCACCAAGGTGCCCGGGATGACCGTCTTCGCGCCTTCCAGTTATCAAGAACTCCAACAGATGATGTTCGATGCCATGGAACTCACCGATGGACCTGTGGCAATTCGCTGGCCCAAGACTGCGGCGCCTTGGGTGGCCGACGACGAAGTCGGTTCAGGACTCGATGCCCGGCTGGTTCGCGCCGGGGGCCCAAGAGTCTGTCTGCTTGGCTTCGGCAAGATGCTGGCGGCGTGCGAAGGAGCTGCCGACCTTCTTGAGGCCGACGGTATTCAGGCCACAGTTTGGGATCCTCGTGTCGTCACTCCGCTCGATCCGAAGATGCTCGACGATGCTGCCGAACATGATCTGGTCATATCCGTCGAGGACGGACTGAGGATCGGCGGAGCAGGCGCCGCGGTGCGTGACGCGCTCAGCGAACGCGACGCAACAAGCCGCTTGCGGGTTCTCGGGGTTCCCACCACCTACATCCCTCATGGGAAGGCCGACGCGATCCTGGCCGAACTTGGCCTTGACGCAGCCGGGGTTGCCGCCACTGCACGCTCGATGCTCTCCGACTGAGAGTCGCCGAAGCGACCGGCGGGTCAGGAGTAGTAGGGGTTCTCTCCGAGTTGGTGATCGGTGGCGTCGATCACGTCTGCCACCTCGGGAATCGCCTCAAGAATGGCCTTGCGAATCCCCTCGGTGAGTGTGGCCTGGCTCATCGAGCATCCTTGGCATCCGCCGCCCATCGTGATGAACACCTTGTCGTCCTCGACGCCCACGAAAGTAGCAAATCCACCGTGGGAGGCGAGAGCCGGATTGATTCGTTCGGCCAGCAACATCTGAACCTTCTCGGCGATATCTCCCACCAATTCGAGTTGGCCCAGGTCGCCAAGGGGATTGGGTCGATTGGGGTTGCGGATCACCAAGCCACCCTGAGCAGGGGTGCTCGGAATGTCGAGTGTGGCGCCGGAAAGAGCGGTGACACTGTTGTCGGGCACGATTACCGTCAGGCCCTCGCGTGCATACAGGTGATCGGTGTCGGCCACCTCGGTTATCGGCTCCAAGCTCAGGTCGTAGGTGTAATCGACGCCATTGGCCCCAGTCACCTCGACACGAAGACCCAGAGTGTCGGGGTCTTCTTCCTTTGATTGAATCTCCGCTACGACGGTGCGAGCAGCGTCGGTGACGATCAGCACTTCGCCGATATCAGCGGCATCGAGAGTGGAATCAACGGCGTTGGACATGAAGAAAGGCTAGCGATCCTTTCTTGCGTACCGTCGGCCAACTCAGCCTCTCGCCTCGAGTTCGTCGCTCAACGTCAGCCACAACTCCTCGGCGGTCCTCAAGTCCGATTCGGCGGACGCAAGGTCGCGACCGAGTTCGCCAAGGCTTTGGTGGTCGGCATTGACGCCGGCGTCGACAAGTTGCTCGTGGAGCTTGGCAATGGCCGATTCGAGTCGGACAATCTGCTTCTCGCACCGCGATATTTCACGATTGATTGTGCTGTGTGACCGGCCGGTTGATGAAGTTTTCGCGGCCTTCTTCTTACCCACCGCCGTCGCCGCCACCGGAACCGCCGAACCGGCCCCCTTTGTCGGCAACTTGCGGTCTTGCAGCCATGCCGCGTATCCGCCCGGCCAGCGACGGGCCTTCTGGTCGTGGATCACGATCACATCGTCGACGGTGCGATCGAGGAACGTCCGATCGTGGCTCACAACGAGAAGCGCGCCGGGCCAATCATCGAGAAACTCCTCGAGGGCCCTCAACGTGTCAAGGTCGAGATCGTTGGTGGGCTCGTCGAGAAGCAGCACGTTGGGCTTGGCGGCCAGTGTGAGCACCAACTGCAGCCGACGACGCTCACCCCCCGACAGCAAGCCGATCGGTGACCGTTGGGCATCGGAGTCGAACCAGAACCGCTCGAGAAGTGCCGCGTCCCACCAGTCGGGTTGGGCTCGATCACCTGCTACGGCCTGACGCACTCGCATCTCTGGGTCGAGTTCTCTCCCGGTCTGGTCATGCAGGCCGACCACAGCCGTCGGTCCAACCGTCAACTTTCCCGAGAGTGGACCGCGACGACCCGCGATCACATCCAAGAGGGTTGATTTGCCGCAACCATTGGGACCGACAACGCCGAGCCGCTCACGCCGATCAATCAGCAGCTCGAGGTGTTCGATCAGCGGCGGTTGACCGGGGAACCCGACCGAAACACTCTCCATGTCGACGACTTGATCACCCAGGCGAGGAGTGTCCTTGTGAAGCGTTGACAGATCGAGGTCGCCATCTCTCGCCGCAGCCTGGGGTCCACCGGCGATCAATTCATTGGCCCTCTGGATGCGCGAACGACTCTTGCGAGTGCGGGCCTTTGCCCCGTGGCGCAGCCAGTCGAGTTCGCGTCGAGCCAGATTGCGCCTCGTCGACTCCGAGGCGGCAGCCATTTCCTCACGCAGGGCTCGACCCTCGAGATAGGAGTCGTATCCACCCTCGTGCACATAAGAGGCGCCCCGATCGAGCTCCAGCACTCTCGTCGAGACCCTGTCGAGCACGTGGCGGTCATGGGTTA
>CAZHMP010000005.1:0-10996 GCA_964533595.1 uncultured Acidimicrobiales bacterium | reverse complement strand
TCGAGCTCCAGCACTCTCGTCGAGACCCTGTCGAGCACGTGGCGGTCATGGGTTACCAACACAAGCCCGCCGCGGAATCGTCGCAGCTCTTCCTCCAGCCATTCGATTGCATCAACGTCGAGATGGTTGGTTGGCTCATCGAGAATCAACATGTCGGAGTCGGCCACGAGTGCCATGGCAAGCGCAACTCGCTTTTCCTGCCCGCCCGACAACTCGGAGGTGGGCCGATCGAAGAGTTCACCCAGGCCCAGTCGGTCGAGCACGGCCTCGCCTCTCCATCCCGACCCGACAGCATCACGGACCGTTCCGGACGCCAGTTCCGTGACCTGGTCGAGCGTGGCGATGGTGACACCGTTTCCCCGACGAACCACACCGCTTTCCGGCTGGCGAGTTCCGGCCAACACATCCAGCAGTGTTGTCTTTCCGGTGCCGTTGATGCCGACCACACCGAGCCGGTCTCCGGTGGACACGGTGACCGAAACGTTCGAGAACAGCGGACGGTCGGGCCGCATCATCGTCACGTCTGATGCGTCGACCAAGATCATTGGAGCATGCTATTGGCGTTGGGTCGACCACTCACCGGGAACGCCGTCTTCACGTCGTATTGCCAACGCACCTATTGTGGCGCTGGGTCAGGCCCGTCTTTGAGCGAACCGTATTGGAGAAGCCAGTGGACATCGAAGGTCAGGCAGCAAAGACGGCGGTCTCAGCGCCGGTGGCGATCGGAGCGAGCATTGCTGCATTTGCAGTGATAGCCGTGATTCTCGTGGCAGTCATGGGCGGTGGAAGCAGTAGCGATTCGAGCGCAAGCCCCACAACGGTTTCGCCCGCGTCGACTTCAACAGCTGCGCCGGCCACCACGACCACATCCGCACCGACGACCACCTCCACCACGACTACCACTACCACTACCGAGCCGGCCGGACCACAACCGGTGGGCGCCGATCCGGCTGCGCTCGCTCGTGCCTCCGTGCAATTGGCACCGTTGATGTCGGACGGCTTTCAGTGCTGGACCGGATCCGGCACGATCATCGACCCGACCGGGATGATTCTCACCAACTCACACGTTGTGGCCAGCGAACCCGATTGTCGCTGGCAAATGATGAGTGTCGCCATCACCGATCGCACCGACTCACCCGCCGAACCGACCTATCTCGCGGAGGTGGCCGGCTTCGACTCGATCATCGACCTGGCGACCCTGCGCATCGTCAGCGACATCGACGGCAATCCAGTGTCCCCCACCGACCTCCCGTTCGTGGCTGTGGGTGACTCCGACAGCGTCGAGGTCGGAGACCGGCTCACGATGTTCGGATACCCGGCCATCGGGGGCAATACGATCTCGGTCACCAACGGGATCGTCTCCGGGTTTTCACGAGAAGCCGGAATCGACGATCAGCGGGCATGGATAAAGACCGACGCCACGATCTCGGGCGGCAACAGCGGTGGCGGCGCAATCGACAGCGGCGGACACCTTGTCGGGATCCCCACCACGGCCGGAATTCGGGGCGAGCTGACCGCCGACTGCCGGGTATTGGAAGACACCAACGGCGACGGTTCAGTCGACGGCTCAGATTCCTGTATCCCAATTGGGGGGTTTCTGAACGGGCTTCGCCCGATCAGACTGGCCGCCGACGTGATTTCCGCGGTCCGGTCGGGTGACACTGCCGATCCGACTGTTGGCGAAGACCCCGTGGATGTGATCAACACCGCATGGGCCGGCACGCCGCTGTTCGGCCCCGACGTCACCCTTGGAGACGAACTCACCGAGGTGGTCGACACACTGCCGGCCTCCTCCCCCCAGGTGTGCGCGTATTGGGAATACGACGGGATGCAGGACGGTGCTTCATACGACACGGTCTGGTATTTCGACGGAACGGTGATCGAAGCATCCAGCAGTTTCAATTCGTCTTGGTCGGGCGGCCCATTCGGCACATGGTGGGCGTGCGCGACCAACCCGGACGGGATTGGAACCGGAGCGATCGAGTTTGCGATATTCGTCGAAGGCGAGCAGTTGGCATCCAGCGCCATGTACGTCGGCGATGGCCACGAGCCGACGTATTTCCGTCTCAACAACTTCTCCGACACCGATGTTTGCTACGTGTTCATAAGCCCCACCACGGCCGCCTTGTGGGGCGGCGATCGTTTGGGAGATTCCGAAATCTTGTCGCCCGGGACCTGGATCGAGTTTCCCGTGACCACCGGACAATGGGACATCCAGTTGAGCGACTGCGGATTGCAGGTGCTCGAGGACTATTTCGACGTCGCTATATCGGACGGCGTCGAGGTCGAGTATCCGGCGACCAACGGCTGAGCGGGTTATTTCTGCTCTACCCGACCGTTGAGAGCGCGGAAGGCCAACGTCTGGCTCACGACAGCCAGGCCCGCGATCGCGGCCATGGCTTTCAGCAGATCACCCGGATCCCAGCCGGTGAAGAGCGAACGCAACCCGGCCAACAGATAGGTCACCGGGTTGTAGCGGGCCACCTCACCAAGCCATCCGGTCATTGCATCGAGTGGAAGGAACGTCGTTGTTATGAACGCGAACGGAAAGAACAAGAGAAAGCTGGAGTTGACGGCACTCGGGTTTCCGGTGCGAAGCGCGATCGCGTAGGGAAACCCTGTGTAGGCCACACCCCACATCGCGCCCATCAGCATGAAGACGAGCACACCGAGGGGGCCGGTCGAGAACCTGACACCGACCGCGAATCCAAGTATCACCACCGGCACCGTCAACGCCAGCACCAGCACGAAATCGGAGACCATGAGCCCAAGAAGCAGCGCCCGCCTCGACACCGGCGTCAACAGGAGTCGGTCGAAGTATCCGTCTTGGATGTCAAGCACGAGTGCCGAGGCACGAGAGATACCGGTGACCGCAAAAATCACTCCCACCGGTAGCTGGAACGCTTTGTAATCGATCTCGAGATCCGTGAACCCGGCTACATCCTGCAACGCTCCGATGTTGACCAAGAAGAAGAACAACGGCACGGCGAGGGCGGGCACCACGAACTCGAGATCTCTCGGAAGCTGTTGGAGTGCCCGGATCGCCACCGATCGAATATCGCTGAAGAATCCGGCTGGGCGAGCCACAATTGGCTGGGTCATGAGTCGCCACCTTCCAAGTGTGATCCTGTCACCTCGAGAAACACATCGTCGAGTGTCGGAGTTCGCAGGGCCAACTCGTCGACCTTGATGCCCGCGCCATCGAGCGCTACCGCCACTGGACTCAACGCTCGTCCTCCGTGTTTCGTGGCGGCCCGCACTTCTCCCTCGAACGTCTCGACCTGATCGACGCTCGGCACGCCCGACAACACATTCACAACCTCTTCGTGGTTGACCGCGGTTCGAACCACCACCACGTCGTCGCCGATTGAGCGTTTCAACTGCTCCGGCGAACCCTCAGCCGCAATCCGTCCACGGTCGATGATTCCGACTCGATCGGCCAACTCGTCGGCCTCCTCCAGGTATTGCGTCGTGAGAAATACGGTCATGCCAAGCTCCCGGTTGAGGCGGCGGACCTCTTCCCAGACCTGCAAACGGCCCGGCGGATCGAGCCCGGTGGTCGGCTCGTCAAGGAACAAGACATCGGGATTGTGAACCAGCGAGGCCGCCAAATCGAGACGCCGCTTCATGCCACCCGAGTAGGTGCCAACGAGGTTGTCGAACGCGCTCATGTCGACCAGATGAGCCAGTTCGTCGATTCGCTGATTGATCTCGGCAGCCCGTAGACCAAACAGCCTGCCTTGTGTCGTAACGATCTCGCGCCCGGTCATCTTCGGGTCAAGAGATGCTTCTTGCAGCGCCACGCCGATCTGAAGCCGAACATCACCGGGCCGATCGAGGACGTCGGTGCCGGCGATCCAGGCTTGGCCGGCTGTGGGCTTCAACAGCGTGCACAGCATTTTCACCATGGTCGATTTTCCGGCGCCGTTGGGCCCGAGAAAGCCGTAGATCTCACCTGGATCAACCTGAAGATCGACGGTGTCGACCGCCACGTTCTGGCCGAACCGACGCGTTAGACCCTCGGCTCGAATCAACTTCATACCTCCGTTGGGAGTGGCTAGCGTGCCACCATGGCATCTCCGATTCAAACAACAATCACGGACGGCGTCGCTGTCCTCCAGGTTGACGACGGCAAAGCGAACGCTCTCGGACACGAGCTGATCGACGCATTCGAGGTGGCACTCGATCAGGCCGAAGCCGATTCCGACGCGGTGGCCATTCTCGGTCGGCCGGGAAGATTCAGCGCTGGATTCGACTTGGCGGTGATGAAAGAAAGTGCCGAAGCGGCGCAACGGCTGGTGGGCCGAGGCGCAGAGTTGTTCCTGCGACTTTGTGGATTCCCGCGGCCCGTCGTGGCCGGCTGCACCGGTCACGCGCTCGCCGCTGGAGCCTTGCTCCTGCTGGCGTGCGATGAACGCATCGGCGTCGACTCAGACGTGAAGATCGGACTGCCGGAGGTCGGCATCGGAATGCCGCTTCCTCGCTTCGGAGTTGAGTTGGCTCGAGACCGTCTCAGTCCACGCGAGTTCACGAGAGCCACCATGCTTGCCACCATCTACTCCCCGGCCCAGGCAGTTCATGCCGGCTTCCTCGACGAAACCGTCGGCCCCGACGAACTGCAAGACCGTGTGCTCACCCGTACCGCCGAGCTGGCTTCCGGGTTGCATCGGGGAGGGTTTGTGGCGACGCGCGCCAACGCTCGGGGGAAGTTCATCGAAATGGTGCGCGAAGAGCTGGCGGCCGATCTCGCCACGTTCACGGTGTCATCGAATTGAGAGCCAACCGAATGGGCGGGCAACTTTCGGGAAGGGTGAGAGGGCTCGCCGGGTTGAAGAACCCGACCCCTCAGGAGTGACGATGCCCAACCAGCAAGCCAACGCAATCGATTTCTACTGGCGACCGGGCTGCGGATTTTGCATGATGCTCGACCGCAAGCTTTCGAGTGCCGGTGTGGCCTTCGTCAAGCACAACATCTGGGACAACCCAGCCGACGCGGCCACCGTTCGGCGCCACGCCAACGGGAACGAAACCGTACCGACGGTGGTGATCGGCAGCACCGCTCTCGTCAATCCATCGGCGGCAAAGGTGATGGCGGTGGTGGCCGACGAGGCACCTCACCTCCTGCCCGACGGCTGGAACTCACGCGAAACCGGCCGAGCGAAATCTGCGATGCGCCGAATGCTGCGAGGCTGATCGGGCCACACTGTCCCCCGTGCACATCAAGTAGCCTCCGCAGAGGCATGAACGGATATGACGCAGTTCTCGTGCTGTCATTTGGTGGCCCGGAGGGCCCCGATGACGTCATGGCCTTCCTCGACAACGTCACTCGAGGGCGCGGAGTGCCTCGCGCACGACTCGAAGAGGTCGCCTCGCGATACATGGATCTGGGCGGGGTCAGCCCGATCAACGAACAGTGCCGCCGCCTGATCGACGCGCTGCGAGTTGAACTGTCGGAACACCACATAGATCTGCCCATCTATTGGGGCAATCGCAACTGGCACCCGATGATCGCCGACACAGTTGGCGAGATGACCCGAGACGGCGTGAAGAATGCGTTGGCCATCACCACTTCGGCCTACAGCTCATATTCGAGTTGCCGCCAATATCTCGAAGACATCGAGGCCGCCAGATCCGTGGTGGGAAAGTCCGCTCCGAGAATCGACAAGATACGCGCCTACTACGACCACCCCGGATTCATCAAACCCTTCGCCGCGGCCACCCGGCTGGCATTGAGTCGGCTAGGAGATCTGGAGAGAGAGGCTCACTTGGTGTTCACCGCACATTCAATTCCCACGGCCATGGCCGGTCAATGCCAATACGAGAATCAAATCGCAGAAGCGGCGAGTCTTGTTGCTGCCCGCCAGACTGCGTCCCACGAGTGGAGCATCGCATGGCAGAGTCGTTCGGGATCTCCACGGGTCCCCTGGCTCGAGCCAGATGTCAACGACCATCTTCGCCGGCTTCGTGATCGGGGCATTCGTGGCGCAACGATCGTTCCGATCGGATTCGTATCCGACCACTTCGAGGTTCTCTTCGACCTCGACAAGGAGGCATCGGCCACTGCCGCTGCGATTGGTCTCGCAATCACCAGAGCGGCCGCCCCTGGCACATCTCCCGAGCCCGAGTTCGTTGCCATGTGGCGCCAACTGATCGAGGAGAGACTCAGTGGCGACTCTCCCCGCCTGGGCATCGGATCGCTGGAGCCCATCGGGGACGCATGCCAAGTCGGCTGTTGCCCGCCAGGGTGAGACGCTCCACAAAACGCGCGTAATGCAAGGGATCCGCCACACACCGCGCGACTCTTTCTAATGTTGGTCAGAGTTTCAACTGGCTCTCGGAGAGGGACAAGCAGCGTTGAATCACACTCGGATCGCAGCCGAAGCCATTCACTACCGACTCGATCTGGTTCGCGACCCGCTCATTCACCTCACCGACAACGACGTCGAACGAATGGCGAATGCCACGGTTACCGCCGCCGATCCCGTAGTGGACAGCGCAATTCGCCACATCGCCGAGGCCTGGATCAGCGCCGGCATTCAACCGGAGTTGCTCTGCCACCAATGGAATTTTCCGGCTGTGCGAGATCTGTTCGACAGCAACCCCACGCTGGTTGATGCCCTCGACGACATCATCAGGGTGGCCACCAGATCAATGGCGGCCTGAGGCCGGGTCTACTTCTGAGCCCAAGGTTCGCTAGTTTTGGCTCGTGCCTGTTATCGCCGTAGTGAATCAGAAGGGTGGGGTAGGAAAGACCACCGTCGCTCTCGGCTTGGCCGCCACGGCTTGGTCGCGCCACCTCGACTGCCTTGTCATCGACCTCGACCCACAAGCCAACGCCACCACCGGACTGGGAGTTTGGGATACGCCGTTCAGCGTCGACCAGGCTTTGGCCGAGGAACGGCCCGGTGCCATTGCCGGTCTGCGGGTCACTTCGGGCTGGCCCAACGAGAACGGTCGACCCCCATCGGTTGTGCCATCCACCCCGTCCCTGGCCGCTCGGGAACCTCAGCTTCTCACCGACCCCATCGGTGCCAACGATCGACTGGCAATCGCCCTTGAAGGTGTCCACCACGATGTCGTCATCATCGACTGTCCCCCATCGCTCGGTCTACTCACCGTCAACGGTCTCTTCGCTGCCGATCGCGCATTGGTGGTGACCGAGCCCGGAGCGTGGGCCTCAGATGGCGTGGGTCAGATACTGCGAACCGTCAACCGCATCTCCGAGCGGCGGAGGGTGCCCCTGGAAATTGCCGGTGTGGCGGTGAACCGCTTGGGCCGCACACGCGACGCCCGTTACTGGGACGAGCAACTCCGCAACGACCACGGCGACATGGTTCTGCCGGCCGTCCACCTTCGTGCCGCGGTGCCCGAGGCGTCGGCTGGGTCCATGCCGATTCATTCGCTCGGCAAACGCCCCGGCGCACAAGAAGCAGCAGCTGAATTCGACCGTCTGTTCGATCTGGTGATCCCCACGGAGGTGACCAATGTCGTATGACCCACAGAAAAACCGCCGACGCCCGGCTCCCACTGATGCCGGACCGGCACCAGTCGACGCGTTGATACGTGACGAAGCGTCCGCTCCTCGGCCCATTGTGGATGATCCTCCGGCCGGGCCGGCAGTGACGCCGCCCGTCGCCGATCCCCCATCCGACTCACTGCTGGCCGGAACGGGACTCGGAATTGCCGCCGCCTCACTCGCTTTCGCGCTTCTGTTGCGCTACTGGTGGCGCCGCAAACGATCAGCCACGGACGAAGGCTGATCCGGGCGTAAACCTCAGCCTCGTCGGTTCACCTCAGCCTCGTCGGATCACCTCAGCTTGGCCGTCGGCACATGTCTCGATGTAGGGACACCATCCGCAGAGAGGGCCGACCTTCGTCGGGAAGTCGTCGTCGGAACATGCCTGGTCGATCGCTCCCCACGTGTTGGCCAGAGCACCGGTGACATCGTCGAGACGTGATTCGGTTACGTCGGCTGAAACCTCGCTGGTTCTCTCTCCCAGGAACAGCAAACGCACTCGCGCTGGTATTTCACCGCTCGCGTCGGCGATCGCCGCGGCATACAGCAAGACCTGCGGCAGTCTTTCTTTGCGATACTTGGCCGAACGCGGAGCGCTCCCCGACTTGTAATCGGTGACCACCAGCCCCCCGTCCTCGAAATCGATCCGGTCGACGATGCCCCGGAATGGCACGCCGGCAAGAGTCGCCTCGACGTTCTGCTCTGTGGCCCTTACCTCGACATCGGCTGGAGTCTGCAGCTGCCAGAGATTGGCAACCGCGTTCCAAGACTTCCATTTGAACCCTCGGACGGCCTCGGTATCCAGCTCCAACGCTCGAAAGTCTGACCCAGACTCCCACTTGGGCCATTCTCGAGCCGCAATCTCGCGGGCCGACTCTTTGGTGCGATCTTGGGATTCGAGCCGCATCAGCAATTCCAGGACCCGATGGGCAAAGCTTCCCACCAGCGCGGCCTCCCCTGGGGGGTCGGGCAGATGCTCGATGTAACGGTGCCGCCACTTCTTCGGACATTGTTGGAAGGCAGAGGCACCCGACGGCGACAAACGCTTCGGGGGTTTCAGGGGAGGGCCGACTTGGGTTGTCATCGTCTCAGTTCTACATGATGGCTGTGACAGTGTTCGGGAAGCCCGATTCAAATATCGAGTATCGAATCGTCGACCACTGCCGAATTCTTGACCAGGAAGTTGCGCCGCTTCGATACGTCGCTTCCCATCAAGACGTCGAACATTTTTGCGGCATCGGTCGCCTCCTTGCCGTCATCCATGGTGAGCCGTCGAAGAGTGCGAGTGGCGGGATCGAGCGCGCAGTAGCGAAGCTCATCGACGTTCATCTCGCCCAGGCCCTTGAAGCGCTGCCATTTGACGTTCTCCCGCTTCCGATTGCCCTTGCAGATCTCATCGGTGATGCGCTCTCGCTCATCATCGGAGTAAGCACGGTGAATTTCATCACCAACCTTGGTGGTGAACAAGGGTGGTTGAGCGGCAAACACGTTGCCGCTCTCGAGCATCGGCCTCATGTATCGATGGATCAAGGTGAGCAGCAGGCACCGAATGTGACTGCCGTCGACATCGGCATCGCAGAGGATCACGATGCGTCCGTAGCGGGCATCTTCGATATTGAATTCCTTGCCGGCCCCAGCTCCCACCGAGGTGAACAATGCCTTGGCCTCGGCATTGTCGAGCACCTGTTTGGTGGATGCCTTCGCGGCATTCACGACTTTCCCTCTCAAGGGCAGGATGGCCATGGTTTCGCTGTCGCGGCCGCGCTTTGCGGGCCCGGCGGCCGAGTCGCCCTCCACCAATATCAGCTCGGATTCCTTTCCGTGGGAACGGCAGTCGGCCAACTTCTGGGGCATGCCGGTGGATCCCAGGCTCGCTGCCTTGCGTTTGGCCTGAAGAACCTGTTTGGAGGCGACACGGCTGAGTACGGCGTTGGTGATCTTGTCTCCGATGGCCTTCACGTGGGTGCGCGGTCCGCCGCCCACATCGAACCACTCCTTGAGCTGGTCGTAGACCACTCTGGCCACGATGCCCTCCACAGCCGGCGTGCCGAGCTCTTGCTTGGTCTGGCCGCGAAATTGTGGCTCCGCAAAAGTGACCTTGACCGCCGCCACCAGCCCTTCCTGCACGTCGTCCTTGGTGGCGCGGTGCTGATTGGCCTTGGCCAGCTTGGCCAACTTTCGAGTGTCTTTCAGCAACACGTTGTTGACGACCCGAGTGAGGGATTTGTCGAAACCCGCCATGTGCGTTCCGCCGTGTGTGGTGGGAATCGTGTTGACGAACGACACGATCGTCGTGTCGTATCCCTTTATCCATCGCAATGCCACGTCGACCGTGCACTCGCGCGACACATCGGTCATCTTCCCGTTGACCGGAACCTTCTCCTCAAATGAATCGATGCCGTTGACGGAAATAATCTGGCTCACGTTCTCGCCGATGGAAAGATGATCGACCAGGTCCGACAAGCCGCCGCGTGACACGAACGTGAACTTGTCTGGGTTACCGCCCACACGGCGGTCATCGACGGTGACTCGCATTCCCGGCACCAAGAAACACGCATTGGTGCATCGCTCGCATATCTCGTCGAAATCGACCCGAGCGTCGGGATCGAATATCTCGAAATCGGGCCAGAAACGTACTCGCGTTCCCGTCTTGTTCTTGGAGATCCGCTTGATCTTTTCAAGCTTGTGACCGGCCCGAAACTTGGATCCGTCAAATTGTCCGGCGCGCCTGTTCTTGAACCAAATCTGGTGAGTGGCTCCCCCTCTGTCGACTTCGGCCACCAACTTGGAGGCCAGCGCGTTCACCACGGACGCACCGACGCCGTGAAGCCCACCCGACGAGGTGTAGGCGCCACCACCGAATTTTCCTCCGGCGTGAAGCTCGGTGAACACCACCTCGAGCGCTGATACTTTGCGCTTGGCATGCAGGTCGACCGGTATGCCACGGCCGTCGTCGCGGATCTCGATCGATTTGTCGCGATGGAGTACGACGTCGACCTTCTTCGCAAACCCGGCGGCCGCCTCATCCACGGAATTGTCGATGATTTCCCAGACCAGATGCATCAGACCGTCGGAGCCGGTGCCACCGATGTACATTCCGGGTCGTTTTCGAACCGCCTCGAGCCCTTCGAGAGTCTCGATTGCATCGGCGTCGTACTCGAGCGCCGCACGCTGCTTGGGTGTCATGTCACCACCTTCCCGGGGCGATCACACGGATGAGGCGTTCGGTGGGGATGGCGACAAGGTCTCGTCTACTTGCCTCCACCCACAGAGGCACCGGATGAGGGTCGAGCTTCTTGGGATCGTCATCAGAGGACATCTGGGCCAATAGTCCCGTCGGCGATCCGATGAATGCCAGCGTGATTGACGCGCCGGAAGTCAGCCTCGTCAACCTGACCCCTTGGGTGTTGCGGCCCTTGAGCGGGATTTCCGAGATTGATGTGGTCTTCAGGCCTGAATCCGATGTGACGGCAAGCACCA